>JALTBO010000001.1 GCA_027075275.1 Desulfurobacteriaceae bacterium
CCTGCGTATCAGGACTATAAAGACCTTGAGGGCTTTGAGGAGGAGGCAAAAGCCGAGAGAGAGATGGGATTTGCAGGAAAGATGTGCATCTCTGTTAAACAGGTTGATGTTGCAAACAGGGTCTTCTCTCCAGCGGAAGAGGAGATAGAGGAGGCAAGGGAGATAGTTAGAGTTTACGAAGAGGCGCTGAAAGAGGGAAAAGGAGGAGTGGCCTACAAAGGGAAGTTCATAGACCAGCCTATCTACAAAAGTGCCCTTAACACTCTCCGTTTCTTCCGTTCTTAAAAAGCTTGTCTAACTTCTCCCACAGCGTTCTTACTACCGGCAGAGGGGTAATGTCCTTTCTCCTTACGGCGAAGAAACACCTCTTTATTGAGAGCCCTTTGACCTTCAGAACCTTCAGCTTTCCGCACTGAACCTCATCTTCAACGGAGTATTTGGAAACCAAACCGTAGCCGGCTCCTCGCTTTACGGCCTCTTTGATTGCCGTGTTGCTTCCAAGGTAGGCAGCAATATTCAGGGTTCTCGGGTCAATTCCTGCTTTTTTCAGCTCCTCCTCAACGGTTCTCCTTGTTCCGGAGTCTGCCTCACGGAATATGAGGGGAAGTTTAGGGAGCTCCTCAAGGTCTACCGAATTGCCCTTGTGGTAGGGTGGAGCTATCAAAACTATCTCGTCGTCGTGAATCTTCTTTGACTCAAGCTTTGGATCTTTAACCTCAAGGCCAACGAACCCTATGTCAAAAGCTGGAAGCTGCTCTTTCAGCATTCCTATAACCTTGTTTGAGTCAAATATCTCAACAACAAACGTTACTTCCGGGAAGATATCTCTCAGTCTTCTTAAAACGTGAGGAATCAGATAGTCTCCAGGAATGTTGCTGGCTGCAATCTTCACAGTTCCCGTGTGTGGTTTCTTGTCTAACGAAAGGAGCTCCGCTAAAGCCTCTTCCCTCTTCTTCAGTATCTCAACGGCGTGGCGGTAGAGTATTCTGGCTTCTGCTGTAGGAATAACCCTTCTACCAACTCTGTCAAAGAGCTTCTTTCCTAAGATGTCCTCAAGGTGCTGAATGTGGGTGCTCACAGTGGGTTGAGATAGACCCAACTGCTGTGCAGCCTTAGAAAAGCTCTGGTTCTCAAAAACCCTTGCAAAGACTTCTAACTGTTTAATATCCATTTTTTACTCTAACCCCAAAATCTTTAGAACTACATCAACTGTTACAAAGAAGAGAACACCAGACATAATTATTGAAATCATTGCACCGAATCCCCAGACAATAGGAGAAAGCTTCAGGCTCTTAACGTAGCGGATGTAGTAGAGGAAAGTTATGAGTGAGAAAATGGCAGCAAGTCCGATTTTCAGTCCGAAATAATCTTTAAGGTCTAAAACCTTTGAGAAGATACCAAGTGGAAGGAGAGAGAACATTGTCATCATATAGAGCCCTACGATTGTTGCTCCTATTCCGAGACCTTTGGCAAGGCCGTCGCTGAAACTTCTGGCCATTGTTCACCTCCGTTAAATTGTCTGAACTTATATTCTATCAAGTTTCTATTGTTTTGCATTTTTAAACTTTGAACAGATTGTCTTGCTTAGATTTAAAATGTTGCCTATTGACGGTTGTTTTTTAAAGTGTTAAATTAGCTCTCCAGATACAGAAGGCAGCACGACGGAAACTGAGTAAGGCCCCAGAAGGCATGCCGTTTCTGCCTTCTGGGGCTTTTAACTTTTTAAGAAACTTTAGAGAGGTAGGAAACATGGAAAAGCTCACAGGAACAGTGAAGTGGTTTGACTCAAAGAAAGGTTACGGCTTCATCACAGCCGACAACGGTCAGGACGTTTTCGTCCACTACACAGGCATCAACGGAGAAGGGTTCAGAACCCTTGAAGAAGGAGAGAGAGTTTCCTTCAACGTAACAGAGAGCGATAAAGGTCTTAAAGCCGTAGACGTAGAAAGGCTTTAACTTAGAGCTTAAATTTAATTAGAATAGTTGCCACGGTTTCCGTCTGAAACGGCGGCGGGAATCGTGGCAATTTTTATTTAAAACCATACAGTTAAAAGAGGAGAGACACATGGAGTTCAGTTTTAACCAGTTAGATGAGAGAATTCAGAAATCTCTGGAAGAGATGGGTTTTGAGTCTCCAACACCTATCCAGAAAGAGGCCATTCCTGTTGCACTTAAAGGTGAAGACATCGTTGGGCAGGCACAGACGGGAACGGGAAAGACAGCTGCATTCGGTATTCCCATAGTTGAAGGGATAAGCCCAAGGGAGAGGGGTGTTAAGGCGATAATCCTTACTCCTACGAGGGAGCTTGCCATTCAGGTTGCCCACGAGATTTCACTTATAGGGAAGAACAAGGGAGTTTCAGCCTATCCTATCTACGGGGGAGTTTCCATAGAGAGGCAGGCAAACATTCTGAGAAGGGGAAGAAATCAGATAATTGTTGGAACTCCCGGAAGGGTGAAGGACCTTATAAACAGGGGGATTTTAAAGCTTGATAAGGTTCGCTATGCTGTTTTAGACGAAGCAGACCAGATGTTAGATATGGGATTCATTGAGGATATTGAGGAGATTCTCTCAAAAACGCCTAAAGAGAAACAGACGATGCTCTTTTCGGCAACTATGCCCTACGAGATAAGGAAGCTGATAGACAGCTACCTGAAGCCCGGCTATAAGTTCATCAAGGTCAGCAAGCAGCTTATCACTCCGAAGGTTAAACAGAGGGTTTTGCTTGTCAGGAGTGAGGATAAGCTGAAAGCCCTTGAGAAGATTCTGAAGGAGAACGAGGGAACGGCAACAATTGTTTTCGTTAAGACAAAGAGGGACGCTGCCGATATTGAGAGGGAGCTCCAGCGCCGGGGCATAAACGCAAGGGCCATTCACGGAGACCTGTCTCAGAGGCAGAGGGAGAACGTTTTAAGGGCCTTCCGCGAGGGAAAGGTAAAGGTTCTTGTTGCCACAGATGTTGCGGCCAGAGGCCTTGACATTAAAGACGTTGGCCTTGTTATTAACTACGAGCTTCCCGAAAACCCCGAGAGCTACGTCCACCGTATCGGTAGGACTGGAAGGGCCGGAAGGGAAGGAACGGCAATAAGCCTCGTTGCCGAGCCTGAAAAGAGGAGAATGTATAGGATTAAGGGACTTAAAGGCATAAGGCCTGAGCGTTTCAGGGTTAACGACGTTAAAGAGCTGAAAGAGAAACTTCTCTCTGAAGATGCCAGCAGGGTTCCGGAGAGAATTAGGAAGCTGGCAGGGGAGCTCCTTCAGGAGAGACCTGCAGAGGAGATTGTTTCCCTTTTACTCTCAAAAATTATGAGGTAGGCCCTTTGCCTGCCTCTCTAAAAAGCTCCAATCTTTCTGAATTTCTGATACCTATTCTCAACAAGTTCTTCAGGTGAGAGTTTTTTAAGGTCATCAAGGTGTTTCTTAACGTAGTTTCTGAAGTTCTCAAAGGTTGTTTCCCAATCTCTGTGGGCACCCTCTAAGGGTTCAGGAATTATCTCATCAACGATTCCCAATTTTTTGAGTTCTTCAGCAGTTAATTTTAGAGCCTCTGCCGCCTCTTTCACTTTGTCCTGAGACTGCCAGAGGATTGCTGCGCAGCCTTCAGGGGAAATTACTGAATAGATAGAGTTCTCAAACATTAAAAGCCTGTTTGCAACTGAAATTGCCAGAGCTCCTCCGCTTCCTCCTTCTCCAATAACAACGCTGACAACGGGAACTTTCAGTTTAGACATCTCAAGGAGGTTCCTTGCAATGGCTTCAGACTGACCGTGCTCCTCTGCTTCTATTCCGGGAAAGGCTCCGGGGGTATCAACTAAGGTGATGATGGGCTTTCTGAACTTCTCGGCCAGTTTCATAACCCTTAGGGCCTTTCTGTAGTCTTCGGGAAGGGGCATTCCGAAGTTCCTCTCTATCTTCTCCTTTGTCTCCCTTCCCTTTTCCTGTCCGATTACACATACGCTTTCACCTTCAAACTTTGCAAACCCTGCAACTATTGCCTTTCCGTCTCCGCAGTGGCGGTCGCCGTGGAGCTCTACAAAGTCCTCAAAAACAGCCCTTATGTAGTCAACGGCGTGGGGGCGGTTGGGATGGCGGGCTATTTGAACCCTATCCCAGGCGGAGAGGTTCCTGTAGAACTCCTCAATCTTCTTCTGGAACTTCCTCTCTATCTCCTCAATTACGGCAGGGTCGTGTTTTCCCATCTGTTTCAGTTCCTCAATTTTCTTTCTGAGCCTGTCTACCTGAAGTTCAAACTCGTGCAGTCCGGCCATTTTTTCAACCTCAGTTTACTTTTATCTTCTTCAGGTTCAGGTTTTCCTGAAGGGTCTTAAGGATATGTGCATCAAGGGGTAACTTCAAGTCCGGGTCTATTTGCAATTTTACAAAACAGTCGGGGAGCTCCGCCTCAACAACAACCGGCTTTCCGTCTGGCGAGGAGTTCTCCTCTATGAAGCTCCTGAGCCTTGAGAGGGTCTCCTCTGTTATCCGGCTTCCGTCTATCGTTATAACGATTTCGTTTACCTGCCCCGAAACCGCTTCGCGGACTGAGACAATCTCCCTTGCTATAACGCTTTTGCTCTCCTCCTCTTCCCTTACCTGTCCTCTGATGGCTATCAGGTTTCCTTCAGTGAGGAGCTCCGAAACCTCCCTGTAAACGTTGGGAAAGACCAGAACGGATACGGTTCCGTCAAGGTCTGTAAGTTCTAAGGTTGCCCAGAGCTCTCCCCTCTGAGTCCTCCTAAGCTTCACTTCAGTTATGGCTCCTGCAAGGAAAACCTCCTCTCCATCCTTCCACTCCTCCTTCTCAGATGAGGAGTTGAACTTCAGCTCAACAACTCCTTTATACTCCTCTAACGGATGGCCAGAGAGGTAGAAGCCTATAGCCTGCCTCTCGTACTCCCACTTTATCCTGTCGTTCCACTCTGGAATGTCGGGGAATTCCTTATCAACAACAGCTGTCTCATCTCCAAAGAGGCTCATAAGTCCCTTACTCTTTGACTTCTGAATGCTCTGGGCTGCGTTCATTGCCCTGTCTAAAACTTCGTAGTTTGCGGCTCTTGATATTCCTGTGGAATCAAAGGCTCCAGCCTTTATAAGGGCTTCAATGACCTTCCTGTTCACAATTTTCAGGTCAACCCTTTGGCAGAAGTCGTAGAGGTCCTTAAACTCTCCTCCTTCTTTCCTTACTTCCTCAATGTGCAGAGCTGCCTTCTCTCCAACGCCCTTAATACCTGCAAGGCCAAACCTTATTCCCTCACCTTCAATCTCAAAGTAGGCTCCGCTTTTATTGATATCCGGCGGAAATACCGGAATTCCGTTCTCCTTACAGTCTTTCATGAACTTTACAATCTCATCGGTTTTATCAAAGTCAATAGACATCATCGTTGCCATCAGCTCTTTAGGGTAGTGGGCCTTCAGGTAGGCAGTTACGTAGGCAAGGAACCCGTAGGCAGCAGAGTGGGACTTGTTGAAGCCGTACTCTGCAAATTTTGCAATGTCGTCAAAGAGCTTCTCTATTTTCTCTTTCGGATAACCTCTCTCAACAGCCCTTGAGACGAAGAATCCCCTCTGTTCCTCCATTATCTCCTTCTTCTTTTTACCCATTGCCCGCCTTAAGAGGTCTGCCTCTCCTAAAGAGTAGCCTGCAAGTATGTTGGCGATTTGCATTATTTGTTCCTGATAGATAAAGAGGCCGTAGGTCTCTTTGAGAACCGGCTCAAGCTCAGGGAAGATGTAGTCAACCTCTTCCTCTCCGTGTTTCCTCTTTATGTAGCTTTCCGCCATTCCGGAGTTAAGGGGACCGGGCCTGTAGAGGGCAACGAGGGCGATGATGTCCTCAAAAACGCTGGGCTTGAGCCTCTTCATCAGGTTTCTCATGCCCCTTGATTCTAGCTGGAAGACGCCGATTGTGTTTCCTTCCTGAAGGAGCTTAAAGGTCTTCTCGTCGTCTAAAGGAAGTTTTGTCGGAACTATCTCAACGCCGTGCCTCTCTTTTATGAGCTTTATGGTTCTGTCTATGATAGTGAGAGTTTTGAGGCCTAAAAAGTCCATCTTCAGAAGGCCTAAGGACTCAACCTGACCCATGTCGTACTGTGTTGTGATGTCTCCGTCTTTGCTCTTTGCCAGCGGTATGTAGTCTGTGAGGGTTTCAGGGGCGATAACAACGCCTGCAGCGTGGACTCCCGTTTGGCGGGCAAGCCCTTGAAGCCTTTTAGCTATCTTTATGAGCCTTTCAACTGTTGGGTCTTTCTCCATAAGGTCTTTGATTTCGGGAGCTCTCTCTACAGCATCCTCAACAGACTTCGCATCGTTTGGAATGAGCTTTGCTAACTTGTCAACCTCTTTCGGCGGAATTCCGAGAACCCTTCCTACATCCCTGACAACCATCTTTGTTTTCATGGTTCCGAAGGTTATGATCTGGCAGACCTTGTCCTCTCCGTACTTATCCCGAACGTACTGAATAACCCTGTCCCTTCCCTCCTGACAGATGTCAACGTCAATATCGGGCATCGTTACCCTTTCAGGGTTTAAGAACCTCTCAAAGAGGAGGTTGAACCTTAATGGGTCTATGTCTGTAATGCCTATGGCGTATGCAACTAAAGAGCCTGCTGCTGAACCCCTGCCGGGGCCGACGGGAATTCCGTTTCTCTTTGCCCAGTTGATAAAGTCCCAGACGATCAGGAAGTATCCCGGGAATCCCATATCGCTGATTATCTTCAGCTCGTGGTTGAGTCTTTCGTAGTACTTCTGTTTTTTCTCTCCGTCTATAATTCCCTGCTCTTTAAACCTCCTTTCAAGGCCTTCCTCTGCAAGTTTTCTTAAGTAGCTCTCGTAGGTGTATCCTTCAGGAACTTCATACTTTGGAAGGAGGTATCCTCTGTTCTCAAAAGTTTCTAACCTATCTTCAATCTTCTCGGCAATTTTTAGAGTGTTGAAGATGGCCTGGGGAACTTCACTGAAAACTTCCATCATCTCCTGAGCGTTCTTGAAGTAGAACTCCTTGCTTGGGAACCTCATTCGCTTTTCGTCGGCAAGTTTTTTGCCTGTTTGAAGACATAGAAGAACGTCGTGGGCTTCCCAGTCCTCTCTGTTGAGGTAATGGGCGTCGTTTGTTGCAACAAGGTCTATGTCAAGTTTTCTGGAGAGCTCTATCAAAAATCTGTTAGCCTTTTCCTGCTCTTTAATTCCGTGGTACTGGATTTCTAAGTAGAAGTCGTCTCCGAAGAGTTCCTTGTACCACTTTGCAGCCTCCTCGGCCTCCTTCTCTTTTCCCATCAGATAGAGGAGAGGTATTTCTCCCTGAATACAGGCAGAGAGGGCAATCAAGCCTTCGCTGTACTTTTCCAAAACCTCTTTGTCTATTCTCGGCTTGTAGTAAAAACCTTCAATGAACCCGATTGAGCTGAGCTTCATGAGGTTCTTGAGGCCTGTGTCGTTCTTTGCAAGGAGTATCAGGTGGTAACTTCCCTTTTCTCCCTCTTTTCCTTTGCTCTTATCAAACCGGGAGCCTTTGGCTATGTAGAACTCCTGTCCAATTATGGGCTTTATCCCTTTCTCTTTGCAAGTTTTGTAGAGCTCGTAGGAGGCGAACATGTTTCCGTGGTCTGTTACGGCAACTGCTGGCATTCCATACTCTACGGCTTTGTCAACAAGGTCTTTTACCTTTATCGCTCCGTCTAAGATGGAGTACTGAGAGTGGAGATGAAGGTGGACAAACTCTCCCGGCTTAACCATAGTGAGCTCCTTTTAGTTTTTGATGGTTTTACAGTGGAAGATAAATTATTCTCGGCTGTTGTTTTTAACAAACTCTTAACAGTTTACCTGATAAATTACCTACTCTGATAAAATTGGCCTGCATAAAGGCTTGGAGTTGGGGTATGGCCAAAAGCCGTGGATTCTGGGCAGACTGGACTTTCGGTAAGGTTGCAGCCCTTTCGGCACTTCTGGTTGTTGTTATACTGATAGCTCTTGCAGTGGTTCTCTACGGTGAATCTGAGCTTGCCATTAAGACCTTTGGCGTCTGGAAGTTTATAACCTCAACGGTGTGGAACCCTCCAATGAATAAGTTTGGGGGAGCTCCCGCCATCTTCGGAAGCGTCGTCAGCACCATCATATCCATTCTGATAGCCGTTCCCGTTGCCATCGGCGTTGCCATCTTCCTCACAGAAATTGCTCCCCACTACTTAAGAGCACCTGTTGGTGTAGCAATAGAGCTCCTTGCGGCCATTCCCAGCATCATCTACGGAATGTGGGGGCTCTTCTTCTTTGCACCCTTTATGAGAGATAAGCTCCAGCCGGTAATCCACGCCACTTTAGGAAAACTTCCCTTAATCGGCCAGTGGTTTGAGGGATACACCCCAGGTATCGGCCTTCTAACGGCTTCAATTGTCCTTTCAATAATGATACTTCCCTACACAGCGGCCATATCCCGGGATTCTTTTAAGATGGTTCCAGATATCCTGAAAGAGTCTGCCTACGCCCTGGGAGCTACAAAGTGGGACGTTATGAAAGACGTTGTTATCCCTTACGCAAAGTTAGGCGTTGTAGGTGGAGTGATCCTCTCTTTAGGAAGAGCTTTAGGCGAAACGATGGCGGTAACCTTTGTTATGGGTAACCAGCCGGTAATTCCCCACTCCCTTTTAGAACCGGCAACCTCTATTACTGTTACTCTGGCAAACGAGTTTACAGAGGCAGATTCCGATATCTACCTGTCAAGCCTGTTCTACCTGGCTTTTATTCTCTTCGTTATGAGCTTCTTTGTGATAGTTATTGGGAAGTTCCTTTTCCTTAAAAAAGTGGAGAGGTAAGACTTGGACGCAGTAAAAAGGAGAAAGCTTGTTAACGGCATAGTTCTTATCCTCTCAACCCTTGCTGCCTTTTTTGGCCTTCTGTGGCTTTTCTGGATTTTGGGAACCTTGCTCTACAAAGGTTTAGGCTCTCTTTCCTGGGAAGTATTCGTTGGAGATCCTCCTGCTCCCGGAGACAACACAGGAGGGCTGAAACACGCAATAGTCGGCCAGACGATAATCGTTTTTCTTGCAACAGTTATAGGAATTCCAATAGGAATCCTTGCAGGAACGTACCTTTCGGAATACGGAAAGGGAAGCAGATGGGCAAACTTTATAAGAGATCTGTCTGACGTTATGATGAGTATTCCCTCAATAGTTGTGGGCACCTTTATCTACGCAATTATGGTTAAGCCCTTCGGACACTTTATGGGATTAGCCGGTTCAGTCTCTCTGGCGATAATGATGATTCCCATAATTCTCAGAACGACAGACGATATGCTGAGAATGGTTCCGCCGGAGCTCCGTGAGGCCGCCTATGCCCTCGGAGCAACAAAGTTCAAGGTTATAAAAGACGTTGTCTACAGGGCAGCAATAACGGGAATAGTAACTGGCGTAATTCTTTCCGTTGCGAGAATTGGTGGAGAGACAGCACCCCTCCTCTTTACATCTTTCAACAACAACTTCTTCACACTAAACATCTTCCAACCGATGGCCTCTTTAACCGTTACCATGTACGACTACGCAATGAGTCCCTACAAATACTGGCAGGACCTTGCCTGGGCGGCGGCTATAATCCTTACGTTCGGCGTTTTAGGAGCCAACATTTTAGGCAGAGTTATTGCCCACTACAAGTTTAAGAAGTAGGAGGAGTTATGGCCTTTATCATAGAGCCTGTTGAACCTGTAAAAATCGTAGTTGACAACTTAAAGTTCTACTACGGGAAGAATCTCGTTCTTAAGGGTATTTCATTCAAAGTACCTGAAAAGAGGATAACCGCTCTAATAGGTCCTTCTGGTTGTGGAAAAACTACTCTTTTAAGGTGTTTTAACAGGATACACGACCTTTACCCCGGTAACCGTTACGAGGGAAAAATACTCCTTGACGGAGAGAACATACTTGACCCCAACTACGACGTTATAAAACTGAGAATAAGGGTTGGAATGGTTTTCCAGAAGCCTACAGCTTTTCCTATGTCCATTTTTGACAACGTTGCTTACGGTTTAAGACTTCAGGGAATAAAGAATAAGACTGAGCTTGCAGACAGAGTTGAAAAAGCCTTAAAAGATGCAGCTTTGTGGGACGAAGTAAAGGATAAGCTTAATAAACCGGCTACGGCTCTTTCCGGTGGTCAGCAGCAGAGGCTCTGTATAGCAAGGGCGATAGCTGTTGAACCTGAAGTTCTCCTCTTTGACGAACCTACTTCAGCTTTAGATCCCATTTCAACTGCAAAGATAGAGGAGCTTGTTGTCAGCTTCAGAGACAGGTTAACGGTAATAATTGTGACCCACAATATGCAGCAGGCTGCAAGGGTTTCAGACTACACCGCTTTTATGTACCTGGGAGAACTGATAGAGTTCAACAAAACAGAGGAGCTGTTCGTTAAGCCAAAAGAGAAGCTAACAGAGGACTACATAACTGGAAGGTTCGGCTAAAGAAAAGATAAGAATTTCATAATTCTTGACCTTTCGCCCTTCTCTATCTTAAAATAGTTTTAAATCCTGCCTTTTACAGATTGTTTACAAAATTTTTACAGTTTGGTAATATTAACCAAAAGACGAGCAGGAGAGGAGAAATGCTATACAGTTTTATAGTCTTTATAGTCGTTATGGCCCTTGCCGGAATTCTCCTGTGGGTAATGTCAGTTGCCGTTGCTCCCAGGGATCCCCACCCCGTAAAAGAAGACACCTACGAGTGTGGTCTTCCAGCTCCTGAACCTATTATCTCAAGTGTTAACTTTCAGTATTACTTCTACGCAATTATCTTTATCGCAATGGATATAGCCGGCGTATTCTTCGTTCTCTACTCCATTGGAAAGGGTGACCCAAAATTCGGCTGGATATTCATCCTCTTCTCACTCCTCTTAATGATTCCACTTACCTACGTAATGGTTGGAGGAAACAGGCGATGATACTTAAGTTCTTTGACTGGTCAAGGTCAAACTCCCCCTGGGGAGTTCATTTCTGTAGCGGTTGCTGCTCCTTGGAAGTTCTGGCCCTTATGGGACCCCGTTTTGATTGGGAAAGGTACGGTTTTATGATGGTTCCAAGTCCCCGTCAGGCAGATTTCATAATTGTTACAGGGCTTGTTTCAAGGAAAGTTCTTCCAGTTCTCTTAAGGGTTTACCAGCAGATGCCTGAACCGAGGTACGTTTTCGGTATGGGGGCCTGTGCCGGTGGTGGAGGTCCTTACTGGGATTCAGACTTCGTTGCAGTTGACGTTTCCCAGTACATTCCGTTTGACGTTTTCGTTGCTGGATGTCCTCCAAACCCTGAGGCAACTCTTGAAGGTTTCTTAAGGCTTAAGGAGATAATTCTAAGAGACAGGGAAAACGCTGCTAAGAAACACCCAAACCGTATGGAAGAAATAGAGTATTAAGGGGTAGTTATGCTTGAGGAGATAAAGGAAAAAGTGAAGGCTGAGTTTGGCCTGGAATCAAAGGGATACGATACAAACATTCTTCTTATTGAGTGTGAAAGGGAACGGTTAAGGGATTTGGTAAAGTTTTTGAAAAATAACGGTTTCAGCTACCCCCATACTGTTTCGGTTGTTGACTATACCCCTAAAGGTGGGGGGTTTCAGGTTAACTACATTCTGGAAAACCTTAACGAAAAAAAGTTTGTTATGGTAAGGGTTAACCTCTCTTCTGAGGATTTAACAGTTCCTACTGTTTCGGACATATTTCCTCCTCTCCAGCCCCATGAAAGAGAGGCGTGGGAGATGTTCGGCGTTGAGTTTATAGGGAATCCGCGCCTTGAGGTTATGCTCCTTCCAGATTGGGCAGAGGGACTGTTCCCTCTTAGAAAGTCTTACGATTTTGAAAAACACAGGAAGCCCTCTAAGGAGAAGAAGTAATGGGAAACAGCATCTCTTTAGCAGGATACACGTTTGTTGTTGAAGAATCAAAGGAGATTTCCGGAGAGGATTTAGGGCTCTTACAGGAGAAGCTCCTTCAGCTTAACTGGGGTGTTCAGCACCCTGCTTCTGGTCCTATGAGGCTGAAGCTCTGGGTTGATGGAGATGAAGTCGTAAAAGTTGATCCGGACATCGGTTACGTTCTGAGGCTTCTTGAGAAGTTGGTTGAGTATAGAACCTGGATAAACGCCGTTGTTAACGTTGAAAGAGCCTGTTTCATGGATGACTTTGGAACTATGGCCGGCTACTCAATAGCTGCAGAGAAGATTGCAGGGGTTGAGGTTCCTAAAAAGGCTGACTATGTAAGGACTATTCTCTGTGAAGGCGGAAGAATTGTCAGCCATCTTATAGGTCTGGGTAGTTTTGTAGGGGTTATGGGTGTCCATACTCCTATGCAGTGGGCCCTCATAGCCCGTGAGAAGTTCCTTGATGCCTTTGAGGTTTACTCCGGTCAGAGGATTGCAACTGCTTCTATTATCCCTGGCGGTGTCAGGTATGAACCGACAGGAAAGTTTATAGAGAAGATGATTTCAGCTGTTGATTTCCTTGAAAAAGAGTTTATTCCAAGGTATGCGGAAGTTTTTATTGATAACCCAACATTAAAACTCCGTTCTCAGGGGATTGGTGTTGTTCCAAAGGAGAAAGCTGTAGAACTCGGTCTTGCGGGTCCTGCTCTCAGGGCTTCTGGCGTTGCTTCAGATGTTAGGAAAGACTACCCGTATGCTGCTTACGGTGAGCTTGACTTTAAGGTTGTAACAAAAGAGGAAGGTGATGCCTACGCAAGGTATCTCGTTCTGTGGGAGGAGCTTATAGAGTCTGCAAAGATTATCAGACAGGCAATTGAGGGATTACCTGAAGGAGAGTGGAGAACCAAGTTCCCGATAAAAGTTCCTCCTGGAGAGGCTTACGTTAACGTTGAGTGGGCCCGTGGTTGTTTCGGTTTTCACCTTATCAGTGATGGAGGGACAGGGCCTTACAGGTTGAAAATGAGAGCTCCCTCCTTTGCCAATGTCTGGGCACTTCCAGAGATTATGAAGAACGTTAAGCTTGCAGATGTTCCAGTTATCTTTGCATCACTTTACATGTGTCACGGCGATATAGATAGGTAGGAGGCCTGGAATGGAAGCCTGGATTAAAGCAATATTTTTCCCCGGTTTTCTCTTTCTCCTGGTGGTTTTCCTTACGATTTTTTACCTTGAAAGGAAAGTTCTTGCCGATGTTCACCTGAGAACAGGTCCTTACTACGTTGGTAAGTGGGGAATCCTTCAGACAACTGCCGATGTTTTTAAGCTTCTTCAGAAAGAGTTTGTTATTCAGAGGAGGGCCAACAAGCTCCTGTTTTCTCTGATTCCCTTTGTTGCCTTTTTAATGGTTGCAATTCTCATAGCCTTTATTCCTTTTTCTGAACATAGTTACATAGTGAGTACCAGCTTTGACCTTCTTGTAATACTTGCCCTTGTTACCGGTATGCCTCCGGTCTTCTTCTACGCAGGTTGGGCTTCAAAGAGTAAGTACTCCTTCATTGGTGGTTTAAGGGTTGTTAACCAGATGATTTCCGGTGAAATTCCTCTTTGGCTTTCAGCACTTGCTGCAGCAGTCTTTTACGGAACTCTTAACCACCTTCAGATAGTTCACGAGAGCTCCTGGCTTGGTTTCTTTATCCTTCTTCCCGCTTTCCTGATATTCATTACAGCGACGTTAATAGTTACCGACAGGCCACCTTTTGACATACCTGAAGCGGAGCAGGAGGTTGTTTACGGTTTCCTTACAGAGTTTGGAGGATTTAACTACGCGATTCTTGCCGTAGCAAAGCTTATTGAACTCTTTGCTCTTTTCTCTGTTGCCGTTATCCTTTTCCTTGGAGGCTTTAAAGGACCTATTTTACCGGGAATTGTCTGGTTCTTTGTGAAGGTAGCAGTTCTTTATCTGTTTACTTTCGTTGTTAGAGCTTCAACACCCCGTATCAGAATGGATCAGCTTTTAAGGTTCTGCTGGAAGGTTTTAACACCGGTGGCACTTCTGAACCTTGCTTTCATAATTCTCGTCAAAATGTTTATCTCTTAGGAGGTTAGATGGAGGCTAAAGAAGCTTTAAAGATACCTTTTGAAGCAACTAAGAAAGTTCTCAGGGTTACGAAGGCACTCTTTGCACCAAAGGCTACCGAGATCTGGTGGGATAAGGGGATAAAGAGGGAGCTCCACTACCGTGGCAAACACATCATCAATGCGGAGCTCTGTATCGGCTGTTCAATGTGTGCAAGGGCCTGCCCTGTTAACTGTATAGACATGGTTCCCACTGGTGTTAAGAAGCCGAGGGCTGTTCCAAAAGTAAGGGCTAACGAGTGTATTTTCTGTGGCCTCTGCGAGGACGCCTGCCCTACGAAGCCTGAAAAGGCAATAAAGCTTACAGACCACTACTCAATGATCCTTGAAGATGTTACCTGGGACAGGTTGACAGAGTACGTTTTTGAGCCTGAGAACCTTGAGGAAGCCCTTGAGAAGGCGAAGAAGATGGAGGAGCTCCTTGAGAAGAAAAAGCAGGAAGCTCTGAAGAAGAAGCAACAGGCTCAGCAGGCAAAAGCTGAAGCCAAAAAGGAGCAGCCGTCTCCGGAAAAGGAATCCAACCCTCAGAAAGGCAGTAAAGGAGAGGAGTAATGGGGAACGTCTACTTCTGGATTATCTACGCCGTTGTTATAGGAAGTGCCATAATAGCCCTTGAGGCGACTTCACTTCTCTGGGCAGCCGTCTCGTTTGTTGTTCTCCTTTCAGAGATAGCCCTTGTCTACTTCGGTCTGAATATGCCCGTTTTGGGTGGTGTTCAGCTTGCCATCTACGCAGGTGGCGTAACAATTCTTGTCCTCTTTGCAATAATGATGATTGGTGAAAGCTACAAAAAGCCTGAAGGGAAAGCTGTTAAAGCTATAGTCTTGAGCTTGCTTCTCCTTATTCTGGGAACCTTTTTCTCCTTCCTGAGTGCTATAGATACCTTGCCGTTTAAAACCTTTTCAACTGAAGTTCTTGGAACGGTTTTTGTTGAGAAATATTCATTCTTTACCATAGTTCTGGGCTTTATCGTTTCAGCCCTCCTTTACATGGCAAACGCCATCATTACGAAGAAAAAGGAGGCTAAGTAATGCTTCTTGAGGCAGATGTTCACGCTTACCTGTTTCTATCCTTTTCTCTCCTTGCAGTGGGGATTTACGGCCTTCTCTCAAGGAGGTCTGTTATTAGGATGCTCTTTGCCGTTGAGATGGTTATCAACGCTGCAAACCTGAACCTTGCCATCTTCTCGGCTCAGAGAAACGTTGACGGTGAGATATTTGCATTCTTCACCATAGGCCTTGCTGCCCTTGAGGCTGCCGTTGGTCTGGCCATAGTCATCGTCTTCTATAAACGGTTCGGTGAGGTTATTCCCTCAAAAATCAGGAACCTGAGGTGGTAGGTATGGAGAAGTTAGTCTGGATAACTTATCTGACAATTGGAATCTTCTTCGTAGGTAGTATTACTGCTTTTCTGATAGGTAAGTTTACAGAGAAGTGGAACTCTTTCTGGGTGGCTGCTCTAACAGGTTTAACAGGTTTTATCCTTACCTGCTACATTGCACTTAACCTCGGGGAGCATCCGATAGTTCATAAGTTCAACTGGTTTACCTTCGGTTCCTTTAAAGTTCCTCTTGGAATTTACGTTGATAGCCTTTCTGTTGTTATGGCTTTAATTGCTACAGGGATCGGTTTCTTAGATATCGTCTTCTCCAAAGGCTACATGGAAGACGATGAGTCACCACACAGGTACTACTTTGAAAAGCTCTTCTTCATCGGTTCTATGGTTGGTCTTGTTTTTGTCAGCAACCTCGTTGGTCTTTATATCTTCTGGGAAGGTGTTGGTCTCTGCTCGTACCTCCTCATCGGTTACTGGTACTGGAAGAAGAGCGCTGCGGAGGCTGCCCTTAAAGCCTTTGTTATGACCCGGTTCGGCGATGTATTTATGCTTGCTGGAATAATCGTCGCCTGGGTTCTACTTGGAACAATTAACTTTCAGGAGCTAAATGCTCTTGCTCTTGCCGGAGCCTTTTCTGTGAAGTTGGGGCTCTTAATTGCAATTCTCATCTTCATTGGAGCAGTTGGAAAGTCAGCCCAGTTTCCTCTCTTCCCTTGGCTCCTTGATGCTATGGAAGGTCCGACAACCGTTTCAGCCCTTATCCACGCTGCTACAATGGTTAACGCAGGTGTTTACCTTGTCGCGAGGATGTTCCCGTTCTTTGACTACTCCCACGCTCTTATTGTTGTTGGATTTGTGGGAGCTCTCTCCGCCTTCATTGCTGCTACGGGAGCTCTCGCCCACACGGAAATCAAGAAGATCCTTGCTTTCTCTACAATGGAGCACCTTGCTCTGATGTTCGTTGCCCTTGGAGTCGGTTCGGCTGCAGCCGGAATTTTCCACCTTATGAACCACGCAATCTTTAAGGCGCTCCTCTTTCTCTCTGCAGGTGCCGTTATCCACATGACTCACCAGAAGGATGCCTTTAAGCTTGGAGGGCTCTACAGGTATATGCCTCAAACTGCTCTCCTTTTCCTTGTAGGTATTCTTGCTCTGGCAGGTGTTCCTCCGTTTAACGGTTTCTTCAGTAAAGACTGGATAATTTCAGCAACTTACGAGTACGGAAACCCTCTCATTTTTGGTCTTACCTTTGTTGCTGCCGTTCTCTGTATTGCTTACGGTTTCAGGCTCTGGTTCGTTGTTTTCACAGGAGAGCCTTCAGAGTATTCAAAGAAGGCCAGAGAAGCTTACCCTGTAATGCTGGTTCCTCTCTACGTTTTGGCAGTTTTAACCATTTTAGTTCCCTTCTTCAAAGAGCAGATTATCCATTTCCTCTTTGGAGAGGTCCATGAGCCTTTCTTCCTCAACCTTTTAGTTGCTACTCTTACTGTGATGTTCATACTGTTTGGCATCGTTTTCCTCATCTACTACAAAAGGATTATCAGTACTGCTAAATTCCTTGCACACCCATTAGGTAAAGGTTTAAACGAGTTTCTTTACAACGGCTGGTACGTTGACGCTGCAATAAAGTGGATCTGCCGTCACGTCTTCTACGGTTCTATCGCTAAAGCAGTTGAGTGGATAGATACAAATGTTGTTGACGGTGCTGTTAATGGAACTGCAAGGCTTTCACTTGCCTGCTGGGATAGGTGCAGGAAAATTCAAACCGGCGATGTTATAGATTACCTGACCTACTTTGTTGCCGGTGTAATAACGCTTGTTTTACTCATTCTCTTTGTTTAGGAGGAGTAGATGGTTCTGCTGAGTATGATTCTGCTCCCTGTTGTTGTGGCTCCCTTAGCCTGGATAGGTGAGAAGTTCAACAGGGACTTTCCCAAATACCTTTCCCTGGCTGTTGGTGTATTTCTGGCATTCTGCACAGCCTTTCTAATTGCAAAATATCCCGGTAACGGTTTTGCGTTCCACGAGTTCTACAGGATTTACTCTCCTTTTGACTTTAACCTTCACCTTGCCGTTGACGGTATCTCTCTTGTTCTTTTGGGGATTGTGGCCTTTCTTGCCATTACAGTTACCCTCTCTTCCTGGCACATTGAGAGGCCGGGTGCTTACTTCTTCCTGATACTTATCTTTTTGGGACCGATGGTTGGAGTCTTTGTCTCACTGAACCTTCTCTGGTTCTTTATCTTCTGGGAGTTTACCCTCGTTCCTATGTTTTTCCACATCGGTATATGGGGAGCAGAAAACAGGATATACGCTGCGATGAAGTTCTTTATCTATACACACCTTGCAAGTATTTTCCTTCTTTTGGGAATTATCGTTCTCTACCTCTCTACCCACACCTTTGAGTTTGGAAAGCTCTTGAACGTTCAGCTGGATCCTTCTGTTGCAAAACTTGTCTGGGTACTGATGTTTATAGGTTTTGCCGTTAAGATGCCGGTTGTTCCTTTCCACACCTGGCTTCCAGATGCTCACGTTCAGGCTCCCTCTCCAATTTCCGTTTTCCTTGCCGGGCTGCTTCTAAAAATGGGGGCTTACGGTCTTTTAAGGTGGGAAATATTCCTCTTTCCTCAGACAAGCAAGTTCTTTGCTCCGCTGATGGCCTTTATTGCTGTTCTTACAATCTTTTATGCTGGTTTTAGGGCTCTGGCTGAAGACCACATTAAGAGGATGGTTGCCTACTCCAGTATTAACCACATGGGATTTGTCCTTTTAGGCCTTTCTGCCCTTACAGCTGCAGGTATTTCTGCTGCCGTTTACGAGATGGTGGGACACGCCCTTGTTATTTCCCTTCTCTTTATGATTGCAGGTTATATTCACCACAAAACCCACACCTGGTACATTTCAGAGCTCGGCGGGATAATGAAGAAGATTCCCGGGCTTATGACGATGTTCGTTATAGGTGTTCTGGCTGCCGTTGGTCTTCCCGGAACTGCTGGTTTTGTAGGGGAGCTCTCCGTTATGCTTGCAGCCTTTGACTACTACGGCTGGCTGATGATTATCGTTCCACTTGCCAGTGCCTTAAGTGCCGGTTTCTTTATGTGGATGCTCCAGAGGGCGGTGTTTGGTCCTTTAAGGGAGGAGTTTAAGAACCTGAAATCTCTTACGGAGCTCCCTCTAATTGAGAATATTCCACTTGCCCTTTACATAGGGGCTTTTATACTGGTCGGAGTTGTTCCGTCCCTTGTGTTTAACCTCTATAACCCTGTTGTTAACGCTTTTGCACAACTCTTTCAGTAGGGGGTAACAGGTGAACATTAACTACCTTGCAGCAACGATGGTTCTGGCCTTAACGGGAGCTTTTCTTCCCGTCATTAACAGGCTTTTCAGGATATCCGGTATTCAGGGAGCTCTTATCTCCTCAATCGGATACGTGGTCTCCCTCTTTTTGGTTCTCATATCGGATAAGGGAAGGCACGTTTTAAAAGGTTTCTTTACAACGGATCCGGTCTCCATTTTAGTGGGAGCTCTTATTTTAGTTGCTTCCTGGATGGTTATGTTGGTTGTTTACTGGATTACGGAGAAGGACAAGTTTGTGAATGAGCTGATATCGGCCCTTATGATATCTACAGCTGGAGCTCTCCTCCTTCTCAGCGCCAACAACTTTGTTTCTCTTGCCATTTCAATGGAGCTGATGACAATGCCAACCTACCTTATGGTTCTGTTTGCCTTTGACGATAAGTCTTTTGAGGCAGGTGTTAAATATTTCTTCAACGGAGCTCTTGCAGTAGGTTTCATGCTCTTTGGAA
Organism: Desulfurobacteriaceae bacterium; assembly: GCA_027075275.1. Classification (GTDB taxonomy): domain Bacteria; phylum Aquificota; class Aquificia; order Desulfurobacteriales; family Desulfurobacteriaceae; genus Balnearium. Next base: position 19,163 of record JALTBO010000001.1, read on the forward strand.
TCTCTCTCCTCTACGGAATGACCGGGAGCTTTGAGTTTTCTGCTCTTGTTAAGAACCTGTTTGCAGATCCTCTTGTTGCCCTTGCTGCAGTTTTCATATTTGCCGGTTTTGGGTTTAAGATTACGGCATTTCCCTTCCACTTCTGGGGGCCTGACGTTTACGACGGAACCTGTCCGGGCGTTGCCGCTCTCCTTACAGGTATCTCTAAAAGTGCTGCGTTCATCGGTCTTATGAGGATTGTCTATGAAGCCATTCCTGTAGTTGCAGGCCACTTTACACTCATACTTGCCATAATTGCTGCCCTTACAATGACAGTTGGAAACCTTCTTGCCCTTGCACAGAAAAGGGTTTCAAGGATACTTGCCTACTCCTCCGTTGCCCATGCGGGATATACGCTGGTAGCCTTTGCGGCCCTTTCTGTTCCTCTTAGCGTTACCGGTATTATCTACCACTCCGTTGCCTACGTCTTTATGAAAACGGCTGCTTTCCTCTGTTTTGCCGTTTTCCTCTTTGTCTGGGGTGCCAGAACTATGGATGACTATAAAGGGCTCGGTAAGAGGGAGCCTCTCCTTGGAGCTCTCTTCCTCATCTTCCTCCTTTCACTTGCAGGTGTTCCTCCCATGGCAGGTTTTATAAGTAAGGTTTTCGTTTTTACTGCTGCCGTTGATGCCGGAATGACCTGGCTGGCCCTTATCGGTCTTCTTAACAGTGCTTTCTCCGTTGCCTACTACATCTGGATTGCTAAACAGATGTACCTTGAGGAACCCACACTTGAAAAGCCGGTTAACGACTCTCCTAATAAGAACTGGATACTTCTTCCTTTGGCGGTTATGGCTGTCCTTCTTATAGTCTTTGGTATCTGGATCAGTCCGGTTGTTGACACCTCTGCTTTCTACGCTGCTAAGGTTGGGTTTTAGTGGGAGCTCCGCTCCCTTTCGTTTATAATTCCCGATACCTACCTTTTCTCAGGGAGAAGCTGTGCTTGTCAGAGACATCTATAAGCTTCCGGTGGGAGCTCCCTTTGAAGGTTACTTCGTCGTTGAACATGTGGAAATAAGAAAACACAGGACTGGAGAGCCCTTTTTAAGACTTGTCCTTTCAGATAAAACGGGAACTTTTCAGGCCCTCTGGTGGAAGCCCCCTAAAGATGCAGACCTTACCATTTTTAAAAAGGGAGACGTTGTATTTGTTAAGGGAAATGTGGAGTACTTCAACGGCAACCTTCAGCCCAAGTTAACAGAAATAAGAATTGCTTCTGAAGGGGAGTACGACCCTAAAAAGTTCATCTCAGAGAGCCGTTTCCCGATAGAAGACCAGTTTACAAAGCTCCTTGAAGTTATAGAGACAGTTCAGAATCCCTACCTGAGAAAACTCCTTGAAGCCTTCTTCTACGACGATGAGTTTGTTGAGAGGTTCCTCAGAGCTCCCGGCGGTAAAACCATCCACCACGCCTGCATCGGTGGTCTTCTTGAACATACTTTAGGAGTTGCCGAAATCTGCGAAACTGTGGCAAAACGCTATAAAAGTCTGGACAGAGACCTTCTCATCACCGCCGCAATTCTCCACGATATAGGTAAGGTTTACGAATACAGTGTAGAGACGTCAATTGACAGGACAGACAGGGGAATACTCCTTGGCCACCTCTACATGAGTTGCGAGATGGTTGCGTTCAAAATAGCTGAGATTGACGGATTTCCTGAAGATTTAAAGACAAAACTGCTTCACTGCATACTGGCCCACCACGGTCAGTATGAGCACGGTTCGCCTAAAAAACCAAAAACCCTTGAGGCAGTTGCCCTTGCCTATGCCGATGCTCTTGATTCAAAAGTGAAAGGTTTTGAGGAGTTTATAGAGAGAGAGCTGGGGGGAGGAACTGGCTGGACAAAGCGCCACTTCGCATACGAAGTTCCAATCTACTTTGACGGTAAAATTGACTACGGAGAGGAAGAATGAAGGAGAGAAAGCTTACCTACAAAGATGCTGGTGTTGATATAGAAGCCGGAGAGAAGCTTGTAGACAGGATAAAGCTGTTTGCGAAGAAGACTTTTGATGAAAACGTTCTGGCCGGGATAGGAGGGTTTGGAGCAGGTTATCTCCTTCCCAAAGGTTACTCCGAGCCCGTTCTGGTTTCAGGAACCGACGGCGTTGGAACAAAACTGAAAGTGGCCCAGATGGCAAACGTTCATGATACGGTAGGCATTGACCTTGTTGCCATGTGTGTGAACGACATACTGACAGTCGGGGCAAAACCTCTCTTTTTCCTTGATTACTTCGCTACTGGAAAACTCTCTGTTGACGTTGCAGCAGACGTTGTTAAGGGAATCGCAAAGGGCTGTGAAATTGCAGGCTGTTCCCTTATAGGTGGAGAAACGGCAGAGATGCCTGACTTCTACCCTGAAGGGGAGTACGACCTTGCCGGCTTTGTCGTGGGAATTGTTGACAGGAAAGAGTACATAACCGGAGAGGGGATAAGACCGGGAGACGTGGTTTTAGGCCTTGCCTCGTCTGGTATTCACAGTAATGGTTACTCCCTTGTGAGGAAGCTTTTCTTTGAAATTTTAGATCTCAGGATTGACGACTACGTTGAGGAACTTGGAGGTAAGGTCTATGAGGTTCTTCTAACTCCTACAAAAATTTACGTTAAAAGCGTTCTTAACCTGCTGAAAGAGGTAAGGGTAAAGGGGATGGCCCACATTACTGGTGGCGGTATTCCCGGCAACCTTGTGAGAGTTCTTCCAAAGAGCGTTGATGCAGTTATTAAAAAGGGAACCTGGGAAGTACCTGCTGTTTTCAGGTTTATTGAAAGAGAGGGAAACGTTCCCGAGAGTGAGATGTTCAGAACTTTTAATATGGGAATTGGTTATATTCTTGTTGTTTCACCTGAAGACGCTGATAGAGCTGTTTCCATGCTGGAGTGTTCCGGTGAAAAGGTTTACAGGATAGGTGAAATTACAGAAGGGGAGGGAAAGGTAGTTATAGAATGAGAGTGGTTGTTTTAGCCAGCGGAAGGGGGAGCAACTTTGAAGCTATTGCAAGGGCTTTTCTGGAAGGGAAGATAAAAGGGGAGCTTGTAGCTCTTATTGTTAACAGGAGAAGTGCTGGTGCTGTTGATAGAGCCCGGAAGTTAGGCGTTAACTGGCTGTTTGTTGATCCTTTCTCTTTTCCCAGCCGTGAAGACTACGATAGGCGCCTCGTTGAGATACTGAAACACCTTAAAGTTGACCTCGTCTGTCTGGCCGGTTATAAGCTTATCGTTTCTGAAGTTTTCATTGAGGCCTTTCCCAACAGGATATTGAACATTCACCCTTCACTTCTTCCTTCCTTTCCCGGCTTAAAACCCCACTGGCAGGCCGTTACCTACGGGGTGAAGATTTCGGGAGCTACTGTCCACATTGTTGATAAAGGAGTGGATACGGGGCCGGTTGTGATTCAGGCCGCTGTCCCTGTTTCTCCCGACGATACTCCGGAAAGCCTTTCTGAGAAAATTTTGAGGTGGGAGCACAGGATATACCCTCAGGCCGTTAAGTGGTTTGTAGATGGTAGGGTAAGGGTAGAGGGGAGGAGGGTTATCGTTGAGGGGGCAGACTATAATCGGCTTCCAGTAGTTCCCTCTTTAGAGGATTTCTGATGGTCAAAGAGGTTGTTCTCTCTAACGGCCTTAAGGTATTGCTGAAAGAGGAGAAGGGGTTTGAGATACTTTCGGGAGCTCTCTTTATGCCGGGTGGTTCTTCCCTCGATCCGGTTGGAGGGATCACCCTTCTTACGCTTAGAACAGCTTTTAAGAGGAGCTTAAAGAGAGCGGCTGATGAGTTCTACTCGCTGCAGGAGCAGATGGGAACTCCCTTCTCTCCAGAGGTATCTGTTGACTACTCACAGCTCCGGTTCCAGTCTGTTTCCCATTTCTCGTCAGACTACATCTCTCTGCTTACAGAAACCGTTTTAAATCCCGGTTTTCTCGCAGAGAGCTTTGAGGTTGAAAAGGCATCACTTCTTGCTTCTATTAGGGCAAAAAGGGAGAGCTCCTTTACCCTTGCCTACGAAACGATGATGAAGTTGACCTACGGAGGAGCTCCCTACAGCAGGATGCCTTACGGAAGTGAGGAGAGTGTTTCTTCACTTACCGTTGACACGTGTTCAGAGTGGTTCAGGACGGCTTTTGTACCAGAGGGTTCTGTTGTTTCCTTCTGTGGAGACCTGAGAGGAGTTGATGCAGTTTTAAAGGAGTTGGAAACAGTTCTCCTTAAGCCTGTAAAGGTAGGGCAGTTTGACTGTCAGATAACTGAGCCTAAAACGGAGATTGTTCACAGAAAAGGTTCTGCTCAGAGCTTTATCCTTATTGCTGTTAATGCTCCTTCGGTTCTGAACTCTCAATATCCCGTCTACAAACTGCTGAACACGGTTCTTGGTGAAGGGATAGGGTCGGTGCTCTTTCAGGAGCTCCGTGAGAAAAGGGGGTTCGCCTACTCAACAGGTTCCCTCTATCCTTCAAGGAGAAATACCGGCAGACTCCTCATCTACATAGGAACTTCTCCTGAAAAAGAGGAGGTGGTAAGGGGGGAGCTCCGCAGGATTATTTCCCGTCTTCACTCTTTCATTACAGAGGAGCTTATAGAGAGGGGAAAGCACTACTTCAGGGGGACCTACTTGCTTGACCACGAGACGAGAGGGAAAAAAGCCTGGTATTTGGGTTTCTGGGAGATCTTAGGGAAGGGTTACAGTTACGATTTGGAGTTCCTTAAAGAGATAGAAAATGTGGAACTTAAGGATATTTTAGAAGTTGCAGAAAAGTTATCACAAGAGCCGTTTCACGAGGTAGTTGTAAGAGATGAAAAGAGTGATAGTTAGCGCCTGTCTTTTAGGAATTAACTGCAAATATAACGGAGGGAACAACAGAGATCCTCTTATAGTTGAGCTTTTTAAAAAAGGAGCTGCTGTTCCTGTGTGCCCGGAGCAGCTCGGAGGACTTCCAACTCCAAGACCTCCTGCCAAAATTACAGAAGGAGATGGATTTTCGGTTATTTCCGGAAAAGCGAAGGTTAAAACGGTTGACGGTTCAGATTTAGACGTAACCGAGAACTTTCTCAGAGGGGCCTATGAGACCCTTTATGTGGCGGAGCTCCTCAGAGAAAGCTGTATAGCTTGTATTCTGAAAGAGAAAAGTCCCTCCTGTGGCGTAAAGAAAATATACCGTTTTGAGGGCGACGACTTGAAAGATGGAATGGGAGTTACCGCTGCGCTTTTAAGTTCTAAAGGGTTTAAAATTCTATCTTCAGATGATAGAGAAAGTATAGAAAAACTGATAGAGGAGATTGATGAGTAGACTTCCGAAACTCAGAATTAAACACCTTGAACCTAAGTATCCCATCATTCAAGGTGGGATGGGAGCAAAAGTTTCCCTCCACAGGCTTGCCTCTGCAGTTGCCAACGCTGGAGGAATAGGTGTAATCTCTGCAGTTCTCCTTCACGAGAAGGACAGGTCAAAGCCTAAAAAGACAACCTGTAAAGGGATTGAGGTAGAAAAAGTTGGGCTTAAACCCTACCACTACGCCCACGAGCTTGCAGAGGAGATAAGAAAGGCAAAAGAGCTTGCTCCCAACGGAATAATTGGCGTTAACATAATGTATGCCCTTACCCACTTCTACGAGCTTCTTATGACTGCCATAGATGCTGGGGCAGATCTGATAATTCAGGGAGCGGGCTTTGGGAAAGATGTTTTTAAAATCTGCAATACCTTTGATATGCCTTTAGTAGAAATAGTTGCGACACCTAAGGGGGCAAAGCTTTCAGAGAGGCTGGGAGCTGCCGCAGTGATAGTTGAAAGTGGAGACGCCGGCGGACACCTTGGAACGATGGATAACCTCTGGGATATCCTACCTTCAATAGTTGAAGCCGTTGATATTCCAGTTATAGCTGCAGGTGGAATTTTTGACGGTAAAGACATGGCGAGAGCTTTTGAAATGGGGGCAAAGGGTGTTCAGATAGCTACCCGCTTCATAGCCACCTACGAGTGTGACGCTGCTCAGGAGTTCAAAGATTACATAATTAAGGCGAAACCGGAAGATTCCATCTACATAAAGAGCCCTGTAGGAATGCCTGCCCACGCCGTCAGGAATCCGTTTACAGAAAGGCTTGAAAGGGAAGGCAGAATCCCTCATAAGTGTCCCTTTAACTGTTTAAAAACCTGTTCGGGTGAGGATTCTATATACTGTATTGCAGACGTCCTTCTCAAGTCTGTTTCCGGAGATGTAGAGAGAGGTCTGGTCTTTTCCGGAAGCAACGTTGGAAGAGTTAACAGAATGTACAGCGTTAAGGAGCTCATAGATGAGCTCGTTAGGGAGTGTGAGGAAGAACTTGAGAGAAAAAACCTTAATTTTGGGGAGGAGTAGATGAGAAAACTTATTGGAATAGCCCTTCTGTCACTTGCCTCTTTTAGCTGTGCAACTGTCCAGCAGCAAACAACGGATGTTTCCTCTTTAAAGGCTGAAGTTGAAGCCCTTAAGGCAGAGGTCTCTCAGAACGAGAAAAGAGTGAACGGCCTTGATGAGAGGGTCTCAAAGGTAGAAGACAGGGTCGCCACTAACGAACAGAACATTTACGACTTGAAGAAAGAAGTTGAACAGCTGAAAAGTGTTGTTTCTCAGGTTACAGTGGGAGCTCCCTCTACCCAGCAGAAACAGCAGGAGGTCCAGCCGGTTGTTCAGGCCGGTGCTAAAGACCTTTACCGTCAGGCCTTCAACGCCATGGAAGCTGGAGATTTTGATAAAGCAGAGCAGCTCTTTCAGCAGTTGGTTCAGCAGTATCCGGACAGCGACCTTGCAGACAACGCCCTCTACTGGATAGGAGAGATATACTACTCCCACAACGACTACGAAACTGCAGCAAAGTACTTCCAGCAGGTAATAGATAAGTACCCTGATGGAAACAAAGTTCCTGCTGCTATGCTCAAGCTTGCCCTCTGCTACAGGGGAATGGGAGATATGAACAAAGCTAAGCAGATACTACAGGAAGTTATTCAGAAATACCCGGGAACTCCTGAGGCAGGTATAGCTAAAGTAAAACTAATGGAGCTGGAGCAGTAGAATGGAGATTGACGAGAAAGGGATAAAAGGGCTTGCCTGTAGGGCTGCAGACCTGTGGCTTAACCTTGAGCTTGGAAGGTGCAGGCCCGACAGTAACTACCAGCAGGTTGTTGAGTTTTTAAAGCAGAGGTTTAAGGCAGATGAGATTAATCCTCTTCTCCTTACCCTTGGGCTCCTTGAGATGGCCCTCATAGAAGATGCGCTTAAAAACAGAAAATACCTTTCCGATGAGGAGAGGGAACAGGTTATCCACGATGTAGTAGAATCTCTTGCTGAGAACTTTCCGAAGATAGTTGATGAGATGATTCCGATTCTTGATCTGTTAGAGAGGAAAATAGGAGAGTTTAAGGAGCTCTCCAAAAAGTACCGTTCGGGAGGAGAGTAAATGTCTAAGAAGGTAAAACTGGCCGTTGTGGGAGTAGGGAACTGTGCAAGCTCGCTGATACAGGGGATCTACTACTACAGAAATAAGAGCGAGAAAGAGATAACCGGCCTTATGCACTACGACATTGGGGGTTATAAGCCCTGGGACATAGAAGTTGTTGCGGCTTTTGACATAGACGCCAGAAAGGTTGGAAAAGACGTTAGCAAAGCCATTTTTGAGAAGCCTAACTGTACGAAAGTTTTCTATCCTGATGTTCCAGAGATGGGTGTTGAAGTTCAGATGGGCCCCGTTATGGACGGTTTTGCAGAGCATATGCTTGAGTATCCTGAAGACCAGAGGTTTGTTCCTGCCGACAGGGAACCTGTTGACGTTGTTAAAGTGCTGAAGGAGAGCGGAGCTGAAGTTGTTGTCAACTACCTACCCGTTGGTTCCGAGGAGGCTACCCGCTACTACGCTCAGTGTGCATTAGAGGCGGGATGTGCTTTTGTTAACTGCATTCCTGTGTTTATAGCTTCAGATGAGGAGTGGGCGCAGAAGTTTAAAGAGAAAGGTCTTCCTATAGTTGGTGATGACATAAAGTCTCAGGTTGGCGCAACTATAACCCACAGGGTTCTTGCAACCCTTATGGCAGATAGGGGTGTTCCAGTAGACAGAACCTACCAGCTTAATTTCGGTGGAAATACAGACTTCCTCAACATGCTTGAGAGGAGGAGGCTTAAAACTAAAAAGGTTTCAAAGACAGAGGCTGTCCGTTCCCTCATTCCTTACCCAATAGACGACAACAATATCCACATTGGCCCCAGTGACTACGTTCCCTGGCTGAAGGACAACAAAATTGCGTACATCAGGCTTGAAGGAAGGCTCTTTGGCGACGTTCCCATGTACATAGAGCTGAAACTTTCTGTTGAAGACTCTCCAAACAGTGCCGGTTCGGCTATAGATGCTATAAGATGTGCAAAACTTGCTATGGACAGAGGGATTTCAGGTCCTCTCTACTCAATTTCTTCCTACACTATGAAGCACCCACCTATTCAGTATCCCGACTGGAAAGCTAAAGAGCTGGTTGATAAGTTCATATCTGGAGAGATTGAAAGGTAGTTCGGGGCTTCGCGCCCCCTTCTTAAACTAAAAGTCCTCCCGACGTTTTGCTCACCTTAACAGGCCTGTTTTCCTCATCTACCAGAACTACAGTTGGAGAGAACTCCTTTATCTCCTCCTCTGTAAGTTCACAGTAGCTTACAATTATTACCACATCTCCCTTCTGAACTTTCCTTGCAGCCGCTCCATTCAGACATATTTCTCCGCTTCCCGGCTCTCCCGGTATTACGTAGGTTGAGAATCTCTCTCCGTTTGTCACGTTGTATATGTCAACCTTCTCGTAGGGATAGATGTCTGCAAGTTTTAAGAGCTCACTGTCTATGGTTATGCTTCCTTCGTAGTTGAGGTCGGCACCGGTTACCGTAGCCCTGTGGATCTTTGACTTGAACATTATCCTTCTCATAAGACACTCCTTTAGGGGAGTTTGCACCACTAAATATAGTTTGGCAGATTTGGTAAAGGAAGATAACTATATTTAAGAATCGGAAAGATAAAGGTTAAAGGAGGGAGAGATGGTAAGGTATCCGGCAGTAGCGGGTCAGTTCTACCCTGGAACGGCTGAGGAGCTCCGCCTCTATTTAGACTCCTTCTGCAGGAGGGAGCTCCCCAAGGTAAAGGCAAAGGCCGTTATCGTTCCTCACGCAGGTTACATCTACTCGGGTAAAGTTGCTGGAGAGACTTACAGTAGAGTGGAGATACCGGCAGACTGCGTTGTTATGGGTCCAAACCATACAGGCCTTGGGAAACCTGCTTCCGTATTTCCTGAAGGTGTTTGGCTTACCCCTCTTGGAGAGGTTCCGGTAAACGGCGAAATTGTCTCTGAGCTTGTTGAACGCTACCCTTACGAGCCGGATCCAACTGCCCACATCTACGAGCACTCTTTAGAAGTTCAGGTTCCGTTTCTGCAGCACTGTTCCGGCTACAGAGAAGACCTCTCTATCGTTCCGGTTGTCTTTCAGCACCTTCCCTACTCAGACTGCGTGGCCGCAGGAGAGGCCCTTGCAGAAGTCCTGAAGGAGAGAGATTCGCTCATAGTAATCAGCACAGACTTTTCCCACTACGTTTCACAGCAGACGGCAGAGAAACTTGATTCCCTCGCAATAGATGCAATACTGAACCTTGACCCGGAGGAACTCTACAGAAGGGTTCACAGCTATAACATTTCAATGTGCGGTGTCATTCCGGCCACCGTTGGTATTGTTGCAGCGAAACTCCTCGGAGCAAAGGGAGCTGAGCTGGTTATGTACAGGACTTCCGGAGACGTAACGGGCGACTACAGTCAGGTTGTAGGGTATGCAGGAATCATCATATATTAACTATGATACAATTCGCTCAAACTTTGAGAGGAGGCATTTTTGGGGAAGGAGGAGCAGTTAGCCGAAATTTTTAAAGCCCTGTCACACCCTACCCGTGTGAAGATCGTTGAGTACCTTTCAGACGGTGAGAAGTGTGTGAAAGACATTTGGCAGGAGCTTGGTGTTCCTCAACCTACAGTATCTCAGCACATTAACATACTGAAGACTGCAGGTATCATTTCTTACAGAAAAGACGGTGTAAAAACCTGTTATAAGATAGAGAAGCCGATAGTTATTAAAATAATGCAACTTTTAAAAGAGGAGGTTGATAATGGCTCAAGAGATTAGAACTGTAGAGGAGTTTGAAAGGGAAGTTCTCCAGTCAGATATTCCCGTTCTAGTTGACTTCTGGGCACCCTGGTGTGGACCCTGCAGAATGCTCGCTCCAACAATTGAGGAGCTTGCAGAGGAATATGCCGGAAAAGTTAAAGTTGTTAAGGTAAACACAGATGAACTTCCAATGGTTGCAATGCAGTACGGTATCAGGGGAATTCCTACCGTTATGCTCTTTGTTAACGGAGACGTTGCAGACGTAAAAGTTGGCCTTCAGCCAAAGGCTGTTTTTGAAAACATGATTCAACGTGTTATCGGGGAGTAATTGATGGTAAAAGACGTTCTGATAGTCGGAGCCGGTCCTGCAGGGCTGGCTGCCGCCATTTACTCTGGCCGTTCACAGCTTGATACTCTGGTTTTAGACCAGATGATGCCGGGCGGCCAGCTTCTCATAACGGAGATGATAGAGAACTACCCCGGTTTCTATGAGGGGATTACCGGTTTTGAGCTTTCTGAGAAGTTCCGCCAGCACGCTGAGAAGTTCGGAGCCAGAATAGAAAACGGTAAACCTGTTGAATCTGTTGATTTAGACGGAGAGATTTTCGTTGTTAAGGCAGCTGGAGAGGAGTTTAGAGGAAAGACCCTCATCTGGGCTGCCGGTTCAACTCCAAGAAGACTGAACGTTCCAGGCGAGGCAGAGTTTGTAGGGAGAGGAGTTTCTTACTGTGCTGTCTGTGACGGTGCCTTCTTTAAAGATAGAACCGTTGCAGTGGTTGGCGGAGGAGACTCTGCCCTAGAAGAAGCCCTCTACTTGACGAAGTTTGCAAGTAAGGTTTACCTGATACACAGGCGGGATAAGTTTAGAGCTGTAAAAATTATTCAGGATAGAGTTAGGAGAAACGAGAAGATAGAGCCGGTTCTTAACAAAGTTGTCGTTTCCATTAACGGAAAAGATTTTGTTGAGTCTGTTACTCTAAAAGATACAGTCACAGGGGAAGAGAGCGTTCTTCCGGTAGACGGTGTTTTTATCTTTATCGGCAATGAACCCAATGTGGCTCCTGTTGCTCACCTTGTTGAGACAACAGAGCAAGGTTTTATAGTTACAGATGAGGAGATGAAGACGAAGACTCCCGGCCTCTTTGCCGCCGGAGATGTAAGATATAAGCCGTTAAAACAGGTTGTAACTGCAGCTTCCGATGGTGCCGTTGCTGCGATGTCTGCAACCAAATACCTTGAGGAGAAGGAAGGGTAAGATGAGAAAGCTTCTAACCGCCACTCTTGTTTTTTCACTTTTGGCCTTTTCCGGCTGTCAGAAGGAGTCTACAAATGTAAAGCCTGTTGAAAAGAGCACTGTGAGCTCCAAAAAGGCTGAAAATCAGGGTGTTAAAGCTTACGATTTTACTTTCACAGACGTAAACGGTAAGGTTCACCACCTTTCTGACTTTAAGGGAAAGGTTGTTGTTGTTCAATTTTTTGGAACCTACTGTCCTCCCTGTAGGGCAGAGATGCCCATTCTTGACGGAATCTACAAAGACTACAAAGGGAAGGTTATTGTTATCGGCCTGTCTGTTGACTACGCGGGAGCTCCCCCCCAAAAGCTAAAGCCCTTCGTTGAACAGATGGGAGTCAGCTACCTTGTTGGGCCTTCAACTGAAAAGGCCTGGGATGAGTATGCGGGAAGGATTACAGGCCTTGATTCAATTCCTCAGACCTTCATAATAGATAAAAAAGGCTTTATCCGCTACTACGAAGTGGGGTTTGCCCCCTCCTATGAAGGGCTTTTCAGGAAGGCTATAGATCAGCTCCTCAAAGAGGGGTAATGAAGATAAAGAAGGTTAAACTCTACAGGACTGTCTACAGGCCTGAAGATCTTCCCCAGACTCCCTACAACGAGGTGGCCTTTGTTGGCCGTTCAAACGTGGGGAAGTCTTCTCTGCTTAATACTCTAGTTAACAACTTTAAACTTGCAAAAGTGAGCTCAGAACCGGGGAAGACCCGTTCTGTTAACTTCTACCTCGTTAACAACCGTTTCTTTTTGGTTGATCTTCCCGGTTACGGTTTTGCCAAGGTTCCGTTTGAGGAGCAGAAAAGGTGGAGGGAACTGATAGAGGGATACCTGAAAGAGAGGGATAGGCTTAAAGGGGTATTTCTTCTTGTAGATTCACGGGTCGGACCTACCGAAAAAGACGTTCAGATGAAAGATTGGCTTGACTTTTACGGAATTCCTTACGTTGTTGTTGCAACAAAAGTTGATAAGCTGAAGAAGAGAGAGAGAGCGAAGTTGGAGGAGAAGATAAGAGAGGCATTTAAAGACTCGTCGGTTAAAGTGATACCTTTTTCCTCAAAAACCCGGGAAGGTAGAGACCAGCTCCTTAGAGAGATAAGGAACTTCGTAGAGTCCTGATATGCTTGAGGAACTCCGCCTTCATAACTTTGGAGCAATTTCAGGTGAGCTTTTACTCTCAGAGGGCTTTAACGTTATTGTTGGGGAAACCGGAACGGGAAAGTCCCTTCTTCTATCTTCCATAAACTTCCTTACAGGTCATAGGCTTCCTTTTGTTTCTGATGGAACCTTTGTTGAGGCCGTTTTTCGTCTGAACGGTGATGAAATTTGTGTCAGGCGGGAGATTTGCGGAGGTCGTTCCCGCTACTTTCTCAACGGTATGAGAGTTCCGCAGGAGAAGGTTAAAGCGGTTGTTTCTCCTCTTTTCGTCTTTCAGTCTCAGAGACAGGGAATAACTCTCCTTAAATCTTCTGTTCAACTTCAGCTCCTTGATACCTTTTCAGAGAACGATGAGTTGCTTTCGGAGTACAGAGAGGTTTACTCCCGTTATACTGAATCTCTGGCTGAGCTTGAGAAACTTCGCGAGGAGGAGAGGCTTAGAGACAGGGAGATTGATGTTCTTAAGTTTCAGATTGATGAAATAGAGAGAGTTAACCTTCAGCCCGGTGAAGAGGAGGAACTGCGACAGCTGAAAGAGAAAGTTGAGAGGGTTGACCAGATAAGGGAGCTCCGGTCAAAATCCCTCTGCCTTCTCTACGAGTGTGAGGGCTCCGTTTTAGACAGGTTAGCGGAAGTTATCAGAGAGTTTGAGAAGAGCAGTCTCTACCCTGGGATACTTGATAGGCTCAACACTGCTTACTTTGAGATAGAGAGTATCGTTTCCGAAATAGAGAGGGAGGTTGAGCCTCCGGAGACTGAGCTCTCTTTAGAGGAGATTGAGAACCGGCTTTACCAGATAGAGCGTTTAAAGAGGAAGTACGGTTCAAATTACGATGAGGTAAATGCGTTTTTAAGAAATGCCAGGGAGAAGCTTGAAAGGCTTGAGAATATTACCTTTGAGCTTGAGCAGGCAGAGAAAAGGGTAAAGGAGCTTGAAGGGGCTCTCTATAGGTTGGGAAGGGAGCTCTCTGAGAGGAGGAGAAAGGGGGCTGAAAAACTCAAGGAGTACCTGAAAAACTCCTTCTCCGAGCTGGGTCTTGAAAGTGCCCGGTTTGAAGTAAGCTTTGAGGAGCTCGGGAAACCTTCTCCCTCCGGGCTTGAAAGGATTTCTTTCCTGTTTTCCGGCAACCCGAAACTGCCTCTTTCTCCACTTTCAGAGTCAATTTCTGGTGGGGAGCTCTCCCGTTTTCTCCTCTCGGTTCTCAGCTTCATCTCTTTTCCCGACATAACAATGGTTTTTGATGAAATAGATGCAGGAATGTCGGGTAAAATACTACGGAAGGTTGCCGGAAAGCTGAGGGAGATATCTAAAAGGCAGCAGGTTCTTGCCGTCAGCCACTCGCCTCAGGTTGTTGCGGCAGCAGATAGAGTATTTAAGTTAGAGAGAAACTCTAAAGGAGACGTAAACATCAGGGTTCTGGAGAGAGATGAATTAGTAAGGGAGCTCTCTGTTATGCTCTCGGGAGAGGTTACAGAGAGCGGAGTTAAAACTGCCCGAGACCTACTAAAGAGCTGGGAGGAGTGATGGAGCACGGAAGTGAGGCTGCAAAGACGGTAGGGGGACTGTTAGAGGCTTTTCACATCCACGTAACTAAAACAGAACTTGCGGAGCTCTCGGTTCTTCTTTTCATCTTAACCTACGCCATGATACTCCTTGAAAAGTTTTTCCACAGAACCATTGCAGCCCTTATAGGAGCTTCTTTGGCTCTGGTCATCGGCGTTATAACCCCTGAAAAAGCCTGGGAGTCTATAGACCAGAACACTATCCTGCTTCTCTTTGGAATGATGAACATCGTTACCGTTATGGGTAAAAGCGGTTTCTTCCACCTCGTTGCGGCAAAAGCTGTTCAGATAACGAAAGGTTCACCAACACGGGTTCTCTGGGTTTTCTCTCTTCTTACAGCTTTCTTTTCAGCCTTCCTTGACAACGTTACAACCGTTCTCTTTATGGCTCCTGTTATGATAAACATTGCCGAAAGGTTGAAACTCAATCCCATTCCCTACCTTATAGCCATAGTTCTTGCATCTAACACAGGCGGTACTGCAACTTTAATCGGTGACCCGCCCAACATTATCATTGGAAGTATTGCCGGAAAAACATTTAACGATTTCCTTGAAGAAGTTGCTCCTTACGCCATTTTGGCTTTCCTTTTAGGCCTTGCCGTTATGCACTTTATGATGGCTAAGGGCGGGTTTCTGAAGGCTCAGGCAACTGCAGAGGAGCTTGAAGATATACTCTCTGGAAAGGTTGATGAAAAGCTCCTAGATAGGAAGCTTATGAAAAAGTCGGTAAGTATCTTTTTAATAACGATTGTTCTCTTTATCGTAGGTCACGATATCGGCCTTGAGCCGGGAGTTATTGCTTTAATGATGGCTACGATTCTTGCCTTTATCAGCGGTCTCTCTCCCGCCTGGATACTGGAAAAGGTTGAGTGGACAACCCTCATCTTCTTCATGGGTCTCTTTATGGTTGTTGGTGCCCTTGAAGTTAACGGCGTTTTTGATATAGCCGCAAAGTGGTTAATAGAGGCCATTGGCAACAATATCCACGAAGGGATAATCCTCGTCGGTTTCGTTTCTGCCCTTATTTCAGGGTTTGTTGACAACATTCCCTTTACCATGTCTATGGCTTTTGTTCTGAAGGGAATGGAGATGCAGATGGGTTCTGTGATGGACCCTCTCTGGTGGGCCCTCTCTTTAGGTGCCTGTTTGGGAGGTAACCTTACCCTTATAGGTGCCTCTGCGAACATTGTAACTGCTGATATCGCAGAGAGAAACGGCTACAAAATAGACTTCTTCAGGTTTATGAAGTACGGAACTCCTGTTGCAGCTGTTACAGTTATAACGGCTATACTCCTTTTCTACGTTGAGCACGCAGTTTTTGGAGGATTCTAAGTAATGAAAATAGTTGAAAGGTTTTTTGAGGGTTTCCTGTGGCGAACCCGTTGGATGGTTATTATTGCTGTTCTCTTCTCTCTTCTTGCCTCTTTTGGTCTGTTTGTTGTTGCCTCTTACGAGATATACGAACCTATTCGTAGTATGTTTTCCCATGGTTTTCACCTGAGTAAACAGGAACATGAAGAACTGGTAGGAGCTATTGTTGGTGCTATTGACCTCTACCTTATTGCAACGGTTCTTATCATTTTCTCTCTGGGGCTTTACGAGCTCTTTATCAGCAAGATAGATGAAGCTGAGAACGATGAAAACTCAAGCAAGATTCTGGCGATCCACAACCTTGACGATTTGAAGGAGAAACTGGCCAAAGTTGTTTTAATGGTTCTTATCGTTACCTTTTTCAAGTACGCAATTCACATTAGGTATGAAACTCCCATTCAGACTTTGTACCTTGCTGCCGGCGTTTTGATGCTGGCTTTAGCTCTCTACTTCAGCCATAAAAAGGACTGACTGAGTTATGGCTAAGAAAGGAGAAGAAAAACACAGGACGGAGAGGATTACAGGAGCTCAGAAGGCTGCGATACTTATTCTCTCTTTGCCTGAGGACGTTGCCGTTAACGTTATAAAAAACCTGAGGGAGCATGAGCTTACCCGTATTGCCAAAACGATTCTTTCTTTAGGAACTATTAAGAAGGATATGGTGAAGCTTGTTATTAAGGAAGCTTACGACGAACTCTCTGAGATTGCACCTTTGAGGACAGCTCCCGATGAACTGAGAAAACTCCTTGAGAAAGCTCTGCCACCTGATAAGCTACAGGAGCTCCTTGAAGAGACCATGCTCTCTGAGTCTGGCAAAGTTGTATTTGAAGAACTGAAGAAGATGGATGCCAAGTTTATAGCAAAGCTTATAGAGAAAGAGCACCCGCAGATAATTGCCATTATTCTTTCCCAGCTTCCCCCCATGAAGGCTGCTGAGGTTATCCAGTACCTTCCGAAACGGTTGGGAGTTACGAACGTTAGAGAGGAAGTAATAAAAAGACTTGCCCAGCTTGAAAAGATTTCAATGAAAACTTTACGGATTGTTACGGAAGCCCTTGAAGAGGAGCTTGCAAGTATCGGTGCCGGAAAAGAGCAGACCTTGAGCGGTTTGGACATTGCAGCTGAAATTGTTAACAACCTGCCTAAAGAGGTTGCTCAGGAGCTCCTTGACGAGATAAGGAAGGAGAACCCATCCCTTGCCGATTCAATTGAAGAGAGGATGTTCAAGTTTGAAGATATTATTAAGCTTGACAACAGGGCGATTATAGAGATACTCAAAGCTGTTGATAAGAACGACCTGCTTCTGGCCCTTAAGGGAGCTCCCCAGGAAATCCTTGACAAATTCCTCTCCAACATGTCAAAACGTGCTGCCCAGATGTTCCTTGAGGATCTTGAAGCCCTTGGACCGGTTAAAAAGTCTGACGTAGAAAGGGCCCGTAAGAAGGTCATTGCTATAATCAAGAAACTGGCAGAAGAAGGGAAAATAGAGTTAGGCGGCTCTGAAGAGCTCATTTAGGAGGCTCTGTGGCAGAGGAGTTCCTCTCTCAGGAGGAGATAGACGCCCTTTTAGGTGGCGGTAAAAAAGAGAAAAAAGAGGAGAAAAAGGTAGCCCCCTTTGACTTTGACCAGGTAGAGCACATAAAGAAAGGGGGCGTTCCAGGTCTTGAACTCCTCTTTGAACGGTGGGTCAAGATTTACAGGGAGCGGGTGAGGGGGCTCGTTCCCCAGATAGGTATGGTGACAAAAGATTCCGTTTACATAACCCGTTTCCAGTCATTTATGGCGAAAATTCCCATGCCTGCAAGCTACAGCATAGTTGCAATGAGGCCCTTTAAGGAGAACTTCCTCTTTGTTCTTGATTCCCGTCTGGTTTTTGTCATTATCAGCGTTATGTTCGGAGGTCCTGCAGAGCCTTTCAAGATAGAGGGGCGTGAGTTTACAAAACTTGAGATGAGAGTTATTCAGGATATTGTTAAGCTCTCTTTAGACACCTTTGAACAGGTATGGCAGGACGTTTACCCTGTTACGTTGGAACTTCGTGGAATAGAGCTGAACCCTGCCCTTGCCAGAATAGTTTCGGGAAACGAGAAGGTTATTGTTGTTGAATGCAGTATGGATATTGACGGTTATGAGGCTCCCTTTTTCTTCTGCTTCCCTCAGGGGCTCTTTATGCCGATAAAGGAGCTCATCTTTTCAGAATCCCTCTTTGCAGAAAAAGATCCGGTCTGGGAAGAACACCTTCAGAAGAAGCTACTTAAAACGAAGTTAAGAGTTTCCCTTGAGCTTGCCAAAAAGATTTTCCAGATGAAAGAGGTACTCTCCTGGAAGGTGGGAGATAGGATAGACCTGGGAGTGAGCAGAGAAGACCTGTTGAAGCTCTACGTTGAAGACAGTCCTAAGTTTCTGGCGAAGATGGGAAAGGTTAAGGATAGGTACGCTGCCCTTGTCTACAAATTCATAAACGGAGAGGAAGATGGCAGAGGAGGAGAAGAACCAGGAGGAGCTGGCGAAGGAGTGGGAGGAAGCCCTGAAGCAGCAGGAAGGGGAGAAGAGTCAGGAGGAACTGGCGAAAGAGTGGGAAGAGGCCCTGAAACAGCAGGAGGAGAGTAAAGAGGGAGAAAAGGGTCAGGAAGATCTGGCAAAAGAGTGGGAGGAGGCTCTGAAGCAGCAGGGAGCTCCCTCCGAAACAGAAGCCCCTTCCTCTGAAAAGGGAGAGAACTGTGATAAGGAATTTGAACTTTTAAAGGACATTCCCCTTGAAATAAGCGTTGAGATAGGTTCTGCGAAGCTGACACTTGAAGAGATACTGAGGCTTCACTCAAACAGCGTTGTTGAGCTTGACAGGTTTGTAGATGAGCCGGTAGACATAAAGATAAACGGAAAATTGGTTGCAAAGGGCAGGCTTTACCAAGTTGAGGATAACTACGGCGTTGAGATAGTTCAGATAATAACGCCGGAGGAGAGACTGAAACTTATTGAGGAGTAGTTATGGCGCTTACGGTTCAACCTCTCTACGTACTTGCCTCAGGGAGCGAGAGGGCCAAAGAACAGCTTGACATCGTTACAAACAACATAGCGAACGTCAACACTCCCGGGTTTAAGAGAATCCTTATGGAGGAGTTTTCCCAGCACATTCCCAGGAACAGAGGAGACAGCTATAACCTGCTCATTTTCCCCCGGTTCAAGAGGACAGACGTTGTGCTGGAGCAGGGAGCTCTCAGGAAAACAGGGAACCCGTTAGACGTTGCTCTGAAAGGCAGAGGTTTCTTTGCAGTGAAAACCAAGGCCGGTGAAGTTTATACGAGGAACGGCCACTTTTTCATAGGGCCGGACGGAACACTTGTTGATGCAAACGGCAATCCGGTTTTAGATATATCCGATAGGGAGATAGTTTTAAGGGGTGAGTCAAAAGTAACCATTACGGAAGACGGAGTTGTTTACGATGGAGATAGAAAGGTAGGTGTTTTAAAGATAGTTGATTTCTCCTCTGTAAAACCTTTAGGAAACTCCTACTACGCCGGAAATGGGCAGCCAATGGCTACAGATGCTGCAGTTCTTCAGGGTTATTTAGAGGATTCAAACGTGAACCCTGTAAAGGAGATGGTTAGGCTCATAGAGGCCCAGAGGAGGTTTGAGATATACGGGAATCTCATAAGAGGTCTTGATCAGTTGAACCTTAAGAGCAACGAGATAGGAAAAGTTTAAAGGAGGGAGATATGCTTAGAGCTCTCTGGACTTCAGCTTCTGGAATGGAAGCTCAGCAGACAAACCTTGATGTTATCTCAAACAACATAGCAAACGTTAACACCGTAGGTTTTAAGAAATCAAGGGCTAACTTTGAGGACCTGATATACCAGGACATCAGAGACCCGGGGGTTATGAGTTCCGACGAAAACAGGGTACCTTCAGGAATTCAGATAGGCCTTGGTGTAAAGCTTTCAGACGTCAGCAAGATATTTACTCAGGGAAGCTTAATAAAGACAGACAAACCGTTGGACATTGCCATTCAGGGACACGGCTTTTTCAAGATAGAGCTCCCCGGAGGCGGAGAAGCCTACACGAGGGCTGGAAACTTTCAGCTTGACGATCAGGGCTACTTCGTTACTCCAGAAGGTTACAGGCTCTCTCCAAACATTCAGATCTCATCTCCAGAAACGGTTGTGAGCATCTCAATTTCACCCAGCGGAAAGGTTTACGTTGTTAGGAATTCCGGTGGTCAGGAGGTAACCGAAGAGGTGGGCCAGATAAAGCTCTACAGGTTTATGAACCCGGCCGGCCTGAAGGCTATAGGTGGAAACCTCTTTGTTCAGACCGACGCTTCCGGAGAGCCGATAGAGGGAGATCCCAACACAGACGGCTTTGGAAAGCTTACTCAGGGCTTTTTAGAGGCGTCAAACGTAAACATTGTTGAGGAGATGGTCAACCTTATAGTTGCTCAAAGAGCCTACGAGATAAACTCTAAAGGGATAATAGCTGCCGATGAGATGCTTAGAACTGTTGCCAGCCTTAAGAGTTAACCTGTTTTTCCTTTTTCTCTTCTTTCTGCTCTCTCCTGTCTCTTTCGGGGCAGAGGTTTTTCTTAGGGGCCATTCCCGTGTTTCCGGTCAGGAAGTAACACTGGGAGAAATTGCAGATATTAAGGGAACTTCTGTTGAGAAGGAGCTCCTTTCTTCCATAAGAGTTGTCGATTCACCACCTCCCTGCAGAGAGAGGGTTATCTCAAAGGAGGATATTGCAAGGGAAATAGCCGATTACCTGAGGGAGAACGGTATCTCTGTAAAGGAGATAGCTATAAAAGGGGCAGAGAGGGTTTCAATAACTTCTGTCTGTTTGGTTATTGACGGAGACCACATCAGGAAGCTGATAGAGAACTTTTTTAAAAAGAACTATCCTCAGTACGAGGTGATTTCCGTTCCCGACTTAAACGTAAAACTTCCCTACAACAGGTATGAGGAGCATCTGTCTCTTGATTACCTGGGCCGGAATTCCGCCCGGTTTGTCTACGAGATAACAGTTAACGGGAAGACTGTAAAGAAGTTCTGGATTCCAGTCAGGGTTGAGAGAAAGGTAAAGGTGGTTGTTGCCGTGAAACCCATTCCACGGGGAAGTGTTATTACTTCTGATGAGGTTTCACTGAAAAGTGTGGTTGAGAGTAAGGCCAGAGGAGGAACAGACAACATTTCCTCTATCGTTGGAGCTACGGCAAGGAGAGATTTCCTGCCGGGAGACGTTATAACAAAAAGCGGAATTATTCCTAACTTTGCCGTAAGGAGAAATCAGCCTGTTAGAGTGGTTTACAGGAGTGGAGCTATAAGGGTGGAGCTCCTTGGAATAGCACTACAGGACGGCGTTGTGGGGAATATAATAAAGGTGAAAAACCCATCTACCGGAAAAGTTTTGCTATGCAGAGTTACTGGAAATGGATTGGTGGAGTTTGTATCCCGTTAGTTCTCCTTTTCTCGTGCGGTGAGGAAAAAAAGGAGGTAGTTGTCTTTCCTAAAGAGCCGAAGCCCATTGCTCAGGAGCGAATAGTGTCTCCCGGTTCACTCTTTACCGGGAGCGGCAATCTGTTTTCCGATCCCAAGGCCCACAGCGTTGGAGATGTTGTTACCATTGCTGTTTACGAGAACCTTTCAGGGGTCGGCTCTGCAAAAACCAGTTCCGGTAAGAAAAGCTCTTACAACATAAATCTCAACAAACCTAAAGTCTTTGGAAAACCCTTTCCCGGTAAGAGCAAAGATCCCCTCTTAGGTTTTTCCACCTCTCCTTCTACAAGTTTCAGTGGTAAGAGTTCTACCAGCAGGAACGCCAAACTTATAGCCACAATTTCTGCAAGAGTTGTAAAGGTTTACCCTAATGGGGATCTTTTTGTGGTAGGAGAGAAAACTATAAGGATAAACGACGACGTTCAGGTATTAAGGATATCCGGAATTGTCCGTCCCAGTGATATAGGTCCCGACAACACTGTTCCTTCTTCCAAAGTGGCCGATATGTACGTTGAGTACAACGGGAAAGGCTACTTTAACAATTCCCAGAGACCGGGCTGGCTGGCAAGACTCCTTGAGAAAATATGGCCGTTTTAGGAGTTAACATGGCTGTTTTAAAGTTTCTGCTTCTCTTTTTCCTCTTTACAGCCGTTTCGCTGGGGGCAGAGGTAAAGATAGGAACGCTGGTTAACGTTGAAGGAGTAAGGCCTAACTACCTTACTGGTTATGGAATTGTTGTCGGTTTAAACGGTAGTGGAGATGGGACTACCAGCGTTTTTACCCTCCAGAGTATTGCAAACATGCTCAGGAAGATGGGAATCTATATAGACCCTAAAGCTATAAAAACAAAAAACGCTGCTGCCGTTATCGTGACAGCAAAACTTCCCCCTTTTGCAAAGCCGGGAATGACCTTTGACGTTGAGGTAGCCTCTTTGGGAGATGCAAAGAGCATAGCCAACGGAGTTCTTATCAGAACCCCACTTATGGGTCCCGACGGGAGAATTTACGCCTTTGCTCAGGGTCCTGTGTCAACTGGTGGAGGTTACAGCGAGTCAAACAGGGGCGGTAAGGTTCAGAAGAACTTCCCCACGGCTGGTATTGTTCCAAACGGAGGTATTGTTGAGAGGCCTCTTCCCTTTGAACTATCTCAGCTTAAAGATTTAACTCTTACTTTAAACTCTCCCGATTTCTCCATTGCCAGTGAGATAGCTGAAAAGATAAACAGCCACTTTAAGATGAAAATTGCAAAGGCAGTAGATTCTGCAACTGTTAAGGTTAACTATCCTCCAGGGGTTGATAAGGTTCAGTTTATCTCTGAGGTCTTAAACCTAAAAGTGGATACAAATCCTGAACCAACTGTTGTTATCTACGAGAAAACAGGCACGGTGATAATGAGCGGTGACGTTAAGATTGACCCTCCTGTTTACGTTTCCCACGGGAACATTTACGTTTCTGTTACAAAGACTCCCGTTATTTCCCAGCCTCCTCCACTCTCCGGCGGTCAGACTAAAGTCGTTCAAAACGTTCAAACTCAGGTTGTTGAGGAACACGGCAGAATATTTGCCATTAACTCCCCTTCCCTTAAAGACCTTGTAAAGGCCTTAAATCAGTTGGGTGTTTCCCCGGGCGACCTTATAGCGATCATTCAGGCAATAAAGGCTGCAGGAAAGCTTCACGCGAAACTGATAGTTATGTAGGGTGGGAGATGATAGACGGAGTTGGTAAAGCAGAGGTTTACTGGGACCTTGCTCAGATTGAGGGTATAAAGAGTGGAAAAGAGGCGGTTAAACAGTTTGAAGTTTACCTTGTTAACCAGTTCCTCAAAGAGGCAGAAAAGTCTATGCCGGAAGGTCTTTTCTCTCCTGAGGGGAGTTTCGCATCAAGGCTCTATCACGACCTGTTCAGTATGGAGCTCTCCCAGAAGATAGGTGAGGAGTTAGGAAAGAGCCTTGAACCGATGTTTAGCAGGGTTTTGAAAGCTTACGGGAGAGAGGGAGGTTAATGAAAGACTCGTTAACCCTGTACTACTCGCGGGTTTATAAGTACTCCGACCTTATTTTTGTTATTCTCCTTCTGGCTATTCTGGCCAGCATGATACTTCCCATTCCACCGCTTCTTCTGGACATTCTCCTTACTTTTAGTATCTCTTTCTCTTTAGTTATTCTTATGACAACGGTTTACGTTAAGCACCCGTTGGAGCTCTCCTCATTCCCTTCCCTTCTCCTCCTTGCAACCCTTCTCCGCCTCTCCCTCAACGTGGCTACAACCAGAAGAATTCTTCTCCACGGGAACGAGGGACCAGATGCAGCCGGTAGTGTTATAAAGGCTTTCGGTCAGTTTGTTGTTGGCGGCAACTACGTTGTGGGAATTATCGTCTTTGCCATTTTAGTCGTAATAAACTACATCGTTGTTACAAAAGGAACGGAAAGGATTTCAGAAGTCGCTGCACGCTTTGTTTTAGATGCAATGCCCGGTAAACAGATGAGCATAGATGCAGACCTGAATGCCGGCCTTATAGATGAGGAGGAGGCCAGAAGAAGGAGAGAGGAGATAGCCCGTGAGGCTGACTTCTACGGAGCTATGGACGGTGCTTCAAAGTTTATCCGTGGAGATGCTGTAGCCGGTATCATTATTACCTTAATAAACATTATCGGCGGTTTAATAATAGGTATGGTTCAACACCATATGAGTTTCTCTGATGCCCTTAAAACCTTCACAATTCTTACAGTTGGAGACGGCCTCGTTTCTCAAATTCCTTCTCTTATTACCTCAACAGCTGCAGGTCTTATGGTTACCCGAGCTGCAGCAGAGACAGACCTCGGTCACGAGATATTCAAACAGCTGACCAAGTACCACAAACCACTGTTTATGGCCGCCCTGATTTTACTTATTATCGGTATAGTTCCGGGAATGCCTACACTTCCCTTTGCTCTCCTTTCAGCTCTTGTTGCTGCTGTTGGTTATATGGTCTATAAGTACGAAACTGTTAAGGAGTTTGAGGAGGCTCAGCAGAAGGCCAGGGAGCTTATAGAAAAAGGGAAAGAGGAGAAACCGGAGGATCTGATAGTTCAGCCTGAGCCTATAACCCTTGAGATAGGTTATTCGCTGATTCCTTATGTTGATGAGAGTCAGGGAGGGGAGATCGTTGAAAAGATTAAGAACCTAAGAAAACAGCTTGCTAAAGAGCTGGGAATAGTTATTCCCCTTGTTCATATAAGGGATAACCTTGAGCTGAAGCCCAACGAGTACAGGATTCTTCTAAGGGACGTTGAGGTTGCAAAGGGTGAGGTAGAGCCTGGCAAGTTCCTTGCAATTGATACTGGAGGTGTAAGGGGAGAGGTAAAGGGCAAGCCTACCAAGGAACCGGCATTTGGCCTTACTGCATACTGGGTTGATGACTCTGAGAAAGACAGGGCAAAGCTTTTAGGTTATACGGTCGTAGATGTTCCTACCGTTATAGTTACCCACTTATCTGAAGTTATTAAAAAACACGCTCACGAGATTGTCAGCCGTGCAGACATTAAAGAGATGGTTACAAAACTGGCCTCCCGATATCCTGTTGTTAGGGATATGGTTCCGGAACCTGTTTCTTACGGAATTCTGACAAAGGTTGTTCAGAACCTTCTGAAAGAGGGGATTCCCGTTAAGGATCTTCTAACAATCATTGAGTCTGTTGCAGACAACATTGAGAAGACGCAGGATCCTGACGTTCTTACAGAGTTTGCAAGGCAGTCTCTTTCCCGTCTGATTACCAGTCTCTACGCTCAAAACGGCGTTCTAACAGCCCTTTCTCTCTCTCCTGAAGCTGAGGAGTATATAATGAAGAAAGTTAAGGAAAACGACGGTTATCTTCCTCCTTTAGATCCGGTCTTTGTCCAGAACCTTGTTAAGAGCGTTTCAGAGGGGATTGGTCACTTTTTGGGACAGCAGCTCATTCCTGTTATCCTTACGTCTCCTGCTGTAAGGCGTTTTGTCAGAATGATTCTTGAGCCTTATCTTCCCAACGTTGCAGTTCTCTCTTACGCTGAAGTTGAGCCGGGAGTTCAGTTAAACATTGTTGGGGTGGTTGACGGAAAATGAGTGTAAAGGTTTACGAAGGAGAGGATTTAGATGCCCTTATTGAGAGGGCAAAGAAAGAGCTTGGAGATGTTGAGATACTCTACTACGAGGTTGAGAAGGTTCCAGGGATAATTCCCTTCTTTAAGAGGAGGCGTTATAAACTCTTTGTAACAAAGAGGGAGGAGAAAGAGGAGAAGAATAAAGAGGTTGAGAGACTTGAGGAGGAGTTGAGGGAGGTTAAGGAACTCCTTCTAACCCTCAAAGAGAACGTTTCAAAAATCCCGGCTCAACAGCACATTCACGTTCCTTCTGTTCCTGAACACCTTGAGGATAGAGCTCCCTGCATAATTCCTCAGCTTGACGAGTTTACCGGAGATGCTGTTGAGCTTATCAACCTGCTGGTTAAGAAGGGAGTTGAACCAGATATAGCAGTTGAGCTGGTTAAATCTTCCTGCGGTCTGGATATAGAGACAGAAAAACTTGACCTCAACACCAATACCTTTAAAGAGGCCCTTATAAATGCCTTTAACGAGAGGCTCTCCTTTACCGGAGAGCTCAAAGTTGAGAGAGGAAAACAGAGGATTTTTGCCTTTATAGGTCCTACGGGAGTCGGGAAGACTACAAACCTGTTCAAGCTTGCCAGTAAGTTTGTCATAGAGCAGGAGCTTAAAGTTGGCGTTATCTCTACAGATACCTTTAAAGTTGGGGGAACCCAGCAGGCGAGAATTTACGCTTCAATACTTAACGTTCCTTTCTACGTTGCCACAGACCAGAGAAAATTGAAGGAGATAGTGGAGAACCTATCGGATTTAGACGTTATACTGATAGACACGGTAGGCAGAAGCCACTACGACTACTTTAGACTGGGAGAGATAAAGGCTACTCTCTCCGTTTTGGGAGCTTCTATAGAGTACGTTCTTCTGGTTTCATGTAATTACGATACAAAAGAGGCTATGGAGGTTGTAAACAGGTACAGGAGCTTTTTCCCGGTAGATTTTCTCCTCTTTACCAAAATAGATGAATCTTCAAGACCTGGCGTTATGGTTAACGTGGGAGTGAAATCGGGACTTCCTCTTTCTTATGTGAGCACGGGCCAGAGAGTTCCTGAAGATATTAAGCTTTTGACACCTTCGGTAATAGCTGATATTTTACTGGGAGGCTGATGGAGAAGCAGGCAGAGAAGTTAATAGAGCTTGTGAGGGAGAAGAACAGAAGTAGTAGGTGTAAGGTCCTTTCCTTTGTCAGCGGTAAGGGAGGTGTTGGGAAAACAAGCGTTTCAACCTCCTTTGCCTATACCCTTGCCAACGTTTTCAGGAAAAGAGTTCTACTTCTTGACTGTGACATAGGGCTGGGGAACGTTCACCTTCTGCTGGGGCTTGATCCTTCAAAGAACCTGAAGGCGGTTTTGAGGGGGAGCTCCCTCAAAGAGGTCATTCAGAGTGTTTACAACTTTGACGTTGTTTTAGGCTTTTCCGGAATAGACTCTTTAGAGGAGTTAGAGTCCTACGAGGCCGCAAACTTACTGGTTCAGTTAGATAGGGTTATGGACAGCTACGATTTCATCATTTTAGACAACTCAGCAGGCATTTCCCGTTTTACAGTTAACTTCACAAGAGCAGCTTCAGAAACCTACGTCGTAACTACTCCTGAACCTACAGCTCTTACAGACGCCTACGCATTCATAAAGAGCGTTTACAAGGTTTACGGATACTCATCTTTCAAAGTTATTATTAACTCTGCCTTGTCAAAGAGCGAAGGTTTTGAAACCTTTGAGAGACTCAGGACCTCAGTTGAAAGGTTTTTAGGGTTCCGGCTAAAGCTTGCAGGTATTCTTCCCCATTCCTGCAGGTTAAAAGAGGCTTTAAATTCCGGGAAACCTGTGGTTCACCTCTACCCTTCAGATCCGTTTTCCCTTGAACTCAGGAAGATAGTTCAGCTGGAGACGGGAGAGGCTCTTTTAGAGGAGAAGGAGAGCTTTATAAAGAGACTAATTCGTTTCTTCAAGGAAGGTAGTTAATGTACACAAAATCAAAAAAAGACCTTGTAATAGAGCATCTTCCCCTTGTGAAGAAAGTTGCAAATAAGATATTCAGAAGGCTCCCTGAAGGGGTTGTGGAATTTGACGAGCTGGTCAATACCGGAGTTATAGGTCTCATAAAGGCCATAGAGAGGTACGACTCAAACAGAGCAAAGTTCTCAACCTATGCTTACATAAAAATAAGGGGTGAAATCTTAGACTACCTTAGAAAACTTGATTTCCTTCCAAGAAGCGTAAGGGAGAAACTGAAAAACGGGGAAGTCTCTGAACTGAAAGAGGAGGTTGCCACTCTCATCTCTATAGAGGAGAAGCTCTTTGGAAACTCTGAGAGGTACTTTGTAAAGGATACGCTTATCTCTGACCTTCCGGATCCTGAAGATTTAGTTATGAAAGATGAGGCAAAACAGATTTTGGCTTCTGCCATATCTCAGCTTTCAGAAAAGGAACAGCTGGTTCTTCAGCTTATTTTTGTTGAGGAGCTTGACCTTAAGTCTATAAGTGAAATTCTGGGGGTTTCTGTTTCAAGGGTTTCTCAGATAAAAACGGGAGCTTTAAAGAAATTAAGGAAAACCCTTGAACATCAGTTATAATTGGCAGTGTAAGCTTTAAGAGGGAGAGATGAATATCTTCAGTGCTCTGTTATTTGT
>JALTBO010000002.1 GCA_027075275.1 Desulfurobacteriaceae bacterium
TTCTGTAGCTTTCCATACGACCGTTCTCAATAAGAATTACCTCTCCGGGCTCAACGTCTCTTATGTAACGGGCTCCTATAAGGTCAAAGGCGCAGGTTTCAGAGGCAAAGACCGGGCTTCCGTCAAGCTCTCCCATACAAAGGGGTCTGAATCCCCACGGATCTCTGATGGCTATGAGCTTTTTATTTGTCATAACGAGGAGGGAGTAAGCTCCTTTCAGCTTTGAAAGGGCATCCATAAGCCTTCCCAGAAACTTTTTCTCCTTAGACTTTACAATTAAATGAACAATAACTTCTGAATCTGTAGTTCCACGGAAAATTGACCCTTCTTCTTCCAGCTTCTCCCTAAGCTCCAGAGCGTTAACAAGGTTCCCGTTATGAACTATTGCCATTTGACCGTATTTGTAGGAAACAACTATGGGCTGAATGTTGTCGGGAGAATCTGAAGCACCGGAAGTTGAATACCTGTTGTGTCCAACTGCAACATGTCCTGTAAGCTTTTTCAAACTTTCATCGCTGAAAACAGAGGAGACAAGACCAAAATCTCTATGATAGGTTATCCTCTGACCGTTTGTTACTGCAATACCGGCACTCTCCTGACCCCTGTGCTGAAGGGCGTAAAGCCCCAAATAGGTGTAGTAGGCAGCGTTAGGGTTGTTGTATATCCCGAAAACTCCGCAGAACTCCTTCATATCTCCTCTCTACCAAAGGTTGTAGAGCAAATTATTATACACCCGACAATAACTTATAATTAGGGAAACAATCTCCGGAGGAGAGATGGAAAAGAGAGAGAAGTTATACGAAGGAAAGGCAAAAGCTGTTTACGCAACAGACAGTGACAATTTAGTTGTTGTTTACTTCAAAGATGATACAACCGCCTTTGACGGAGCTAAAAAAGAGGTTCTTGAGGATAAGGGAGTTATAAACTGCGCAATAACAACAGCAATCTTTGAATACCTTGAAAAGCACGGTATTAAAACTCACCTTGTAGAACAGCTCTCTCCGAGGGAGCTCCTTGTCAAAAAGTGCGA
>JALTBO010000003.1 GCA_027075275.1 Desulfurobacteriaceae bacterium
TCAAACGTAACCCTGCTGTTGCCCGATTTTATCTTCTCAACCATTTCCTCAAGCTTCTGGGCCAGCCTCTTAACGTAACCCGGGTCTCTATCGGTCTTTATGTTAAATTTCCTTCCCGAGATAACAACTTCAACAGTTTGCGGTAAACTCACCTTATCTTCCTCTTAACCCCTTAAATTTGCACCAATTTTACCAAGCGAATCTATTATAACACTTAAAATTCTGTTAACTTCATCGTCTGAAAGGGTTCTGTCGGGCGCCCTGAAGGTAAGTGAGAAGGCTACGCTCTTTTTACCCTCAGGAATGCCTTCACCTTCGTAAACGTCAAAGAGGACGAGTTTTTCAAGGAACTTTGCACTCTCCCTTATTACCTTTTCAATTTCTGCAACCGGAGTCTTCCTGTCAACTAAAACGGCAATATCCCTCATAACCGGTGGGAACTTTGGAATAGGCTTAAATTCTGTTTTTACCTCTTCTGAAGCTTTGAGGAGCTCCTCTAAATTAACTTCACCTACAAAAATATCCTCTTTGACGTCAAAGGCCTCATTAACGTCCGGGTGGAGCTTCCCGATAAATCCGACCGGTTTTTCGTTCAGAAGAACTTCAGCAGACTGCCCCGGGTGGAGAAAACTGTAGGTGCCTGTTGCCTTAAATTCCAGTGGAACTTTCAGGAACTCTGAAATTGCTTCAACAATCCCTTTAAGGTCGTAAAAGTCAACTTCTCTCCTGTTCCACAGGCCTTCAGGAACCTCTCCGGTGATGAGCAGCCCTAACCTGAGATTCTCTGTGGGGAGCTCCCCAACGCTCGGAACAAATACCTTCGCAACCTCAAAGAGGAAAACGTCTTTTTCGTTCCTGTTTATGTTGTTAACGGCGTTCTGAACGAGGCTCGGGAAGACGTAATCCCTCATGTAGACCCACTCTTCAGAGAGAGGGTTCTTTATTCTGACCAGTTTATCAACTGAAAGACCGAACTTTGAGTAGAGCTTCTCCCCTATGAAGCTGTAGTTTATCGCCTCGTTGAGGCCTAAGTCGGAAAGGAGCTCCCTTATCCTCTCAACCATGAAGTAGCCGAAGTTCCTCTCAACCTCAGAGTGCATTAGGGGGTAGGTGCTTACAACGTTCTTCATTCCGTAGATTCTGACAACTTCCTCAATAAGGTCAACTTCACGGCTTACGTCGTATTTCCTCCAGGAGGGAACTTTAACCACCAGGTAGTCCTGCTCCTTCTTAACGGTAAAGCCGAGGTTTGAGAGGATTTCAGCGCTCTTCCTTGCAGGTATGTGAACTCCTAAGAGCTTAACGGCCTTTTCGGGAGAGAAGACTATAACCTTTGGAGTGTAGGGTTTCGGGTAGAAAGAGAGATTACCCTTTGCCACTTTTCCGCCGGTGAGCTTCTGGATCAGGTGGAGAGCTCTCTCTGCCGCAAAGGTGCAGGCCTCAATGTCTGCTCCCCTCTCAAACCGGTAGGAGGCATCTGTTGAAAGGCCCAACCTCTTTGAGGTTCTCCTTACGGTCATTGGGTCAAAGTGGGCAGACTCTAAAAAGAGATTAACTGTGTTAAAGTCCGTTCCGCTCTCCTCTCCACCCATAACCCCGGCAATGGCTACAGGTTTCTCAGCATCTGCTATTACAAGGTCGTCTTTGGAGAGCTCCCTCTCAACGCCGTCTAAAGTAACTATTTTCTCTCCATCTCTTGCACGGCGGACAACAACCTCTTTTCCTTTCAGCTTATTAAGGTCAAAGGCGTGGAGCGGCTGGCCGAGTTCATACATAACGTAGTTTGTAACGTCAACAACGGCGTTTATCGGCCTCAGTCCAACCAAGTAGAGGCGAACCTTCATCCACAGAGGGGATTCTCTGTTTTCAATTCCCTTAACGACAAAACCTTCGTACCTTGGGCAGGCTGCAGGGTCTAAGACCTCCAGAGAGGCCTCATCTTTTGCCTCAAAATCTCCTGTCTCATAAGTAGTTTCAGGGAGTTTAATGTTCCTTCCGAGGACTGCCCGGAGCTCCCTCGCAATTCCAAGAACGGAGAGGGCATCTGGCCTGTTTGTCGTTATCTCGTATTCAATAATCCAGTCGTCTAACCTTAAAACTTCCTTGATATCTTTCCCTACAGGCGTATCTTCGGGAAGTATCATAATTCCAGAGGAGCTCTCAGAGAGTCCAAGCTCCTCCTCAGAACAGAGCATCCCGTTTGAGACAACGCCTCTCAGTTTACTCTTTTTTATCCTCACGCCAATTGGAAGCTTTGAGCCGTGGAGAGCAACGGGAACAACGGCTCCTTCGTAAACGTTGTCTGCTCCCGTAACTATCTGGAGAACAGTATCTCCAACGTCAACCTGGCAGATCCTCAGCCTGTCGGCGTTTGGGTGCTTTGTTATTTCGGTAATCCTCCCGGTTACAACCTTCTCAAGGTTTTCTGCAGCATACCTTACAGAGTCAACCTCTATTCCAGCATCTGTAAGGATGTCTGCAACCTCCTGAGGAGAGAGGTCATCTATATCAATAAACTCCTTCAGCCAGTTGTAGGTTATCTTCATCTTAAACTCCTCTGAACTGTCTTAAGAATCTCAGGTCGTTCTCAAAGAAGAGTCTGAGGTCGTCTATCCCGTACTTGAGCATTGCTATTCTCTCAACGCCCATTCCAAAGGCAAATCCCTGGTAAACTTCAGGATTTATCTCAACGGCTTTAAAAACTGCCGGGTCAACCATTCCGCAGCCAAGAATCTCAAGCCAGCCCGTTCCTTTACATACCTTACACCCTTTACCGCCGCAGATTACACAGCCGATATCAACCTCTGCACTGGGCTCTGTAAAGGGGAAGTACGACGGACGAAATCTGACTTTTGTATCTGAACCGAAAATCTCTTTCAGGAAGACCTCAAGAACTCCTTTAAGGTCTGCAAACGTAACCTTCTCGTCAACCATTAACCCTTCAACCTGGTGGAACATTGGGGTGTGTGTAACGTCTGCGTCCTTCCTGTAGACCTTTCCCGGGGCAATTATCTGAATCGGCGGCTGGTGCTTCTCCATTACACGAACCTGAACGGGAGAGGTGTGGGTTCTGAGAACTATATCGTCTGAAATGTAAAAGGTATCCTGCATCTCTCTGGCCGGGTGGCCTTTAGGAATGTTAAGGGCTTCAAAATTGTAAAAGTCTGTCTCTATTTCCGGCCCTTCTGCAACTGTAAAGCCCATAGATGTAAATATCCGCACTATCTCTTTCAGGGTTTTTGTTACAGGGTGGAGAGCTCCCAGCCCTCTCCTTCTCCCAGGGAGGGTTACGTCTATCCTCTCCTTCTCCAACTTTTCTCTCTTTTCTTTCTCCTTCAGCTCTTTCAATTTTCCTTTTATAGCCTCTTCAATTTCAGACTTTAAAACGTTGCAGGCCTTACCAAATTCCTTTCTCTCTTCAGGCGGGAGTTTTGGAATTTCTTTTAAAAGCTGCGTTACCTTTCCCTTTCTTCCGATATACTCAACCCTTAACTTCTCAAGCTCTTCAGTTGTTGAAACCGATTTCAGTTTGTTGGTAAACTCATCTCTGATATGGGAAATTTTATCTGTAGCCATAATTTCTACCCCTTACGTTGGTGCAGTGGGAATTATAAACAATAGGGGGAAATTCCGCATTGGAGAAGTTCCACCTTCTCATTGAGATACTGAAAACTCTGATAAAGGCAAACAGGTCTCTTGAAAC
>JALTBO010000004.1 GCA_027075275.1 Desulfurobacteriaceae bacterium
ACGTTGAGATAGGAGACGACAGCTCCATCTGGTTTGGAACCATTTTAAGAGGAGACGTTAACTACATAAAGGTGGGAAAGTGCACCTCTGTCCAGGACGGAACGGTAGTTCACGTAACAAACCAAACCCACCCAACAGTAATAGGAGACTACGTAACAATAGGTCACGCTGTTAAACTTCACGGCTGCACAATCAAGGACAACTGCCTGATAGGAATAGGAGCCATAATCTTAGACGGTGCCGTTATAAACGAAAACTCCATAGTTGCTGCCGGAACTTTAGTTCCACCAGGGAAAGAATTCCCTCCCAACTCACTGATAATGGGGTTTCCCGCAAAAGTTAAAAGGGAGCTCTCTGAAGATGAGATTAAACACCTGAAGGAGCATGCTCTCAGATACGTTAAGTATAAAGATACCTACTTAGAACTGGGTTTTTAGGTTATATATTAAAAGCAGTAAACCGAATAGCACCGGCAGTATGGGAGCACTATTGAGGAAAGAGCTAACAGAGAGAGAAAGGGATATACTGCTTAAAATCGTAGAGCTCTACCTGAAAGAGGGAGAACCTGTTGGTTCAAGAACGCTTCAGAAAACATACTCCCTTCCATTCAGTCCTGCAACAATAAGAAACGTTATGGCTGACCTTGAAGACAAAGGCTTTCTGTATCAGCCACATACCTCTGCAGGAAGAATTCCTACAGATAAAGGGCTAAAACTTTACATAAACAGCCTTTTCTTAGCGTTAGGAGAGAAAGATGAAACTCTTGTTAACCGACTTATTGACTTCTTAAGAAACGAAAAAGCATGGGACTGGGACGAGATCCTTGCAAAAGTTCTTGACTTCATACAGTTAAATACAGGGTACATAGGATTCGGAGCCAACCTTACAGAAAACCTTACCGTAGAGAATATCTCCCTCTTTAAAGTTGCCTCAGACAAAATACTCATAGTTGTAAACTTCCAGCCCGACTATGTTCTCCACAGAGTTGTAAGAGTTTCTATCCCTGAAGGGGAGCTCTCCCGAATCTCAAGACTCCTTACCCAGAAATTCAAAGGAAAAACCCTCAAACAGGTCAAAAAAGAACTGGTAGAGGAAATAGAAAACCTGCGAAAGGAGATATCCGAGCTGACTTTCAGAATAAGCTCACACATACTCAAATCGTTAAATGAGGTCAACTACCTTGAAGTTCAGGGAACTTCCAACATAGTCAATATGGTTTCAGGAGACGCCGAAAGATTAAAACAGGTTCTTGAACTCCTTGAAGAAAAAACACTCTTTCTTGAAGTCCTGCGAAAATTCCTGAACGAAAAGAGGAACATAAGCGTTATACTGGGTTCAGAAATAGAACCGGAACCTCTTGCCTCAATAAGCTTCGTTTTAGGTAAATTTAACGTAGGATACAGAAGCAGCGGAGTTGTAGGAGTAATTGGTCCTAAAAGAATGAACTACTCAGAGGTGATACCTTTAATTGAGAACGTAACGAGAGCTCTCTCATTAATTCTCAACAAATAGAAAAGCCGGAGCCTTACCACACACGCCCTTCAGGCTTACCGTTGCTCCCTTCCGGGCCTGGCGGGGTTCACCCTCCGGGCGTTGTGGAGACCCCGGCATAAAACAAAATAGTCTGCTCCAACTGAAAGTCAAGGGAAACCAAAAGATTAAAATTGATTAACAAAAGAAGAACTGTTAAACATTAACATAAATTACAAAACATAAAATTGAGGGAGGGAAAATGAGAGCTCTACTATCAGCAGCACTTCTTTCAGTT
Organism: Desulfurobacteriaceae bacterium; assembly: GCA_027075275.1. Classification (GTDB taxonomy): domain Bacteria; phylum Aquificota; class Aquificia; order Desulfurobacteriales; family Desulfurobacteriaceae; genus Balnearium. The sequence continues at coordinate 1,769 of JALTBO010000004.1, forward strand.
GCCCTAACCACAAGCTCTGCCGTTCAGGTAAAGGCGGGAGCTCCCCCTTACTACGGCGGAGGAAAACTAATCTTTGTCTATCCCAAACAAGGTAACGACTCAAACGACGGCTCCTACAAACACCCTTTAAAACACATATCAGAGGCCCTTAAAAGGGCTCAGCCCGGAGACACAATAGTACTCATGCCTGGAACCTACAGAGAAAACATAAAAACAGTAAGAGACGGAAAACCTGGAAAACCGATAACAATAGCCGGAATGCCAGGAGCAAACATAAAAGGAAATAACGAGCCCCGCGGCAGGGAAATTGAGATAACCAACAGTTACATAACCATTGCCAACTTAGTGGTAGACGGTCACTTCGCTCCCTGTCAGGATAAAAACTGCTACCACGACGAACTCCTCTACATCCATGGAACACCGGATAGGTATCTGAAAGGGATAAGAGTATACGGACTCTACCTCAAAAACGCACTGGGAGAGTGTGTAAGGTTCAAATACACAAAAGATTCAGAAATAGCATTCTCCAAAATAAGCCACTGCGGTTTAGAGAACTTCAAATTCGGAAAGGGAACAAACGGAGAAGGTATCTACGTCGGAACAGCTCCAGAACAGGCCGACCAGCCCGACAGATCAAGCAACATCTCAATCCACCACAACTCAATAATAACCTACGGTAGCGAATGTGTAGACGTAAAAGAAGGTTCAACAAATATCTACATCTACAGCAACCTCTGCTCAAAGAACAAATTAGAAAACGTCGGTGGAATATCAGTAAGAGGAAACGAAAACACCATTGAAAGAAACATCGTATTTGGGAACAAAGGAGCCGGAATAAGACTCGGTGGAGATGAAGATACCGACGGCATCTACAACTCAGTAATAGAAAATGCCATATTCGGCAACCAGCTATACGAACTCAAAATAATGAGACTACCCCAGGCAAAAGTGTGCGGAAACATCTCCGACAAGAACAGAATAAAACCTGAAGATGAACCCTCTTTAGACAGAGCATTTTCCCCCTGTCCCCAGCTCACCACAGAAGATACCTTCTACATCCAACTTCAGAACGACGACACAGACCTGAGAACAGACATTCCTGCCTCTGTATACGACGTAGATCTCTTTGATACCTCTGAATCACAGATAGAAGAACTCAAAGAAGAAGGAAAAAAAGTCATCTGTTACTTCAGCGCAGGAACATACGAAAACTGGAGACCAGATGCTGATCAATTCCCCAAAGAAGCCATAGGAAAAAAAGTAGATGGATGGGAAGGCGAAAGGTGGTTAGACATAAGGAACCAAAAAGTCCGTCAGATAATGGCAGAAAGGATCAAACTTGCCAAAGATAAAGGATGTGACGGCATTGATCCAGACAACATAGACGTTTACAACCAAGATAGCGGATTCAACCTTACAGAAAAAGATGCTATTGACTACGTAGAATTCTTAAGCCAGAAGGCAAAACAGTTAGGCCTCTGGATAGGACTCAAAAACAGCGGAGATTTAATCCCCGAAGTTAAGGAATATTTCAACTTTGAAATAGCAGAGGAATGCTTCCACTACAACGAGTGCAACCTTTACAAACCCTTCATAGAGGAAGGAAAACCTGTTTTTGACATAGAGTACGATTCCAAATACATCAACGACGAAAACGCTTTCAAAGAACTCTGTCAGAAGGCAGAAAAACTGGGAATAAAAGTAATTGTAGCTCCAGAAGAACTGGACGGATCTTTTGTAAAAAGCTGCAATTATGGAGAGTACAAATAAACTCCCTTGCTGCCGGCTCCCTGCCGGCACTTTTAAATCAAAATAAAAAAAAGCCTGGCACCGCCCTACTTTCCCACCCGCTCCCGCGGGCAGTATCATCGGCGCTGGCGGGCTTAACTTCCGAGTTCGGAATGGGATCGGGTGTTTCCCCGCCGCT
>JALTBO010000005.1 GCA_027075275.1 Desulfurobacteriaceae bacterium
CCTATCTGTAGTTTGTACTTTTTAATTAAGTGAGGGAGCTCCTTCTTCTCCAAAAGCCAGACCTCTCTCTTTCTCTACTGCTCCCTCTTCCATTTCTACCAGATCGTAGAGCTTCTCTCCGTGTATTCTCTTGACAAGGGCAGCGTTGAGGGCATGGCCGGTTCTGAATGCCGTTATCTTTGCAAGGAGCGGATACCCTAAAATGTAAAGGTCTCCCACAAGGTCAAGGGTTTTGTGGGCTACAAACTCATTCTCAAGCCTTAGACCACCTTCGTTCAGTATTCCGTAGTCGTCTATAACTATGGCGTTTTCAAGACTGCCGCCCTTTGCAAGCCCGGCAGCTCTTAAAGCTTCAACTTCCTGATAGAAACAGAAGGTTCTGGCCTTTGCAATCTCTTTAAAGTTTTTGAGGTTGTGGGTATAGACAAGCCTCTGGTGGCGAACTTTTTTGTACGTGTGGTTGAAAGAGATCGTGTTGTCTATCTCAAGTCTGTCTGAAGGTTCTGCCAGAATTCTCTTTCCTTCAAACTCAACCAAAACTTCCTTTTTGAGAACAGCGTATTTCCTCTTTTTGGAGAGTTCCTTTACTCCCGTTTCTTCAAAGAGGTAGACGTAGGGGGCGGAGCTCCCGTCAAGGATAGGAAGTTCTTCAGAGTCAAGATAGACAAACAAGTTGTCTATTCCAAAGGCTGAAAGGGCTGCCATAAGGTGCTCAACTGTTTGAACGCTGACTTTCCCGTCTGAAAGGTTTGTTGCGTAAAAGAGCCTGCTCAGGTGTTCAGGGGAGGCCTTTATTGAAGGAGAACCCTTAATGTCAGTTCTTACAAAGATTATTCCTGTATCTGCCGGTGCAGGAACGAGCCTGACGTTTACCTTTTTACCGGTATGTAAACCTATACCGCTGAACGATACCTCTCTGGCAATGGTTCTCTGGTAAACCTGCATAAAGCTCTCCCGTTCTCTGGGTTCTTCTAAGCCCAATTATATTCGGAACTTCCGTTTTATTCCTCTCTTTCCACAGTTTGGAGTTGCAAATTTGCACTACCCATTTTAAACGGTTTCCTTCTCGGTCTTTTCACACAGACCGCAGACTTTACAGCCGGGAAAGCATGCCGGAGAAGATCTTCTTTCATAGGTCATCTGGTACTCTCTCCACAGGTAATCCCTGTTTATTCCGCTCTCTACTATTTCCCACGGGAACAGCTCATTCTTTTCCCTTTCCCTTGTGTAGAGCTCCTCAAAAGGTAGCCCTAACTCTTTAAGTGCTTTTCTGAAGGGAATTTTCTCTGTTGCACTAACTATTGCAGCTTCACCTATTCTTGTATCTCCTCTTGAGACTATTGCCTGAAGCACGGCGTCTCTAACGTTTTCATGGCTCATCTTTACGCCTTTAATTTGGCGGAGCTCCTTCTGAAGTAACCTCAGTTTTTTCTCTATTACCGATTTTGGGTTGAGGCCGTACCACTGAAACGGGGTAAAGGGTTTTGCTATTACCGGGTTAACGCTCAGGTGGATTTCTCCTTTTACTCCCTTCTCTTTCCAGAACTTCCTTGCAATTTCTGAGAATTTTTTAGTCATCTCTGCAATTGCCTTTATGTCTTCCTCTGTTTCTCCTGGGAGGCCTATCAGGAAGTAGAGTTTTATGTTCTCTGCTCCGCTTTCCAGAGCTTTCTCTGTAAACGAGAAGTACTTTTCATCGGGAACTTTTTTGTTTATTGCGAACCGGAGCTCCTCTCTTCCCGTTTCTGGAGCTATTGTTACCGTTTTCTGCCCCGACTCACCGATAATTTCAAATATGGCAGGTGAGGGGGAAGAAGCCTTGAGGGATGAAAATGAGGCTTTAACGTTGTACTTCTTGAGAATCTGGTGGAGCTCCTCCATCTTTGAATAATCTGTTACCCCTGCACCTATTAGTCCAACTCTATCAACGTATTTAGATGCAAGAGCTATCTCTTTTTCAACAACTTCTAAGCTCTTTTCCCTGTAGGGAAGCCCCATGTATGTTGCAACGCAGAAACGGCACTTTTCTATACAACCTCTGTTGAGCTCTATCAGGAACATGTCTTTAAAGGCAGCATCTCCGGTTAGAAAGCAGGAGTGAGACGGAGTATGGGGAAAAACTTTTGACCTGTAGATCCTCTTTTTCTCTCCTTTTATCTCTTTTACAAGAAGACCCTCGTACGAAAACCGGTAATTTCTGCTTACCAGTACGTTGTCAAACTTTTCTAAAGTTTCAAGTTCTGGAGATTGCCGCAGAGCTCCAAAAACATCCTCAATTCTTCCCTCTGCTTCCCCTAAGTAGACTGCGTCAAACAGGGGAAGGAAAGGTGCCGGGTTGTAGTAGAGGCCTATTCCCCCTCCAAGTATCAAGGGAGAGTTCTCTCTCCTCTCCCTTAAAGGCTCTATTCCCCAGCCTGAAAGGAGCTCTGCGGCTTTGAATATGTGGTTTTCATAGGTTATTGAGAATGCAACAACGTCAAACTCTCTCGGCTGTAAGCCCAAAAAGTAGGAGCTCTCCAGTCCCTCAAAGATGAGGTCACAGGTTACACCTTCTATACTGTTTAACAGGGAGTATACTCTGTGAACTGCAAGACTTGAAAAACCGACTTTTTCATTTCCCGGGTAGGCCAGAAGAACCTTCAGATTTCCAGGTTTAAGCTCAAGGTGATTGCACTCCCTAATTATAACCAGTTCAGACATAAACCTCCTTCATCTAATTGATAATAGTTCTCAGTAAATATTGAACTAAAGTCCAACTTTGTCAAAATAAAAAACCGCCCAAAAGGGCGGCCGATACTCTTTAACTGGATAACTTCTATTTTCTCTTAACTTACTTCTCCTCTTTTCCCTTATCTTCCTTACCCTTCTCTTTGTCCTCCGGCTCTTTAACGATGATCTTAACCTCTTTTCTTGCGGTTTCGGCCTTGGGAAGCCTTATCTCAAGGATTCCTTTGTCGTAGTATGCCTCTATTCCTTCCTCTTTAACCTCTACAGGAAGGGGAATAACCCTCTGGAATTCTCCGTAGAAGGTTTCGCTGAAGAAGACGTTATCCTTCTCCTCTTTCTGCTCCTGCTTCTTAACGCCCCTTATAATCAGGTAATTCCCACGAACCTTAACGTCTATGCTGTCTTTATCAAGACCCGGCATTTCAGCCTTAACAACTATTTCGTCGGGGGTTTCGTACATTTCAATCCTTGGCTCAAAGCCGGCTTCAAGGCCGGGAAACTCCCTTCCAAATCCTCCAAAACCCCTCATCATCTCAGCCATCATTCTCTCAAGTTCCTGAAACTGCCTGAACATATCCTCAAACGGATCAAATCCTCTCCTTCCTCTTCCGAAGAATCCTCCAAACATCTCTCCCTCCTTAAAATTTGGTTTTAAGTAACCTGCAATCCTACTTTAATATTAAGCCTCTTTTTTTCAGGGTCAACTACTTAACGCCGAACTTTTTCCGTTTCTCTTTTACGAAACGCTGGAGCTCCCTCAAACTCCCTGAATTGACAACATCTTTCGTCTCAACCCAACCCCTTCTAGCAGTTCCGACTCCTAACTTCATCATCCACATGTGGTCTACGTGGTGGGAGTCTGTGCTTATAACCAGCTTCACTCCAAACTTTACAGCCATTCTGCAGTGGGCATCTTTCAGGTCTAACCGGTTATAGTAGGAGTTTACTTCAAGAGCAGTTCCGGTTTCTGCAGCCGCTTTCATTACTTTCTCTAAGTCTAAAGGATAACCTTCCCTCTGACCTATCACCCTTCCCGTTGGGTGGGCTATTACGTTTACGTACGGGTTGTTTATCGCTTTTAAGAGTCTTTCTGTGTTGTCCTGGTTGAACCTTGAATGGATAGCTGCAACAACGAAGTCAAGCTCTTTCAGTATCTCGTCGGGGTAGTCAAGGGTTCCATCTGGCAGTATATCAACTTCTGTTCCTTTCAGAATTTTGATTTTTCCTTTAAACTTCTCGTTAAGTTTGTCTATTTCGTAGTTTCTCCTCTCCAGATCCTCCTCAGAGAGGCCGTTTGCAACCTTCAAACTCTTTGAGTGGTCTGTTATCGCAACGTACCTATATCCCATCTCTATGGCTTTTTTTGCTATCTCCTCAATGGTTGAGGCACCGTCTGACCAGTTTGAGTGGATATGGAGGTCTCCCTTTATCTCGTCGTAACCGATAAGTTGGGGAAGTCTGTGTTCAAGTGCTGCTTCAATCTCTCCTGTGTCCTCCCTTATTTCAGGAGGTGGAGTGTCCATTCCGAGGGCGCTGTATATCTCCTCCTCGGTTCTTCCGGCTATCTTTTGGTCTCCCTTAAAGAGTCCGTACTCGTTGAGTTTGTAGCCCAGCTTCAGGCAGATGGTTCTCAGGTGTATGTTGTGAGCTTTTGAACCTGTAAAGTACTGGAGTGCCGCTCCGTAAGATTCCGGTTCAATTACCCTTAGATCAACCTGCTCTCCCTCTTCAACAATTACGGTGGCCTTCTTTGTTCCCTTCCAGAGGATCTCCTTAACGTTCGGCAGGTTGACGAAGGCTTCAATTATCTCAAGGTTGTTCTTTCCGGTTGCCAGTATGTCTATGTCTCCAACGGTCTCTTTCATCCTCCTTGTTGAGCCGCAAACCGATATCCTCTCAACGGCCGAGTGTTCCTTCAGCTGGTTTACTATCCTGTCTGCTATGAACACTGCAACACCTAACAGTATTCTGCCGCCGCTCTTTTCAAGGAGCTCTATCCCTTTTCTTATTTTTTCAACCTTTTTTGGGCCGAAACCGGGAAGTTTGAGGAGCTCCCCCCTCTCAATGGCCCTTTTAAGGTCTTCAATACTCCTTATACCTAACTCATCGTAGAGGAGTTTAACAGTTTTAGGGCCTACTCCCGGAATGTCTAAAAGTGTGAAAATTGTGTCGGGAACCTGCTGTTTTAACCTCTCAAACTCCTCTATTTTTCCGGTTCTCAGAAACTCCAAGATTTTTGCCTGGAGTCTCTGGCCTATTCCTGGAAGCTGTGAGAGTTTCCCTTCCTTTGCCAAAACTTCTATGTCTTCCGATAGGTCTCTTATCAATCTTGCAGCGTTCCTGTAGGCCCTTATGTGGTAGGGATTATCTCCCATAAACTCCAGTATATCTGCCCACTTGTCAAAAATGTCTGCCAGTTCCTTGTTCTTCATCTCTACCTCCCAACCTCTATTTATAACCTATAATTCATTTGCTATGAGTGGAAAAGAGCTGAAAAGGGACAACTACTGTTTTGTATGTGGAGATGAGAATCCGAGGGGTATGCACCTTAAGTTCCAAAGAGAGAACGGCAGAGTTTACAGCCGCTTTTCACTTCCAAAGTACTATCAGGGCTATGATAATGTTATCCACGGCGGGATAATTTCTCTCATCTTAGATGAGTCTATGGCTTACCTTCAAGAAGCTGAGGAGCGCTTCCTTACGGGCAGGATAACTGTTCGGTTTCACTCTCCCCTTCTGGTGGGAGAGGAAGTTGAGGTTGAGGCCTGGATTGAGGAGGAGAGAAAGAGGTTTAAGGTAACGAGAGCTGTTATGAGGAAGGTTTCAGGTGAAAAAGTTGCTGAAGCGGAGGCTCTGATGTTTGTTTTCAAGGAGCGTGAAAAATGAGAAGCTTTCTATCTGCACTCGTTTTACTCTTTCCTATTGTATCTGCTGCTCAGGAGTTTCAGGTTGTTTCAAGTGCTGTCTCTATCAGGCAGGTTCCGATGGGTCAGATTGAAAAGACGCTGAGTGAAGGGGAGAGAGCTCCCCTTACCTCCCTCTTTACTTTCTGGGGAAAGACAGAGGGCGGCTGGGTCAACCTTGACTATACCGATTTCAACTTTCCCTTTGAGAAGGTTATGGGGGAGCTCCCTCTAAAGTTTGCCGTCATCTCCTTACCGAAAACTATTAGCGGAATTGAGCTTAAAGAGAACGACGTTCTGTATATTGCAAAAATCGAAGACGGACAGGCAGTCTGTCTTTTTAAAAACAGGGCTTTTCTGGTTCCTGAGAAAGATTTAAACGTTGAGTCGGCCACATTTTCGGTAGTTGTTGTAAACGGCGGAGCTCTCCTTTCCGACGGAGAAAACTCTGTTAAGTTGAAACCGGGAACGGCTCTTCTGAAGGGAAACGGAGGATACCTCTACAGGAATCACTATTACTCCTCTCTTGAACCTCTAAAGACCAGTAAAAATGTTGACGTAGACGCCGTTTTAAAGGAGATAAACAGGCTTATAGACATATTCAACAGCGCAAAACTCTCGTCACCCCTTGCCGACAGGCTGGGCTACTACGTTAAAACTCTTCCTGTAAAGGATTCTGACCTGAAAATCGTTAGAACTCAAGACGGCGGCGTTGGAGCTGTTGTTAACCTCAGGTATAAGTTTTTCCTGAAAGATGGAGAACCGATAACTGGAAGGAAAACCAGGCTTTTTCTTAAAGAGTCCAACTACGAGTTCTGGAGGAAGCTGACCGAGAAACTCTTTGACTCTGGGATTAACAAGTTTGTTGACATAAAGATTTACAGGTTTGATGGAAGTGACTCTTACGAGAACTGCGGTTTTGTTGATTCAAGCTACCACCTTTACAAGCTCGGTTATCTGAAAGACTGGAAATCTTTCCTTAAGAACTCAGAGTCAAACCTGAACGACGACCTCTGGTTCTTTGCAGATGAAGTGTATGAGAGGCTGGAAAATGATTAGGGAAAACTACGAGAAAATAATGGAGGAGATAGAGAAGGCCTGCCATCGGGTAGGGAGGAATCCTGATGAGGTTAAACTCCTTGCCGCTACTAAAACCAGAACTCCCGACGAGATAAGGGAGGCCTACAGGGCTGGCATTAGGCTTTTCGGAGAGAACAGAGTCCAGGAGGCAAGGGAAAAGATTCCTCAGCTGAAAGACCTTGAGAGCGCACAGTGGCATATGATAGGTCACCTTCAAACCAACAAAGTGAAATACGCAGTTGAGCTCTTTAACTGTATAGAGACGTTGGACCGAAAAGAGCTTGTAGATGAGCTTTTGAAGAAAATGGAAAGGAAAGGTATTGAACGTATAGACCTTCTAATTGAGGTGAAGCTCTCTCCGGAGGAGTCAAAACACGGGTGTTCGCCAGAGAGCGTTGAGGAGCTCCTTTCCTACACCCTCCAGTTTCCACAGCTTAACGTTTTAGGTTTCATGACCGTTCCTCCTTACCTTGAAAACCCCGAAGAAGTTAGGCCATACTTCAGGGAGCTCCGCCGGATTAGAGATAAAATGGAGGAAGTTTTTAACAGGAAGTTCCCGGAGCTCTCCATGGGAATGTCCCACGACTTCCCCGTTGCAGTTGAGGAGGGAGCTACAATTGTGAGGATAGGAACGGCCCTCTTCGGCCCGAGAAAATATTAGGAGGGAAGGAATGAAAAAAGAACTGATCGTTTACGTTAAAGACCCGAAGAACAAAAAAGTTGTTACCGCTGCCCTTGAGTCTGGAGTCTCTGCACTCCTCTTAGAGAAGCCTGAGAGCGAGAAAGTAAAGAGGCTTGCAAAGGTAAAAACAATCGCTCCAGACGGAGACTACAAGTTGGGTGAAGACTATGTAATTGTTGAGATAAAAGGGAAGGAAGACGAGGAAAGGGCAGCGGAGCTCCTCAAGAAAGGCAAGAAAGTTATCGTGAAAACAACCGACTGGACAATAATCCCCCTTGAAAACCTCCTTGCTCAGGGAGACGATGTTTACGCGTGGGTAAGGAACTCTGAGGAGGCTGAAACGGCGATAACTATCCTTGAAAAAGGCGTTAAAGGTGTAGTCCTTGACACAGAAGACGTTAACGAGATAAAAGCTGCAGGAGAGGCCATAAACCTTGCAGGAGAAAAAGTTCAGCTTGAGGTTGCCAAAATCACAAAGGTGAAACCCATAGGAATGTGTGATAGAGTCTGTATAGATACCTGCTCCAACATGACCCGAGGTGAGGGAGCTCTCGTTGGAAACTCCTCTGCCGGAATGTTCTTAGTCCATGCAGAGACCGAATCAAACCCTTACGTTGCGGCAAGGCCCTTCAGAGTAAACGCTGGAGCTGTTCACATGTACGTCCGCCTTCCCGGAGGTAAGACCAAATACCTTGCAGAGATAGAGAGCGGCGACGAGGTGATGATTTACAACTACAAGGGTGAAGGAAGAATAGCCTACGTTGGAAGGGCAAAAGTTGAAAGACGGCCGATGCTCCTTATAGAGGCCAGAACAAAAGACGGCAAAAAAGTGTCTGCGATACTTCAGAACGCAGAGACCATAAGACTTACTTCTCCTAAAGGAGAACCTATCTCTGTTGTTGACCTGAAAGAGGGAGACGAGGTTTTGGTATACACAGAAGAACCGGGAAGACACTTTGGAATGAAGGTAAAGGAAACGATAGTTGAGAAGTAGGAGGGAGGTATGGACGAGTTTTTCAGGGAGCTGATGGCCGATGCCTTGGGAAAGTCTCCTGAGGAGCTCTCAGATTACTTAGGGGAAAACCAGAAAATTTGCGACGTTTTCGTTCAGAGGGTTTATTTAGACGATAGTTTGAAGAAGTTTGAGTGGGGAGTCTCTGTAGTTCGTTTCAACGGAGATGAGCTTGAGGAGGCTGCAACTTACGGAGTCTTTCACAGGTGGAACCTTGCCAAAAAGTATGGTCGGGCCTTAAAGGAGTTCTTTGAGAGTAGAGGTTACGAAACACACCTTAAAGGAGAGCTTGGAGAATGAGAGTTCTTATAACAGGCGGGGCGGGATTTATCGGTTCAAATCTGACTTTAGAGCTTCAGAAACGGTATCCAGACTGGGAAATTTTCGTTTTAGACGACTTTTCCAAAGGAACGTTTAAAAACCTAATAGACTTTGAGGGAGAGGTCATAACAGGTTCAATTACCGAAGTGGAAACTTTGGAAAAACTGAGGAAGTATAACTTTGACGCCATTCTCCATCAGGCTGCAAACGTTGACACTACAGATATGAACCAGCGGAAAATGATGGAGGTTAACTGCGAAGCCTTTAAAGACCTCCTTGAGGTTGTAAGAGAGTCAAAGGGAAGAATGGTTTACGCCTCCTCTGCCGCCGTTTACGGGAACACTCCACCACCCATGAAAGTTCACAGCGGTTTAAAGCCTGAAAATGTCTACGGCTACTCAAAGCTTGCAATGGACAGATACGCCTACCGTTTTATGGCAGAGAATCCAAAGATTCCTGTAGTTGGCCTTCGCTACTTCAACGTTTACGGCCCAAGGGAATCCCACAAAGGAAAGATGGCCAGTATGGTTCTCCAGCTTACAGTTCAGATTTTAAAGGGTAAAAGGCCAAGGCTCTTTAAATGGGGTGAGCAGAAGAGGGACTTTGTTTACGTTATGGACTGTGTAGAGGCCAACATAAGAGGGCTCCTTGCAGATAGAAGTGGGGTTGTAAATGTTGGAACCGGTAGAGCAAGAACATTCAACGAAGTTGTTGAGATAATTAAGAAAACGTTAGGGGTTGATGTAGAAACGGAATACTTTGACAACCCTTACGACTTCTACCAGAACTACACGGAGGCAGACCTCACTGAAACTAAGGAAATTTTGGGCTGGTATCCGCAGGTTCAGATAGAGGAGGGAATTCCTGAGTACATTAACTGGATAAAAGAGAACGTTAACTGGGAGAAATTACCTTACTGATACTGCTTTGCCCGTTCCTCCAGATTTAAAAAGATATTTTAAGATAGTTGACAGCTCGTTTAAAAATAACTAAATTCTTATCTAAGGATATAGGAGGAACGGGCGGTGATTGACAAAGACACGCCAGTCTACATGATAAGCATCGTTGCAAAAATTGCCGGGGTTCACCCTCAAACTCTTAGATTTTACGAGAGTGAAGGACTAATAAAACCCTCACGAACAGAGGGGAAAACTCGCCTTTACTCCGAAAGGGACTTAATTAGAATTAAACGTATAGTTTCCCTTACCAGAGAGAGGGGAGTTAACGTAGCTGGAACAAGCATTATTCTGAAAATGGAAGACGATATTGAGCGCCTCTTTGAGGCACTCTCTGAGAAACTTGACCGTGAAACGAAGAGTTTACTGGTGGAGCTCCTTTCGGAGCTCTCCTTTGATGAACTTAACAGAGAAAAACTCATACAAATACTAAACAGATAGAGGAGGAGAGAGATGAACATCTGGGACGTTTTAAGCGGTAGAGCAAAAGACGCAATCCTGCTTTCTCAGGAAATTGCAAGGCAGCTTGGTGAAAGGTACGTAGATACAGAACACCTGCTCCTTGCAATGGTTGAACTTCCCGGTTCACCGATTCTTGACATTTTCACGCTTGCAGGCTTCGACCCTGTTAGAGCTAAGAAGTTCATAAGGGAGCAGGTTGATAGATTAGGACGTTTAGGACTTCCAACCGGAAGCTACACAGGGTATGAGGAAATTTACATTACTCCAACTTTAAAGAAGGTCTTTGACGCTGCCTTAGACATTGCCCGCCAGATGAAAGCCCGCAGCGTTGACCTTGAGCACCTTTTCCTTGCATTCTACGAAGTTCCCGAAGGAATGGCCTACAGGATACTCCTTAAACTCGGTCTTGAGAAGGAAGAAGCCCTTAAGGCCGTTAAAAAGTACAGGGAAGGCAGAGCTAAAGTCTCCCGTGAGATTGGTGCTAAGGCCGGAAAGGGTGGTAAGCAGCTTCCTGAGGTTCTCAGAAAGTTCGGTATTGACCTTACAGGCCTTGCTGAAGAGGGTAAGCTTGACCCTGTTATTGACCGTGAAACAGAGATTAAGAGGGTTATCCAGATACTCTCCCGTAGAACAAAGAACAACCCTGTTCTCGTTGGTCCTGCAGGTGTAGGTAAAACTGCAATCGTTGAAGGTGTTGCCCAGAAAATTGCCAACGGTGAAGTTCCAGACAACCTGAAAGATAAGAGAATTGTTGCTTTAGACATGGCAGCTCTTGTTGCCGGAACCAAGTACCGTGGAGAATTTGAGGAGAGACTCAAGCAGGTTCTTGATGCCGTTAAGGAAGAAGGAAACATCATTCTCTTTATTGATGAGCTCCACACCGTTGTTGGAGCAGGTGCAGCTGAGGGTTCAATGGACGCTGCCAACATAATGAAGCCTGCCCTTGCCCGTGGAGAGATAAGGGTTATTGGTGCCACAACTGTTGACGAGTTCAGGAAGTACATTGAGAAAGACCCAGCCCTTGAAAGGCGTTTTGCTCCTGTATGGGTTGATGAACCGGACATTGAAACTGCAATTCTCATGCTTAAAGGCTTAAGGCCAAAACTTGAGGAACACCATGGCGTTAAGATTACAGACGACGCCATAGAGGCGGCTGTTAAACTCTCCAAGAAGTACATTCAGGGAAGATACCTGCCGGACAAGGCCATTGACGTTCTTGATGAGGCCTGTGCCCGCAAGAAGATAGAGGCTACATACAGCTCACCAGAGCTTTCTGAACTTAAGGAAAAGCTCCACTCCTTAAGGGCTGAGCTTGACGAGGCCGTTAAGAACGAGGAGTTTGACAGGGCAGCTAAGCTCAAGAAGGAGATTAAAGAGATTGAGGAGAGGATAAAAGAACTTGAGGAAAAGATGGAGAAGGCTAAAGAGCAGGGTGAGGAGAAACCTGTTGTTACGGCCGAAGACGTTGCAGAAGTTATTTCTGAAATGACAGGTATTCCTGCCTCCAAGCTCCAGGAGGAGGAAATTCAGAAACTCCTCAGGATGGAAGAGGAGCTCCACAAGAGGGTTATCGGTCAGGAGAGAGCCATCAAGGCCATTTCCGAGGCCATCAGACGTGCAAGGGCAGGACTTCAACCGCCAAACCGACCGCTTGGTAGCTTCCTATTCTTAGGACCTACAGGTGTAGGTAAAACCGAACTTGCCAAGACCCTTGCAGAGTACCTGTTTGGTGATGAAAGTGCCATTATCAGACTTGACATGTCTGAATACATGGAGAAACACGCAGTTTCTAAGCTCATTGGTGCACCTCCGGGCTATGTTGGTTACGAGGAAGGTGGTCAACTTACAGAGGCCGTAAGACGTAAGCCTTACAGTGTAATCCTGCTGGACGAGATAGAGAAAGCTCACCCAGACGTGTTTAACATTCTGCTCCAGATACTTGATGACGGAAGACTTACAGATGCTAAGGGTAGGACTGTTGACTTCAGTAATACTGTGATAATCATGACCAGCAACGTAGGTTCTGAATACCTGATGCACCTCTCCAAGGAGGAGTTTGAAAAGAACTACGACAAGATTAAAGAGCAGATAATGAACGAACTTAAAAAACGCTTCAGACCTGAGTTCCTCAACAGAATAGACGAGATAATCATCTTCCATCCTCTCAGTGAAGAGGAGATTAAGAAGATCGTTGACCTTCTCATCTCTAAGCTCAATAAACGCCTTGAGGAGAGGGGCATTAAGGTCAAGCTTACAGAAGCTGCCAAGAGCGAGCTTGCCAAGAGAGGATACGTTCCAGAGTTTGGAGCAAGGCCTCTAAGGAGAACTATACAGAGGGAGATTGAAACTCCTCTCTCCGTGAAGATACTTGAAGGTTCTGTTAAAGAGGGAGATACAGTAGTTGTTGACTACGACAAAGAGAAAGGAGAGTTCACATTTAACGTTGAGAAGGAGGAGCTCCCTCC
>JALTBO010000006.1:0-7860 GCA_027075275.1 Desulfurobacteriaceae bacterium
AACCGGATACGACGCCTATATGGTTGTTTCAAAGGAGGGAGTTGCCCTGTACGATACAACAAAACACCTGCTCATGTTCTTCCCGTGGGAGGGAGCTCCCCAGAGCTCTATCTCTGTAGCAATGGAAACTAACTACAAAGAGGTTTACAACTTCAAAGGCCACGCAACCAGCCTGTTTGTAGCCGATCTCCTTAAGAACCGTGGAGAGGAAATAGTCGTAAGCGAAGAAAATAGGATAGACATTTTTAAGCCGACAGTTTACGGAGTAAAGCTTTTAAAGAGGTTTAAAAACCCATTCAGAGGGTCTTACCTCTTCCACATCTGCCCGGTTAATCTGAACAGAGATGGAAAAGTAGAAATAGTTATTGACGGATTCTACCAGGATACAAAAAGCGTTTCATCAGGAGTATTCAGAATTGAAAACGGAAAACTAACAGAAATAGCAGCCTCAAACCTCATCCTTTCCTGCTTTGATACAGACGGAGACGGAGTAAACGACTCTGTATTCGGCCAGACGGTAAGCGACGAAAGTGACAAGTTTTTCGGGAAACACGTCTACAAAATGAAAGTTCACGGTAAAAAACTCATAAAAGGTAAGGAACTTAAAGTTCCCAAAGGCTTTCAGGTAACCAGCGCTCAGATGTTTAAGAGCGATGGAAAAGAGCTTTTTGCCTACTACGATCTTGACTACTACTTTAACGTTTCAGACGGCAGAAAAGTGCTGTGGCGCTCACCTATACAGATAGGAGCATCTCCAAACGCAATCTACTGGTACAACGACGATATGCTTGTCAGCTACTACATAACTCCCAAGCCAAAGCCGATAGACGTTGATGGAGATGGAAATCAGGAAGTCCTCTTTTCCCAGAATAAAAACGCTGTTCCCGGAATACTGAGGAACATTTACACCTTTGACGGTGGAAGAATTCTGCTACTCTACAGAAGCGGAGCCGGTTTTGACTGGGAAGAAGCAACTTCACCTATCTACAACCTTGGAGGTATTGAGGAGTTTGACTACCTTCCTGAACAGGACCTATTTGTGACAATATTTACAAAGGTAAACATACTAACGAACCCCAAATCCAAACTCCTCTTTATAAAACCGAAAATTTAGAGGTTAAAATGAGAGAGGCTGTTGAAAAGGTTAAAGAGCTTACCGGAGAGGAGAAATTTGACGTTGCAGTGGTAGGAGGCTCAGGAATTGATATAGGAGAGACAGAGGTTGAAATTCCCTATTCCCGAATACCGGGAATGCCCCAGACTGCCGTTCCTGGACACAGAGGGATTCTGAAGTTTATCAGGATAAAGAACAAAAAGATTCTCTTTTTTGAAGGAAGGTTTCACTACTACGAAGGAAGGGAAGACTGGGAGATAAGGTTTATTCCAGAGCTCTCTGCCAAATTAGGAGTAAAGGTCTTCATACCCACCTGCGCCTCAGGAGCAGTTTCAAGGAGAGCCGCCGAATCTGAAATAGGAGTTATCTACGACCACATAAACCTTACAGGAAGGAATCCTCTAATAGGTCTTATAAAAGAATACGGAAGTAAGGTTTTTGTAAACGGTAAAAAGTTCTACGACAGGAACTTAGTTGAAATATTTTTAAAGGCCGGTCTTTCAGAGGCTATAAAAGTTATCCCGGCTGTTCTTGCAGCTACTCTTGGTCCAAACTACGAAACCTTCTTTGAAGTAAGAATGCTTGAAATCCTTGGAGCCGATTGTGTAAGTATGTCAACCGTTCCAGACGTTATAGCGGCAAACTTCTACGGAATGAAAACTGTAGCTCTTACCCTCTTTACAAACGATACACTTCAACCGGAAGCGAACCATCAGGAAGTTCTGAGGATATCACATGAAAGAGGAGAAAAACTGAAACAAATTTTAAAAGTCGGGCTGTCTCTGATATAGAGAGCTAAAAGCTTAGTTTTCAAACTAAACCAAGTCTTTCCCTGGAAAGAAGCAGTTTCTCTCCACAGGAAGGACAGAAATCTTCGCTTTTGTAGTCCGTATCAGCAAGGGAGTTTGAAAAGTGCATAACGCATTTCGGATTCGGGCAGTGCTGAAGTCCGAAGACATGCCCCATTTCATGGGTTATCTCTTTCCTGACCCTTGATAGGAAAAGGTCTCTGTTGTTGGACAGAAGCCTTGCATAGGAAACTATACACCCTTCAAAAGGATAGGCAACACCGAAAACGAAGTTGAGACCGTCGGAGTAGAGGTCGTAAGGAGTGATAGCAAGAACAAAAAGGGAATCTTCAGGTTTTCTAACTAAAACATTTTCAAGCTGAAGTTCCGCAAGAAGCTGGGAGTAGCGAGAACCTCTGGCATCAGGAGGAACAACCCCTTCAAACCGAGGAAGGAGGCCAAACCTACTCTTTAAAACCCTTTCAACCTCCTCCTCAACTTCTGGAAGCGAAACTCCAACAGAGAAGAAAGAACAGATTTTCATCAGTTGTCTCCCTTTTCTCCCTCCTTGATAGCCTCCTCTATCTCTTCAGGAGAGAAGAAATACTCCTCTCCACAGAAGTTACACCTGATAGAAACACCGCCCTCCTCTTTCAGCTGGCGGAGCTCCTCAATCGGCATCGCCACAAGACCACCTTTTGCAACCTCCTTTGAACAGCGGCACCGAAAGGAGAGCTCTTTTAATGCAAGGAGTTCCGTTGTAAACCCTTTGAAAATAAGCTCAGCTATCTCTTCAGGGCGCTTTCCCTCTTTTATGAGAGAGCTTACAGGAGGCAGAGCTCTAACGCTTTCCTCAAGCTTTGAAACGGCCTCATCTGAAGCCCCGGGAAGTGGCTGGGCAAGAAATCCACCGGCAGCCTCAACTTTACCGTTTTCAGAGACCAGAACGCCTAAAGAAACAGCAGAAGGTATCTGCTCAGACTTCAGAAGGTAGTAGGCTATATCCTGGGCTATCTCGCCGGAAACGAGAGGAACAGAACTCTCATAAGGAGTTCCAAAGCCCAGGTCTTTAACAACCGTTAAGGTCCCACTACCTACGGCTTTCCCTATATCAAATTTCCTTCTCCCATTCTCTTCCTTAACAAAGAGTGGAACGTCTGGATTCTGAACAAAACCGCGTACCTCTCCCTTAGCGTTGGCCTCGGCAACAACAAGCCCCACGGGGCCATCTCCCTCTATCCTTAAAAGAACTCTCTGATCTGTTCCATGTTTTAAAAGAGAAGTCAAGAGAATAGCACCTGTTAAAGCCCTCCCTAAAACTGCCGTAGCCATAGGAGAAAGCCTATGCCTGAGCCTCGCTATTTCACACAGGTTTGTCGTCTTAACAACAAAAGCCCTGAGGGCATCTTCACGGGTAACTGCTATAACACCGTAATCTCTATCCTGAAAGTAAATTTTCAGGTCTTCTTTCACCTGAGGAGTAAGTTCCTTAACTATCTTCTCCCTTGCAGGCAAATAGCCCAAATTTTTACTTTTCTTCTCCTCCATCTCTACCCTCCAGCAGTTTTAAAACCAGATCTGGAATCTCATCTCTGTTTTCATAAGTTAAATGTATAACCTTAAAGGCATTTCTGATTTCTGCTACAAGAGGATGAACATCCTTAATGGGAATGGTAACAACGGCAGAAACATCAGAAAAAATCAGTTTTTCAATGGCCTGTTGAAAGAGAGGTGAGAGGAGCTCCATCTTACCAACTTCATCAACAACAACAATTTTTCTCCTATTAAGAGCTTCAAGAATAAACGGAACAGCAAACTTTTCAAATTTATCTACCAGAACTCTGTATCTGCCAACCCTGTAGGGGGAATCGGCATTTACGGAAGCAAGGAGCTCCTCCTTTCCATCCGTTCTTACAACCTTAAATCCCCACCTTTTCCCGTTTTTCCTTATCTCATCAGTCCAGAACCCTTTAACCGTCCCTCTCAGCTGTGAAACAATCCTTTTTACGGCAGTAGTTTTGCCTATACCCGGCTTTCCCGTAAGAGCAATCTTCACCTCTGCCTCACAACTGACAGGGTTTCAAGGTCAAGAATCATATTATCGTAAGCGGCTATTACCTTTACCCCTGTTCTTTCAGAGATAGAAAAGGCAACTTCCCAGGGTTTTGCAGAGAGCATAGTTCTGCCAAAGTGGGTAAGAACGGCAAGTTTCGGCTTAACATCGGCGATTATCCTTTCAGAATCTTCTGCAGATAGGTGATCTATTTTCGGGTTGGGCTTTAAAAGGGTAGTGTTAAGAATGAGGAGGTCAGAACCTCCGTAGGCTTCAATAAGAGCGTCAAAGAACTTTGTATCGGAAACGTAGCTGTAAACGGTTCCTCTCCACCTGAAAACAACGCCGTAGGTTTCAACGCCGTGAACATGCTTTAAAGGAAAAGAGACTGTAAGGTCGGTGGAGAGCTCCCTCTCGGCTCCTTCTTTAATAATCTCTGTCTTCTCTATGTTTTTTCGGGTATACTCAAGAACAACTGGATCAACGGTTACACAGTCGGAAGGGCACAGTAAAAGCCCTCTCTTTCTCTTTCCACCGAGGGTCATAGACTCTAAAACGTGATTAACATCTGCACAGTGGTCAAGGTGACGGTGAGAGAGAATGACAACATCAGTCCAATGGGGTTCAATGCCCTTCCTGTGGGCGTGAATAAAAGCCCCGGGCCCCGGGTCAACATGAACGTTTACAGAAGGAAAACCGAAGTAGAGACCACCTGCCTGCCTCTCAAAACCAAAAGCTACGTAACGGGCACCGGCAGTTCCTAAAAAAACAAGTTTCCCTTTGAGAGACTCTTTATTTAACTTCAAGCCGGGCAGATACCCCTCCTGCTCTTCCTGATGAAATCAACCATTTCAAGAACTTCAGGAATATCGCTGAACTCCTCCTCAACTCTTCCCAGAGATACAAGAAGGGGTTCATCGGTCTTAAAAATCATCTCAAAAGCAGTTGTTAAAGCCCTTATTGTCTCCCTGCTGAAACCACGCCTTTTAAGACCGATTATGTTAATCCCCTCAAGCCTTGCTCTATTACCCTGGGCAACGGCAAAGGGAGGAACGTCTCTATGAACGGCAGAGGCCCCCCCTATCATTGCGTGTTTACCTATCCGGACAAACTGATGAATACCGGTTAAACCGCCAATAACGGCATTTTCCCCAATCTCTACGTGACCGGCAATCTGAACAGCGTTTGCAACTATAACGTTTCTCTCTATTCTGACATCATGGGCAACGTGGACGTAGGCCATAAGGAGAGCGTTATCTCCAATGTAGGTTATCCCTCCTCCTCCTTCGGTTCCCTTGTGTATGGTCACATACTCACGAACTCTAACGCCGTTGCCAATAACAACCTCTGTATCCTCTCCCTTAAACTTCAGATCCTGAGGAACAATTCCTATGTGAGAGGCAAAAATCTCACAGTTCTCCCCTATCGTTGTCCTTCCTTCAATAACAGCACCCTTCTTTATAACAGTTCCCTTCCCCACTTTTACTCTGCTTCCTACATAGGCAAAAGGCTCTACAACAACTCCTTTGTCAAGTTCCGCCCCTTTCTCAACAACGGCCAAAGGGTGAATTTTTACCATCACTTCCTCGTTATCATAGCCATTATTTCCGCGTCACAGACAAGATCTTCCCCGACAAAAGCCTCTCCCTTCATCTTTGACATTCTGCTCTTTATCACCTTTGGCTCAAGAACGAACTTAACCGTATCACCGGGCCTGACCGGTTTCCTAAACCTTGCCCTGTCTATTCCCATGAAGTAGACGACGTACTCGTCTGGAGAGATGTCAAAAGACTTGAACATAAGAATGCAACCAACCTGAGCCATGGCTTCTACGAGGAGAGCTCCCGGAAAGATAGGATGCCCGGGAAAGTGGCCCTGAAAAAAGGGCTCGTTCATGGTAACGTTTTTAATACCAACTATCCTTTTCTTTGGTTCAAAATCAACGATTTTATCCACGAGTAAAAAGGGATATCTGTGAGGAATAGTTTCCATTATCTCGTTTATGTCCATTATCAAACTAACCTCCCCGAATCTGTTTTAGAAGAACCACAGCTTGAGCAGAGATTCCCTCCTCTCTGCCTTCAAAACCCAACCTTTCAGTAGTCGTAGCCTTTACAGAAACTTGAGAGGGAAGTATACCAAGAACCGATGAGATGTTCTCCCTCATCCGATTTACAAAAGGAGCAAGTTTCGGCCTCTGGGCAACAACAACAGAGTCTACGTTAACAACGGTGTAGCCTTTCTCTCTGATGAGCTCAGAAACACGGGAAAGCAGTTTAAGACTTGAGATTCCCTTAAACTGAGGGTCTGTATCCGGGAAGTGCTGACCCAAGTCTCCTAAGGAGAGAGCTCCTAAAAGTGCATCGCAGATGGCGTGGACCAGAACGTCTGCATCTGAATGGCCTTTAAGGCCTTTTTCGTGGGGAATTTTCACACCGCCGATGATAAGGCTATAGCCGGGCTCCAAAGCGTGAACGTCGTAACCTATTCCTACTCTGAACATTCAGGCAAGACGGCTCCTTATCAGTTTCTCAATCTCCTCCCTGATAACCCTTTCAGCTATTTCAGGAATGACTTCCCAGGCAATCTCCCTTATTATCTCCTCTACTTTCTCCTCGGGAACGGTGATTCCAGATACCTCCTCTGCCTTACGTTTAACTTCCTCTTTCGCTTCACCGACAACCGGCTCTGCATGGGGGAGCTCCTCCTCTACCGGTTTCTCAAGCTCCACAACAGGCTCCACAGGGGTCTTTTCTTCCTCCTTCTTCTCCTCAACTTCAACTGGAACAACGGGAACGTGCTCTCCAATTCCCTCCTCTACCGGTAGAACAGGAATCTCCGGTTCTGCCTGCTCTGGAACGTGAGCCTCTGTAGTTTCAGGTTCAAGGTTTACAACTTCAAAATCACCACCCTGAGGAACAGCAAGCTCCAGGTGCTCCTCAGGTTTAGGAGCTTCCTTCTTAGCCTGTCTCAACAGGTCCAACAGCTCCTCAACAGTAAAAGGCTTCTCAAGAATAGAATAAGCACCTAAAGAGAGAGCCCTCTCTCTGTCAAAGCCTTCAGCAGTATGACCGATAAAGATAACTGGAACCCCAAGGCGAACAAGGTCTGAAATAACGTCATAACCGGTTCCGTTAGATATAGAGACATCAACAACTGCAAGATCAGGCTTTTCTGAAGCTGCAAGGTTTAATGCCTCTTTTGGAGTGTAGGCGTGAAGAACATCAATTCCTCTGAGGGAGAGAACTATTTCTAGTAGCTTGTGCCATGTTTTTTTATCATCTACGTAAAGTAGCTTCATCTCTCACCTCTTTCAGTTTTTTCCTAACATCTTCTAAAAGAACAACCAGCTCTTTGGAGTTAAGGGCCTGATCGTCAAGCTCTTTAACCAGTGAGGCCAATTCATCGTTTTTAAAAGACTCACCCAGAGCGGTAAGCTCTCCCTTTACAAGAAGGGTATTAAGCCTTTTTGATAGGGTAAGCGCAGAGTCAACGGAGGAGATGATGGAATCTATAACGGAGAGATCAACAGCAGGAGAGGAAACTCTGGGACTCTCTTTAGTTTTTGAAAGAATGGTCTCTACGTCGTTCCTCAGTATAAGAAGGCTATCTTTTACCTGCATCAGCAGTGACTCATTAATTTTTGGAAGGTTAAACTCTACTTCCTGTAGAAGGCTTTCTGCTTTATCCAGTGCCGATACAGAATCCTCTGACAGCTCAAGATGGCGCAGTGAATTCTTCAACCGCTCAATCTCGGACAGGAGATTGTCAACATCTGCTCTTAACTCCTCTACTCTCTCTGACTGAACTTTTTTTATTTTCTCTTTTAGCTCGTCAACCAGAAGCGCTATCCGGTCTGAAAGCCCCTCCACTCTCTCTTTTATTCCCGTTAGATCAGGCTGAGG
>JALTBO010000006.1:7870-37970 GCA_027075275.1 Desulfurobacteriaceae bacterium
CCCCTAAATCCATCTCCAGATTCCTCATTTTTTTAGTTCTAAGCTAAGTATATCGTAAATTTTACTTATAGGAAGTCCCATTACGTTGAAGAAATCCCCTTCTATCCTCTCTATAAGGAGAGCTCCTTTCCCCTGAACGCCATAAGCTCCAGCTTTATCAAGTGGTTCTCCAGTTGAGACGTACCACTCAATCTCCTCTCTCGTAAGCCTCTTAAACTTTACTCTGCTTTCATCAAAAGATGAAACAAGTCTGTTTCTAAAAAGAAGCGCAAAGCCGGTGATTACTTTGTGCCATGCTCCGGAAAGTCGCTTCAGGAACTCAACGGCCTTGGCAGGAGAGGTGGGTTTTCCTAAAATTCTATCTCCCAAAACTACAATAGTATCTGCTGCAAGAGCCACTTCATCATCGGACAACAGCTCTTTAGCAGCGAGAACTTTTGATTCAGCATTTTTCACTGCAGTTTCGTAGGGAGAAGGATATGCCCTTTCCTCAACGTCAACCTTTAAAATTCTAAAGTTAAAACCGGTCATCTGAAGTATTTCTCTTCTTCTGGGAGAGGAAGAAACCAGGGCTATCTTAACCTGTGCTGGAACTCTCACTTATTACCCCCAGAAGTTTTAACATTTCCTTTGCCGCATCCTGCTCGGCAGCCTTTTTGGAACGGCCAACGCCAACTGTTTTAAGGTCTTTTACCCTGCATTCCACTTTAAAGGTCTTCTCATGTTCAGGTCCTTTCGCCTCTATAAGGGTATAGGAAGGGAGCTCCCTGAACTCCCTTTGCGTAATCTCCTGAAGGTAACTTTTAAAGTCTTTGTAGGTAACGGCGTTCTCCAGAATTTCCCAAAGTTTACCCAGGAACTTCTCTTTAAATACCTCTTTTGCCTTTTCAAAGCCTGCGTCTAAGTAGAGAGCTCCAAATACAGCCTCAAAAACGTCGCAGAGGAGAGAAGACTTCCTGCTCCCTCCACTCCTCTTTTCTCCTTTACCAAGGTAGATAAACTTCCCTAAATCAACGGTCTTTGCAAGCTCTGAAAGTGAAGGCTCACTGACAAGAAAAGCCCGAATCTGGGAGAGCTCCCCTTCACTCTTTTCAGGAAACCTCTTTATGAGCTCCTCACTTACAATAAGACCAATTACGGCATCTCCCAAAAACTCTAAAACCTCGTAGTTTTCTCCCGTCTCCTTCTCAAAGGCAAAAGAGCGGTGGATGAGAGCTCTCTTTAAAAGTCCCTTATCCTTAAAAGAGTAGCCCAGCTTCCTCTCAAGCTCTGCCAGTTTCTCACTCCCTATCAACCTTCAAACCTCTTTAGAACAAGACAGGCGTTCGTTCCTCCAAAACCGAAAGAGTTCTTGAGAACGTATCTGACATCGGACTTAACTGCCTCATTTGGCGTATAGTCAAGATCGCACTCAGGGTCGGGCTCCTCGTAGTTAATCGTTGGAGGGATAACCCCCGTTTGGAGAGTCATGACAGATGAGACAACTTCAACTCCTCCGGCTGCTCCAAGGAGATGGCCTATCATAGACTTTATACTGCTTATCTTAACTTTATAAGCATGTTCTCCGAAAACCTTTTTTATTGCCATTGTTTCAAACAGGTCGTTGAACTTTGTAGAGGTTCCGTGGGCGTTTATATAGTCAATATCTTCAGGCTTTATGCCTGCATCTTTTATGGAATTCTCCATTGCCCTTGCAGCCCCTTCGCCCTCTGGAGCCGGAGCCGTCATGTGGTAGGCATCTCCGCTCGTCCCGTAGCCTACAACCTCGGCAAGTATATTAGCCCCTCTCCTCTTTGCGTGCTCAAGCTCTTCAAGAACAACAACTCCAGCACCCTCTCCCATTACAAAGCCGTCTCTATTTTTCTCAAAAGGCCTGCTGGCCTTCTCAGGCTCACCGTTCCTGGTAGAAAGAGCTTTGGCCGCAGCAAAGCCGGCAACTGCTAAAGGAGTTATACAGCTCTCCGCTCCCCCTGCAACCATAACGTCGGCGTCGCCGTACTGAATCGTTCTGTAGGCCTCTCCTATTGCGTGGGTTCCTGTTGCGCAGGCAGTAACGACAGATAAATTGGGCCCTTTGTAGCCAAACCTTATTGATACAAGACCAGAGGCTATGTTTATTATCTCCATAGGAACGCAGAAGGGAGAGACTCTTCTGGGCCCCTTTTCCCAGAGGATTTTCAGCTGCTGTTCTATCGTTGTAAGACCGCCAATTCCAGAGCCTATCAGGACTCCAGCCCTCGTCTTATCAATATCTGCATCCTCAAGGCCGGCACTCTTAACGGCCTGAACGGCAGCTCCAACGGCAAACTGAATGAAAGGGTCGGTTCTCCTTACCTCTTTCCTGTCAAAATACTCCAAGGGATCAAAGTCCTTCACTTCTCCAGCTATCTGAACAGGGAATCCTTCAGGGTTAAACTTCGTAATCCTGCCGATTCCAGATTTCCCAGCTGTCAGGTTTTCCCAGAATTTCTCCACAGAGCTCCCAACAGGAGAAACAACTCCCAGTCCTGTAATGACAACTCTCCTTCCCATCTTTCTACTCCTTAGAACTTTATAAGTGAGAATACAGGATATCCTCTCTCCTCAATTCTCTTCCTTCCTCCAAGGAAGGTAAGCTCTAAGAGGAAATCAACACTTATGATGTTCCCTCCAAGTTTCTCAACAAGGTCAATTGCAGCGTTCATCGTTCCGCCCGTTGCGAGAACGTCGTCTATGAGAACAACTTTCATCCCCTCCTGAATGGCGTCTTCGTGAACTTCTATCTTATCTTCCCCGTACTCAAGGGTATAGGTTGCGCTGATTGTCTTATAAGGGAGTTTCCCGGGCTTTCTGATTATGGCAAGACCGGCACCTATCTTGTAAGCAAGGGCCGCTGCAAGTATGAATCCCCTTGACTCTATCCCTGCAACTACTTCAACCCCTGCACCGATATACCTGTTCCCTATGTAGTCAACAACTTTTTGAAAAGCCCAAGGCTTGTGAATCAACGGAGTTATGTCTTTAAAGACTATTCCCGGCTTTGGAAAATCCGGAACGTCTCTGATTAAAGATTTGAGTTCCTCTATTTCCTTATGGATGTTTAAGTCTGTTTCGTTAAAGCTCATTTCTCCTCCAGGTTGAGCAGTTTTTTGACAATTTTAACAGCTTGCTGGGCATCTCCGCCGTAGATACCGCCTATTGACTCGGCATACTCGGGTGTAACAACGGCTCCTCCAACAATTACAGGTATATCAAGACCTGCTTCTCTTATGGCTTTAATCGTCTCCTCCATGGCAGGAAGGGTCGTTGTCATAAGGGCGCTGAGGCCAACAATGTCTGCCTTCTCTCTCTTTGCCGCTTCAACAATCTTCTCAGGAGGAACGTTTGTTCCAAGGTCTACAACCTCAAAACCGCTGTTTTCAAGCATCGTTATAACGATGTTCTTTCCAATCTCGTGGACGTCTCCATGGACTGTTGCCATAACTATCTTCCCGCCGAGCTTTACATTTCCTCCCTTCTTCTTCATCTCTCTTTTTAGAATCTCAAAGGAAGACTGGACCGCCTGGGCTGACCTGAGCATCTGAGGAAGGAATATCTCTCCTTTCTCAAACCTCTTTCCCACAACGTCTAAAGCGGGAATTAAAGCTTTATCGCTTATCTCAACCGGCTCATATTCCTTTAGAGCTCTCTCCGTCGGCTCAACTATTCCCTCTCTGTCTCCCTCTAAAACTTTCCTGAATATCTCACCTAAAACGCCGGGGGGAGCTCCCTCATCCTCCTCCTTTGACTTCTCCTTTCCAGTCTCTTTCTCCCTGCTTCCCTCAAACTCCACCGAAATCTTCTCACCGCCAACGAAGGAGCAGGTAAGCTGGCAGATTTTTCTGAGGAGCTCCCTGCACTCTCTATCCTCTCCTTTAGGCTTATAGTTCTGGAATCTCTCAACAAACCTCTGGGCTCCTCTATCCTTACCTACAAGAACGTCTGAAGCGTATACGGTTTCAACCATTCTGGAATCACCTGTATTAACTATTCCTGAGTCAAGTCCGTTGTAGATTGCCATAGCCATAAAGGCCGAGTTTATGAGAGGACGGGCAGGAAGGCCAAAGGAGACGTTGCTTACTCCCAGAGTTGTAGCTATTCCAAACCTTTCCTTAACAAGCCTTATAGCCTTCAAGGTTTCAACCGTTGATTCAGGCATTGCGCTGACTGCAAGGTTCAGAACGTCTGCAACAGTTGAGTCCCTTGATATTCCTAATCTCTCACATTCCTTCAGGAGTTTTTCAACAACTGCAACCCTATCTTCTGCCTTCTCTTTCAATCCTTCATCATCTATTGCAAGGAGAAGAACGTTCGCTCCATACTTCTTAACGAGTGGAAGTATGTTCTTGATATCTTTCTCCTCTCCTGAACAGGAGTTGACTATGGGCCTTCCGTCGCACATCTTGAGAGCTTCTTCAACAGCCTCAGGGTCTTTACTGTCAATAACCAGAGGAAGGTCTGTTGTCTCCATAACGACCTTAACGGCCTCTTTCATAGCAGAAGCCTCATCTATTCCGGGAACTCCGACGTTAACGTCTAAAAGGTCTGCACCCTCTTCCGTCTGCTTTTTGGCCTCTTCCTTCACTATGGAGAAATCACCCTTTTTAAGTGCTTCCTGAAGCCTCTTCTTCCCCGTTGGGTTAATCCTCTCTCCTATCATCCTGGTTGGGTGGCCGCTTCCGAGGAAGACGAGTTTTGTCCTGCTAGCAACCTTTAATCCCTTAACAGGGTCTCTCTCAACCGGTTTTAAGTCCTTAACCGCCTCTTTAATTGCTCTTATGTGGTCCGGTGTCGTTCCGCAACAGCCCCCTATTATGTTGGCTCCTGCTTTTACAAACTCAACGGCATACTTCCCAAAAGTTTCAGGAGGTTCAGGGTAGATGGTTTTCCCCTCTTTTAAAATTGGAAGGCCGGCATTTGCATAAACGACTATAGGAGTTTCGATTACAGACGCCATTCTCCTCACAAGCTCAACAAAGCTTTCAGGTCCTAAGGAGCAGTTCGCTCCAACTGCTGCAACTCCAAAGCCCTCAAAGATTGCAGCAGAAACTTCAGGAGGAGTCCCGAGAAGGGTTCTTCCGTCCTCCTGATAGGTCATACTGACCATTACAGGAAGGTCGCAAACCTCCTGAGCTGCAACAACTGCAGCCTTTGCCTCTTTTGTGTCTGACATCGTTTCAATGAGAATTAGGTCTGCCCCAGCCTCAGCTCCGGCTTCTATCTGCTCTTTAAAGACGCCAACAATTTCGTCAAAGCTGTAGTCTCCAACAGGCTCAACGAAAACTCCAGTGGGGCCGACAGAGAGAGCAACGAGAGCTCTCCCTTTAGCAACCTCCTTTGCAATCTTTACTCCAGCTGCTGTTAGCTCTTTTACCCTGTCCTCCAAACCGTAGTGGGAGAGTTTTATCCTGTTGCTGCCGAAGGTGTTTGTCTCTATTATGTCCGCTCCAGCCTCTATGTATTCAGAGTGTATCTCTTTCAAGACTTCCGGCTTTTCTACGTTGAGGAGCTCCGGCGCGAAGTTTACATTTACCCCCTTCTTCATAAGCATCGTCCCCATCCCACCGTCTAAAACCCAGATCCTCTCAGACTCTAAGAAGGGGTTTTTGGACAAGTTGACCTCCTGAAAAGTTTTTAACTGAAGGGAATTATAGCAGTGGTATAAGCTATTCCTTAAAGTGGGAGATTACCCTTTCAGCTTCCTCAAGAATCTGGCCGATGACCCATTCAGGTTTGGGCTTACCCTTTGGGCAGTAGCGCTCCTTTTCAGAGTAGAGGCAGCCGCAGTACTGCTGGCGGTATAAACCTTCTGCCTTTGATATCTCTATCCCCTCTTTCCAGCCCTCTCTAAAGTCAACGTTTAAGAACTTTACGCCAAACTTCTGAGCAGCGTTTTCAGCAAGGGGAACCATCAGCTCTCTTTTCTGATACTTTGAGTAGAAGAGGGTTGAAGTGAAGGCGTCAAATTTGCCCTTTTTGGCAACGGCTGCAGCCATCTCTAAGCGCATTGAGTAACAGATTTGACACCTGATTGGTTTTTCTTCCCTAAAGGCAACTGCCCGGAACCACTTTTCAGGCTCGTAAGTGTCAAAGTAGATAACCTTTATATTCTCAATCTTTTCCAGTTTTTTTACGGTCTCCATTCGCTTAACAAACTCTGTGCAGGGATGGATGTTGGGGTTATACCAGAGGCCAACTATCTCATATCCCCTATCCTTCAACCACTTTATAGGGTAGCAGGCACAGGGAGCACAGCAGATGTGGAGAAGAACCCTCACTCCTCAAGCTCCACGTCAAGGTCTGTTTTTACCTGGTTTTTGCCGGAACGTTTTGCCAGATAGAGAGCCTTATCGGCCCTCTCAACAATTGCCGTTTCGTCAAGGCCGTCTCTCATCATTGCAAGGCCTAAGCTTATCGTTACCGGTATTTGAACGTCTTTAAATTTAAATAGGTGTTTCTCTATAGAACGCCTGAGCCTCTCTGCAACCCTCAAAGCCTGACTGAAGGTTACTCCAGGAAGGATAATCGCAAACTCCTCTCCACCGTAACGGGCTATTACGTCTCTGGCCCTCAGCTGGCTTTTCAATACCCTCGCAAGCTCCTGGAGAACGTAATCACCGGCCTGATGGCCGTAGGTGTCGTTGATCTTTTTGAAGTCGTCTATATCAATCATTATCAAGGCAAATGGGTAGTTCCTTCTGTAGAAGTCGTTGACCATGTCTGAGAGAGCTCTGTCAAAGCTTGCTCTGTTCGCAACCTGCGTTAGAAAATCAATAGTTGCTTCTCTTT
The DNA here is from genome assembly GCA_027075275.1 of Desulfurobacteriaceae bacterium. Classification (GTDB taxonomy): domain Bacteria; phylum Aquificota; class Aquificia; order Desulfurobacteriales; family Desulfurobacteriaceae; genus Balnearium. The sequence goes on from JALTBO010000006.1 coordinate 14,678, forward strand.
CCCTTTCCTCAAGCTCTTCAGTTAACTTTTTTATCTGGCTGTTGGCCTCCTCAAGCCGTTTTTTGAGTTCCTCGTTCTGCTTCCTTATTTCCTGGAGCTCCACGAGAACCTGACCGACCATGTCCTTTACTGAACGGTCTTCTACGTTCTCCTTTATCTCCTTAAAGGACTCCTCTTTCCTGGAAAGGTTCTGGTTGTGTCTTTCAAGACTCTCTATTACACTGTCTATTTCAGAAACTATCTCAGAAGCTACCCTTTTTACAAGTTCTTTCTCCTCCGGTTCAACTTCTATAAGAACGTTCTCAACTTCCGTTGTAGTTGGATATTTCTCCTTAAAGAGCCCCATTATCTCAAGGTCTGAGAGCTTCAGGTCGTTTTCTAGTATGTAGCAGAATATTTCAAACCAGAGGACGTAGTTTTCCGGTATGAGGGGAATGTTGTTCCTGGCAAGGAAGCGGAGCTCCTCCTTTGCAATCTCCGTTATCTTCTGGAGTTCGGAAGGAGTGAGTTTCTTTTTTTCTCTTACCTGCTTCAGCAGTTTGCACTCTATTTTTCTCTCTCCCATATCAGCTCAACCCCCGCTCCCTTAAAGCTGTTCTGAAAGGGCATACTAAGTTTAACAGATTTTATTCTAACAAAATCGGGATTCCATTTTTTAAGAATATTATTCAACAAGTTATCTTGAAACTCCTCAATGTATGTATAGGTCTCCTCTGAAACTTCCAGAACTGTCCTGTAAAGCTCCTGATAGTCAACAAACTCCTCTGAGGAAACTTCAACATCAAGCTCAATCTCCACTCCCAACTTCCTCTCTTCAGGGTAAACTCCGCACTTAACGTGAAGTTTTAAACCTTCAATAAAGACCGTTCTCTTAACCTTCCCTTTCGGCTGCAATTCGCTCTGCCTCCTCAACCAGTCTCTCTAAAGCTTCTGACTGAGAGAGCTTATCTATTACCTTTCCCTTAACAAAGAGGATAAAGTAGTCGCCTGCGCCGGCTATTCCAACATCGGCAAACATCGCCTCTCCGGGGCCGTTTACTGCGCAACCCATAACTGCAACCTTCAGTGGAACGTCTATGTGTTCCAATCTTCTCTCAACCTCCTCCGCCAGCGTTTCAACATCAACCAGGCACCTTCCGCACGTAGGACAGGAAATAACTTCAACTCCCCGTTTTCTGAGCTCTAAGGAAGAGAGGATTTTGTAGGCTATCTTTACTTCCTCTTTTGGGTGAGTTGATAGGGAGATTCTTACGGTATCTCCAATTCCTTCATACAGGAGTATTCCAACTCCAACAGCCGATTTAACGGCTCCGGAAATGAAAGTTCCAGCCTCTGTTATGCCGATATGAATCGGATAGTCTGTTTTCTCTGCAAAGAGTTTGTTGGCAATAACGGTAGTTTTAACTTCCGAGCCTTTCAGTGAAAACTTGAGGTTTGTAAAGCCTATGTCTTCAAAACGTTTTGCGTAATCAAGTGCTGTTTCTGCAAGGGCTTCTGGAGTGGGAGCTCCATACTTTTTAAGAACCTCTTTCGGAATTGAACCGGAGTTCACACCAACCCTTATTGAGACTCCCTTTTCAGCTGCAAGCTTTGCTATCTCCTCAACTTTCCACCACTCCCCGATGTTTCCCGGGTTTATCCTGATGCAGTCTGCCCCGTTCTCTATTGAGAGAAGTGCCAGTTTGTAGTCAAAGTGGATATCGGCTATGAGAGGGATTGATATCTGTCTTTTTATTTCGGGCAGAACCTCTGCAGCTTTCACAGACGGAACGGCAACTCTTACAATCTCGCAGCCAACCTTCTCAAGCTCCTTAATCTGGGCAACCGTCGTGTCAACGTCTTCTGTAAATGTGTTTGTCATAGATTGAACAACTATGGGGTGGGAGCTCCCTATAGGAACATTTCCAACCCAAATGGTCTTAGTCTTTCTCCTCTCTATCCAGCTCAAAAGAGTTCTCCTTTCAGGAATTGGCTATATTTTAACCGCTATGAAAGATAAGGTTAAGGTAAACTTTTCAAAAGCTGCTAAAAACTATGAACGGTTCTCTGAGTTTCAGGAAAAGGCCGGAAGGGAGCTCCTCAAACTCTATACCCTTGCCGGAAGTCCCAAACCGGTTTTAGACGTTGGAGCCGGAACGGGAAAGCTCCTGTCGGGCAGAGGAGTCTTCAGCCTTGATATCTCTTTAGAAATGGCAAAGTGCTGCACGGAGAGGGGGAACATTTCTGTCTGTGGAGACGGGGAGCTCCTCCCGTTCAGAGACGAAACCTTTAACGCCGTATTCTCAAACTTTTCACTCCAGTGGACAGATGTTGAAAAGGCAATCTCAGAATCGGAAAGAGTTTTAAAGAAAGGGGGCTGGCTGGTGCTCTCTCTCCCCGTTAAAGGAAGCCTTGAAACAGTGTTCAACGCCTGGAAAAAAGCCTCCGGTTCACTTCCTCTTTTTAAGTTCCCGGAAGAGAGAGAGGTCTTTGACTCTGTTAAAAAGAGGTTGGAAATCGTCTTTTTTGAAAGGCTATTCCTGAAAAAGGAGTTTAACTCGGCAAGGGAAGCATTAAAGAGAATAACAGGAATTGGAGCGAGGAACCCCTTTGGGAGAGCTCCATTTAAAGAAGCGAGAAGGTTCAAAGAAATATTAGAGGAGAACCCGAAGGTTGAGTACAGGGTTCTCCTTTTAATGGCGAGAAAAGTTTAAATTTCAGCTTCTTTGTGCCTTGAGGCGTGACACTGGATATTTACAGCAACAGGAAGAGATGCAATGTGGCAGGGATACCACTCAATCTTAACGTCTAAAGCGGTAACCTTCCCTCCAAACCCTGAAGGGCCGATACCTAACTTGTTTATCTCCTCAAGGAGCTCCTCCTCAAGTTCTGCATAGCGGGGATCTGGATTCCTGTGTCCAATCGGCCTAAGAATCGCCTTTTTGGCAAGGTAAGCCACCTTCTCAAACGTTCCTCCAATACCAACCCCTACAATAATAGGAGGACAGGGGTTCGGCCCTGCATCGCTAACGGCTTTTAAAACAAACTTCTTAACTCCTTCAATTCCATCTGCCGGCTTGAGCATTGCAAGCCTGCTCATATTCTCACTTCCACCGCCCTTTGCAGCAACTGTTATTTTTACCCTGTCTCCCGGAACAATTGAGTAGTGGATAACGGCAGGCGTGTTGTCTCCTGTGTTTTTCCTGTCAAAGAGAGGGTCTGAAACGATAGACTTCCTCAGGTAGCCTTCCGTATAGCCTTCAGCAACTCCCTGATTTATAGCATCCTCAAGGTTTCCACCTACAAACCTTACGTCCTGACCGATTTCCATAAAAACAACTGCAAAACCGGTATCCTGACAGTAGGGTATTTCCTCTGTTGCCGCTATCCTGGCGTTCTCCTGTAAGATGTCAAAAACGTTCTTACCTACAGGGGAAACCTCTTTTTCTTTACCCTCTTTAAAGGCACTTAAAACATCCTGAGGAAGAAAATAGTTGGCCTCCATACAGAGCCTTTTAACAGTCTCCCTCACTTTATCCACATGAATCTCTCTCATCTTTTCTCTCCTTAAAGGGGCAGTTTTTCTACAAGATTTCTAACAGAGTCAACAGATTTTCTCCAGGCTTGCCACTCTTCATCGGTAAGCTCAAGCTTAATAATATCCTCAACGCCTTCCTTCCCAAGAACTATAGGAACACCAACGCAGAGGCCTGAAGCTCCGTAATACTCCCCAACCTCTCCGTCTAAGTAAACGCTTGCAGAGAGTATCTTCCTCTTGTTCCAGAGAATCGCAAGAACCATCTCAAGGATTGAAGCAGCAGGAGCGTAGAAGGCGCTTCCCGTTTTTAAAAGCTGAACTATCTCTCCACCGCCAAACCTTGTTCTCTCTATTACCTCCTGTAGTTCTTCATCTGAAAGGAACTTTTTAACGGGTATTCCAGAAATAGTTGTATACTCAGGGAGGGGAACCATATCGTCACCGTGGCCTCCAATCACAAAGGCCTTAATGTTTTCAACGGAAATTCCTGTTTTTTCAGAGATAAAGTAGGCAAAACGGGCAGAATCAAGTACCCCGGCCATTCCCATAACCCTCTCTTTGGGAAAACCGGTAACTTTAAGCGCTGTGTAAGTCATTGCATCTAACGGGTTTGTAACAACTATAACGAAGGCATTAGGGGAGTATTTCTTTATCTGTTCAGAAACGGACTTTACAACCTCAAAGTTTTTAAAGAGGAGGTCGTCCCTGCTCATTCCCGGCTTTCTGGGAAAGCCGGCAGTTATTACAACAACGTCTGAATCTGCCGTATCCTCATAGTTTCCGGTTCCTGTAACGTGGGCATTGAAACCTAAAATGGGAGAGGCCTCCATAATATCAAGGGCTTTTCCCTTTGCAACGCCTTCGTTGATGTCTATAAGAGTGATATCTGCCGTTTCCCGTCTTGCAAGCAGAAGCGCAAGGGTAGATCCGATGTTTCCAGCCCCAACTATTGTTATCTTTTTGCGGTCCAACGTTTCCTCCCTTAATCCTTTGGTTGAAGTATTTTAACACGAATTTAACACACCTAAGTTTGCGATTGATAACGGTCAAAGACTTCTCAATAAGGTTTAAATAATATTTAAGAATTAGGAACACAGGTAACAGGCTTTACGGAGAAGTTATGGAAAAGTTTTTAAGAAACCTTAGGGAGCTGTTGATTAAAGAGAATAGCCTTCTTAAAGAAATGGTGAAGGAGAAGTTTATCTCTGCAGATGCATTGAATGAACTGAAGGAGATTCAGCAGAGGAAAAAACCGCTTCTTAAAGAACTGTTCTGCATGGGGAATTTAGAACTACAAAAGAGCTGGAAAGATTTAAAGGAGCTCTCTCTCCTCAACACAGAAAACAAGGAGCTCCTCATAAAGCTGATTGAAATATACAGGTACTACTAACTGCCTGGCTTCTTCTTCGCAACCGCCTTTGCCTTTAGAAAGGCTTTTTTACTCTCCTCAGCCCTCTTTTCAAGTTCGTCCCAATCAGGAACTGAGCTCTCCGGAGGTGCTATCTCCTCAACCTGAGTGAGACAACCGGGCTTTGGACAGGCTCTTACACACTCACCACAGTAGATACAGAGGTAAGGGTTGTAGTGGAACTTTTTACTCCCGTCCTCTTGGTAAGTAAACCTTATAGCGCCAGGAGGACAGACCATTTCACACTTTGTACAGAAAATACAGAGCTCCTCCTTGTAAACTATCAGACCTCTGTAGTTTGGCGGTGGAGGTGAAGGCTCCTGCGGATATTTAACAGTTACAGGCTTTGAAAAGAGGTTTTTAATGGTCTCTATAAGCATCTCTTTCAAGGCTGACCTCCTAAGAGTTCTCTGTAGTAAGAGGGGAGCTCCTTCTCTTTAAGTTTTTTATGGCATTCAATACACTTAACTAAAACTCTGTGGGCTTTAGACGAACTCATCACCTTTCTGTAATCGTGACAGTCAAAACAGTCTGAACCGCACGCAGACATTCCCTTTTCAGAATGGTTGGGATGACACTGAGTACAGGTTTTTAAAACCTCATGGTTTTTATCATTTGGTATGTTTGAGTGGCACTGATAACAGTCGCTGCTGCAGGCAAGAACGGGAGAAGTCATAAGGAAAAAGATGGTTAAAACAGCCCAGATTCCCAACGTCCCCTCCTACCTTGCAGTGCAGGAAAGACAGGGGTCAAAGCTTATAACCGTTGCCGGAACATCGGCGTAGTCCATTCCGACAAAGAGCTCTTTCATCACAGGGATGTTTGCAAAGGTGGGAACCCTTATCCTAACCCTGTCTAAAATCAGCTTTTTAGAACCTCTGATGTAGTAGAAGAGCTCTCCCCTGGGAGCTTCAATCCTGACAAACATCTCTCCTTCAGGAAGACCTTTTACAGGAACCTTTATATCTCCCTCCGGAAGGCCGTCTAAGATGTTCCAGCACATCTCTATTGAGTTGAGAACCTCAAGAGCCCTAACCAGGTTCCTCTCATAGATAGAACCACCTTTCAGAACAACCATTCTGTAGCCAACTTCTTTAAAAGGTAAATAGTCAAACTCGGCTCTAACGTCTGTTTTAAGACCTGCCGCCCTTGCAGGAGGGCCGACGACGTTCATCTCTTTTGCCATCTCCTCAGTAACAACGCCAGTTCCCTTCCACCTCAGGGCAAGAGAAAAATCATTCTCGTAAACATCTCTAAGCCACAGAGCCTTCTCCTCAAGGACTTTCAGCTTCTCCCTTAAAACCTTCTCAACTTCAGGGGTAAGGTCTCTGTTTACCCCACCGGGGCAGGCGAAGTCAAACTGAACCCTGTTGCCGGTAAGGAGCTCCAGCATCTCCATAACGAGCTCTCTGTGGCGGAAGGTCTGCATAAACAGGTTCTCGTATCCAGCAACTTCAGCTGTGTGACCCATGGCAAGGAGGTGTGAGTGGATCCGGTCAAGCTCACTAACGAGGAGCCTCAGGTAGAGGGCTCTCTTTGGAACCTCAACTCCCATAAGCCTCTCAAGGGCTGTTACGTAACCGAGAGTGTGAGAGATGGCACACAGACCGCAAACCCTCGCAACAACGTAACCTACCTGCATGTATTTAAACTTCGTTGCACAGGCCTTTTCAATTCCCCTGTGGACGTAACCGACATCAACTTCAACGTCAACAATCTTCTCGTTCTCTGTCTGGAAGACAAATCTTACAGGTTCTGGAAGTGCAACGTGCTGACTTCCGAAAGGAACTGTTATCCTCTTTCCCATACTATCCTCTCCTCAAGGGGGCTTGTGGACTTTCAGGATCAAGGAAAAGACCTCTCTTAGCACCCTCAACGTTAAGGCCGAAAAGGTCTGCAAGTTCCCACTCAGATATCCAGGCTGAAGGGATCAGGTAAGTTATTGTTGGAATTTCATCGTCGTAGGAGGCTTCAGAAGTTACGACTTTAAAGTATTCCCTTTCGCCGTACTTTGTAAAGAACCACTTGAGTTCAACTTTTCCGCCGAGGTCAACACCGTTTACTGTAATAAAGTGCCACTCTTTGGGATCATAAAACTCTTTTATCGTCCTCCTCACTTCTCTCAGAGGAACTTTAATCTCATCTACGACCATGGAGCTCCTCCAGACACCTATCTAAAAGTTTCACTCTGTTAACGGGAGGTTTCACCTGTGCACTACACCAGTGGGGAAGTTCAACCTCTTTCCCTTTTTCTTTCAGAATCTCCAGGGCTCTAACTATTCCGTCTATTATCGCTTCAGGCCTTGCAGCGCAGCCAGGAACGTAGACATCCACGGGAATAACCTTATCTACTCCGTTTTCAACGTTGTACATGTGTCTGAAAACACCGCCGGAACAGGCACAGGCTCCAACAGCAACAACCACTTTAGGTTCAGGCATCTCAAAGTAGAGACGGAGAAGCCTCTCTTTCGCCCTCTTTGTTACCGGTCCCGTTACAAGTAAAATGTCTGACTGTTTCGGGTTTCCCCTGTTGAGAATTCCAAACCTTTCAACGTCGTACTTGGGAGCAAGGCAGGCAAGAATCTCAATGTCGCAGCCGTTACAGCTTCCTGTGTTGTAGTGAAGTATCCAGGGTGATCTCTTCCTGAACTTTTTAAAGTCCATCAGCTCCTCCAGAGGGCTATAAGCATCAGGTTTATTACAGCAAGGGGAATTAGTATGTACCAGTGGAAGGCAACCATCTGCCTGAAGTTGACCCTGGCAGTTACGTTATCAAGTAGGTTGAAAAAGAAGAAGGCAAAGATGATAAGGAGAGCTCCCAAAATGTGGTTCCCTCCGGCAAAGAGAAAGATGAAGAAGAAGGCATAGACGTACTCTATCCACTTCGCAGTGTAAACGGCCTCGTAGAACTTTCCGGAGTACTCTATTTCAGGCCCTCCAATTATCTCCTGGTGGGCTTCTGCTGTATCAAAGGGAGATTTCTTCAAAATTGCGGGAAGGGAAAAGAGAACAGCAGTAAAGAAGAGAGGTAGGTAAATTAAAGGCACATGTTTGGAGTGGAGGATGCCGGAAACCTGGAACGTTCCCGTAACGAGGTAGAGAGCTGCTGCACTCAGAACGTAGAGGGGTTCGTAGGCAACCATGTGGAGGAGCTCCCTCATAGCTCCTATAACAGAGTAGGGGGAACGGACGCTGAAACCTCCAACAACTAAAAAGGCTAAAGAGAGGACGTGGAAGAAGATAGCAATCAGGAGGTCTCCACCAGAAAGGAGGACAAAGAGGGCAAACCAGGTTCCGATCAGGTACATAATCCCCATAAAAGCGTGGAAAGAATGAATTATTATGCTCCTTTTGTCCATCAGCTTGAAAAAGTCGTAGAAGGGCTGAAGTAGTGGAGGGCCAACGCGTCCCTGCATTCTGGCCCTTACTATCCTCTCAAGCCCGTAGATAAAGCCCCCTATAACGGGAGAAAAAAGGGTCAGTATGAAGGCTGTCCAGTAACTCATACGAGACCTCCCCCGAGAACAAGGGTAAGGATGAAAAGAGCAACAGCTGCCGTCTCAACGAAGGGTTCAACAGCCTGAATGCAGAAAAAGTTGTAGGTTCCTATGTTCAGTTCAAGTTTTTCACCACAGGTGTACTCGTAAACCCTGTCTGTTCCCGTAAAGTGGACGAAGTAGGCAAGTATCGGAACGATGAGAAGTAGAACAAAGGCACCGATTATCTGCCACCCGTAGAGCTCCGAAACCGGAGTAATCAGAGTAAGCCCTTTGGCTATGATGGGAGCCGGAGTTCCAATAACTGCTTCAACAACCGGGTTAACTGAAAGACAGAGGAGCTTAGCTATAAAGATGGAACCGACGATAACAAAAAGAACGAGAGGAACGGTTGAAAAAAGGTACACAAACGGAACTTTTTCCAGCTGAAACCTGAAGAACTCTCCCCTCTTCCTGGTCATAACACCTATAACCTTAAAGTAAAGAAGGGCAAGGATTACGCCACCTGTGGCCATGAAGATGATTGAACCGACGTAAGCCCCGTGGGAGAGGAAGTTTGAAGCCTCTTCAATGGCCATCCACTTTGAAACGAAAATCCCGTAGGGAACAATGGTCATGCTCATAAAACCGATAGAGGTAAAGGCAACAGTAATGGGAGCTCTCTCTACAAGCCTCCTTATATCCTCTATGTACTTGGCTTTAAAGAGTTTCTCCATAACCCCGGCTTCCATAAAGAGAAGGGCTTTAACAACTGCGTGGAAGAGAATGAGGGTAAGGGAAGCGAGAATAGCCATGGAGCTCCCCATACTGGCAGTAAGCATCATAAGACCTAAAAGGGAAATGGTTGAGTAAGCGAGAATCTTCTTAAAGTTTTCCTGTGTAAGTGCTAAAAGACCTGCACCGACAAAGACAAAACCGGTGGTAATAATGAGGAGCTTTGCAAGAAGTGTTCCTTTTATTACCGGAGAGAGCCTGAGTATGAGGTAAGGAGCTATCTTAACCATAGTAGCAGAGTGGAGAATTGCGCTAACGGGAGTTGGAGCAACCATAGCTCCAAGAAGCCACCTGTGGAAGGGCATTTGAGCACCTTTAACAAGGGCTGAAACGGCAAGAAAGCCCAGAGGAATCATAACGATGGTCGGCTTTCCTGATAGGGAGAGGAACTGAGTAAAGTGGGTAAAACCGTAGTACTTTATCCCAAATAGAAGGCCTAAAAGGATAGCTATTCCCCCGATCTGGTTCATCCAGAGGGCTCTGAGAGCGTTTTTAACACTTACTTCGTCCCACCTGAACCTGATAAGGATGTAAGAGGCAAGGGTTGTCGTTTCAAATAGGGCAAAAAACCACTCAATATTGTTAACAGAAACGGCAAGGTTCATAACCCCTAAGAACCAGAGAAGAATAGCAACGAACCTGTTTTCCCTCTCTAAGTTCTCCTGTTCCATATACTTGGTTGCGTAGATACAGATAAGGGTTCCAACAGTTGAAACTATCAGGAACATAAAGGCCGAAAGCCTGTCTACATAGAAGTCGGGAACGGAACTCTCAGGTATTATCAGAAGAACCCAGGTGAGGAGAAAGAGCTGAAAGAGCGCCAGAACAGTTACCAGGAAATCCCTGAACTTTATACCCTGATAGAGGAAATAAAAGAGAAGGCCGTAGTCGTAAACGGTAAAGGCCAGCTTCAACCACCGGGGAGCTTCTATCTGCAGAGGAAGGTGGCCGTTCCAGATCAAATAGGTAAGAAAGGAGAGAGCAGGAAGCGAGAGAAAAGTAATCAGCTGCCTCAACCTATGGAAACGGGCTCCCGGCAGAAGAAAGACTGCAAGGGCCAGAACCCAGGGAACCAAAAAGAGAGAGTAGACTATCTTCTCCATCTGCCTCCTCCCGGAACGGAAAAGAATCCGCACAGTTCAGAAAACTTCCTGTCTTCGGCTTTTAGCCTCTCGGCAAGAACAGAGAGAACAACTTCCATGAACTTTACAAGGAGCTCCGGTCTTTTCTCCCTGAGCTCATTAAAAGAAGCCCTGTCAATTTTGAAGGCCTTTACCGGAGACTCTGCAACTGCCCTCAAAGAGTGCGGGGAGTCCAGAAAAAAGGCACACTCTCCCAGAGGAGTTCCGGGATAGACAACGGCAACCTTAGTCCAGCGGCCGAAGTTGTCGTTCCTGTAAAGGCCTACTTTTCCCTCTTTTATCAGGTAAAAACACTCCGGTCTATCGTACTCGTCAAAGAGGAGCTCCCCCTTAGCAAAGGTTGTAAGGTCAAAGTAGTCGGCCAGCTCCTTTAGCTCATCGTTAGTAAAGCTTTTGAGGAGCGAACACTCCTGAAGTTCCTTTAACTTCACCATTACAACCTCTCTATCTTTACAGTTTCAAACTCTCCACCGAACTGGTGGACTGCACAGGCAATTCAGGGGTCGTAGGCCCTTACAAGCATCTCTGCAAGTTTCTTAAGCTCCTTATCGGGAACCGAACTGTAGCTCTCTACAAGGTTTCTCAGGTCATCTTCAACTGCAGCCTGTAGCTGAGCAGTAGGCGTTATGATGTTTGCCCCAGTGCAGTGGCCGTCTTCTGAAAAGGAGTACCTGTGGTAGAGAGTTCCCCTGGGAGCCTCCTTTACACCGTATCCCGTTCCGGCTCTGGACTCCACGGAAATAGTGGAGGAGGTGAAATCACAGCTGAGGAGCTCCTCAACTATCTCAACTCCCCTGTAGGCAACGTTCAGAAGCTCCACAGCCCTCGCAACGTTATTGTGAAATGAGTTTTTAGATGGAAACCTCGTTTTTAAAAGGGAAACTTCCTTTTTAACAGCAGGATGGAACTCATCAAGGTGGAGGTTTACCCTCGCCAGTGGACCTATGAGGAAAGGCTCACCTTCAAGTTTTGATACCTTTGCAGTTGTGTACGGAACAACTTCCTCTCTGATAAAGAGCTCATACTCCTTCCTCGTAAACCTGCTTCCCTTTGAAGTGGAAACCGCATCAGAAAACTCTGTAACGTCTTTAGAATCAACTGAAACAGCGACGGAAACTCCTGAAGTGAACTCGGGATAGTCAAGGGAATCAAACAGAGAAAGCGTGGCCTCAAGCTCAGGGATAATGGATCTCAGCTCATTTCCAACAGACTCAAGGGCCTCTTTAGTTGGAAAGGAGGCAAAACCGCCTACCAGAATGTTTTCACCGTGAACCGTTTTTCCTCCTATGAGCTTCATTATCCTGTTTCCGAGCTCTTTAATTCTGAATCCCCTCTTAACGATGTTGGGATAGTCTTTAGCCATCTGAATGGCGCCGGGATATCCCATGTAGTCGGGAAGGGCAAGGAAGTAGAGGTGAAGTGCGTGGCTCTCCAGGTATTCTCCAACTACCAAAAGCCTTCTGAGGAGCTCCACTTCCCTCGGAACTTTCACGCCAAAGGCATCTTCAACGGCAAAAGCTGAAGCAAGCCTGTGGGAAACGTAACAGATACCGCAGATACGGGAAACGATTTTGGGAATTTCAGAGTAGAGCCTCTCCCTCGTGATAAACTCAAAGAACCTTGGCCCTTCGGTAAACCTGAGCCTTATCTCCCTCAGCCTTTCATTCTCAAAAACGATATCAACGGCACCGTGGCCCTCTACCCGTGAAAGATGGTTAACGTTAAGCTCCCTTTTCATTTGAAGACCCCACTTTCAAACCGGAAATAGTTTTCCCACGAAAGACTTTTAAGAACCTCACAGAATCGTCAAAAGAGAGACCGATCTCCTGATAGATAGAGAGAATCTCATCAAAGTTGGGGAAGTCGCAGTTGCCCCTGCACCCCTGACACCCTACACCGGACGCTGTGCAGGGAGCTCCACAGCCTGAAAACGAAACAGGCCCCTGACAGGGAATTCCTTTAAGAAGCAAACAGTCAGTCTCGCTGAGTTTACACTCGTGGCAGACAGGGATTTTGGGGAAGAAAGGCTCAACTCCATTCAGGAGTGAAGCAACGGTGTAGACAAACTGCCTCTTATCTAAAGGACAACCGGGAAGTTCATAATCAACATCAACAACATCGCTAAGAGGCATAGGTTTAAAAACTTCCAGGTCAAGTTTAGTATCTCCGTAAACAGCCTTAAGCATTTCATCTAAAGAGGCCTCATCGTTTCTCTGAGACTGAACACCTCCGTAACAGGCACAGGTTCCTACAGCAACGAGAAGCTTAGCCCTCTTTCTCCCTTCAATTAGCTTTTCCCTGTCAAGGTTAGTAGAGACCGAACCCTCAACAAAGAGAATGTCAAACTCTGAAAAGTCGTTCACATCTTGAGCTAAGGGGAAGTAGGCAAACTCAACCTTTCCAATAAGCTTACCTATTGCATCTTCACAGTTGAGAATTTCACACTGACAGCCTGAACAGCCCGTTAAACCCATAATCCCTATTCTCACCATCAGAGCATCTCCGGAAGGTTTTTTGTGTCCCACAGAGGGAAGATGGGGCCGTCAACACAGGCAAACTTGTAGCCAATCTGGCAGTGGCCACACTTTCCTATGCCGCACTCCATCTTTCTCTCTAAGGAGACAAAGATCTGGCTTTCAGGATAACCGTTTTTAAGGAGCTCCTTTCCTATGAACTTGTAGGCAACAGGAGGGCCGCAAACGGCAACGTAGGTTTCAGATGGCTCAAGCTTAACCTGTGGAATAAGCTCGGTCAGAAGGCCTTCTATATCGGCCCATTCCCTATCTTCAGGTGTCTCTACCCTGTCTAAACAGAAGAGGCACTTAATATCTTCCCTCTCTTTGAGACGGCGGAGCTCCTCCTTGTAGAGAACAAACTCATAACTTCTCGTTCCGTAAAGGAGGTAAATTTCTTTGAAGCGGTTGCGCCTGTCCAGGATATACCAGACCAGAGACCTTAAAGGGGCCATTCCCAGACCACCGGCAATGATGAGAACGTTATGATTCTCCATAATTCCAACGGGAAAACCATTTCCGTAAGGTCCCCTTACTGCAACAACATCCCCCGGCTTCAATTGATGGAGAACCTTAGTCTTCCTTCCCACTTTCCTTACAGTTAACTCAAAAAAACCCTTACGGGTTGGAGAAGAACATATAGAAATAGGAATTTCTCCAGCTTTTGGAACAGTAAGCATGACGAACTGGCCGGGAATGTAATCCCAACTCTTTGCGACACCCTCATCAAGGAAAGAAAAGGTGAACTTCTTATGGTCGGGAGCAAGTTCCTCTATGTCTGTTATAACTGCCCTCTGAGGTTTAAAGGGATCTACCGGCAGAGGTTTGTTCAGCAGCTTTTCCAGGCTCTTTTTCATCTGTCCCTCTCAGTCTAATAAGAGTTTCAACCATACTTATCTTCGCCGGACACTCTGCACTGCAACGGCCACAACCAACACATCCAAGCTTCTCAATCTGGTAGGGATAGCCAACAAACTTGTGGTAATACCTGTGTCTGAAGCGGGCAGTCCTTGTAGGCTTGAAGTAGTGGCCTCCAGCAACCAAAGAGTAGTAGGGATACTGACAGGAAGTTGTAAACTCAACCCTCTTTACCGTCTTCCCTTCAAAATCCGGAACGTCAATGGAGGTGTAGCAGAAACAGGTAGGACAAACGTTTGTGCAGGTTCCACACGACAGGCACCTCTTTGCCTCCTCGTCCCAGACGGGAGATTCATACTCAAGCTCTATCAGTTGAGATATTCTTTCCAAATCCGGAAGTTTCTTATTCTTAAAGGCCTCTTTCTTCTTTCGGGTTGAACGCTTGTAGAGCTCCAGATCTTCACGCTCAATATCTCTAAAGAGCTCCTTTAGCTCTATTATCAATTCATCACCTTTAGGACTTCCTATTGATACAAAGTAATCTGCTCCGATATCTGTTAAGAACAGATCCCAGTTGGCCCCGTCGGGAAAGGCCGTCCCTGTTGAAAGGCAGAAACAGTAATCGTCGGGCATACAGGAAATTCCAATAAGAACGGTCTTTTTCCTGACCTCAAGATACCTGGGATCAGGGTTCTCTTTCAGGTAAACAGAGTCAAGGATTGAAATGCCGTGAAGGTCGCAGGAGTGGATACCGAATATTATCTGGTCGCGGGCCTTAAAGTTTGAGGAGAAAGAGAGATCATCTGTTGAATAGGTAAATCTGACTCTTCTGTACGGAACAAGGAATTTTTTTGGAGGAAGAATAGTTCTGGTGTAATTAATTGTTATATCAGAAATGTCATTTACTTCAGAGAAAACGGTCTTATTCCCCCTTTTTACAGGAGCTATAAGGGGAGAGATCTTCTTCAATCCCTCCAGGAAACTCCAGAGGTTTGACTTCGGGAGAACTTTAGCTCTTTCAATGTGAAAGTCCAACATTCCCTCCTCTTAAGGAATCTTGGTTATTTATATAAAAACAAATTTATTTAGTCAACACTTTCTAATATTCATAAAAACTGTAGAATATTCAGTGTTATTTATATTCAGGTTAGCTTATTCAAAGAGAAAACTTTAAAATTCCACAAAAGGAGGCAGAAATGATAAAGAGAGCCATCTACCCCGGAACCTTTGACCCTGTGACGTTAGGGCACTTAGACATAGTAAAGAGGGGATTGGAGCTCTTTCCTGAACTTATCGTTGGAATCGCCGAAAACCCCAAGAAAAAGCCCCTTTTCTCCATTGAGGAGAGAAAAGAAATGTTCATTGAAAGCCTGAAAGAAATAGGTCTTAACGGGAAAGTAAAGGTCAAGACGTTCAACACTCTGTTAGTTGAGTTTGCAAAGAGAGAAGGGGCAGTGGCAATTCTAAGGGGAATAAGGATAGTTTCAGATATGGACCACGAGTTTACTATGGCTTCACTGAACAGGAAGCTATATCCTGAGATTGAAACCGTTTTCCTCATGCCGTCAGACGATTACGCTTACCTTTCCTCTTCTGCAGTAAGGGAAATTGCCTTCTACGGCGGCGATGTTTCACAGTTTGTAACTCCATTCGTTGAAAGAAAACTGAAGGAAAAGTTCAGAAGGTAATTTTGAAGAGGTTGGAGAGAATTGAGAAACTTCAATCCTATCTCAGAGAATATTTCAGTAGAATTTCAGTAGAAAGGGACTGAAAGTAAGAGTTATCCTCTTTGGCTCAAGAGCGAGAGGAACCAACACTCCGTTTTCAGACGTAGATACTGCCGTAGAGAGCGAAAAGACCTGAGCAGTGAAATAGCCGAGCTTAAGGAGCTCCTTGAGGAATCTTTCCTGCCCCAAAAGGTTGACATCGTTGAAATCAGAAAACTTCCAGAAGGTTTTAGAGAGGAAATAGAAAAAGAGGAAAAGTATGGGTAAACTTGAGAAACTGAGGGACGATTTTAGAAAAGCTCTGCCAAGACTGAAAGAGGCCGTTGAAAGAGCCGAAAGAGAAAAAAAAGCCTCCGATTATGCCTTTTTTAGAGACTCTGCCATCCAGAGATTTGAGTTCACTTTTGAGATAGCCTGGAAATTTGTAAAGGCACTTCTTGAAAGAGAGGGAATTATCTGCCGAAGTCCAAGAACTTGCTTTAAGGAGCTTTTCTCAGCTGGATTCATTGATGAGGAAACTGCAAGGGAGCTCCTCAAAATGGTTGAGGATAGAAATCTTACAGTTGATACGTATAGGGAAAAGGTGGCCGAGGAGATATTCAACAGGCTCCCCGGCTATCTGAAAGCCTTAGAGAAACTGGTTGAGCTATAAACTGGTATCAAAACAGATAGTTTTAATCTCAGTCATCTCTTCAACGGCAAACTTTGGACCTTCCCTTCCGATTCCGCTCTCCTTAACCCCGCCGTAGGGCATCTGGTCAACCCTGAAGGTTGGAATCTCGTTAACCATTATCCCGCCGCATTCCACTTCCTCTGCAAACTTAAAGGCTGCCTTAATGTTGTCTGTAAAAATGCCGGCCTGAAGTCCGTAGGGAGAATCGTTAACGGCCTCTATCCCTTTTTCTAGAGAGTCAACTCTGTTGACGGCTATAACGGGGCCGAAAACCTCCTTCCTGAAGAGCTTTGCCTCGCGGGGAACGTTAACAACAACGGTGGGTTCAATAAGGGTATCCGATAGCCTCTTTCCGCCGCAGACAACCTCAGCCCCCATGGAAACCGCCTCTTCTATCCACTCTATAATCCTGTCAGCCGCTCCCTTATCTATTACAGGTCCTACATCTGTATCCTCAAGCCTCGGGTCTCCGACTTTTAGATTCCTGGTAAACTCAACAAGCTCTTTAACGAAATCATCAAAGAGGGAGGAGTGGACGAAAACCCTCTGAACGGAGATGCAGACCTGACCGGCGAGGGCAAAACCGCCCCTTGCAACCTTTTCAGCAATTTGAGGAAGTTTCTCTCTCTGGTCTTTATCAATGTAAACGCCGGCGTTTGAGCCCAGCTCCATTGCATACTTCTTCAGCCCTCCACGGCTCATGATTATCTTTCCAGTTTGAACGCTTCCTGTGAAGGTAATCATCCTTACATCCGGGTGGCGAACCAAGGCGTCTCCCGCCTCCTCTCCGTAGCCCGTAACAACGTTTACTGCCTCTGGAGGGAAGCCAGCCTCTACAAGGAGCTCCCCCAACTTTATAACCGTCAGCGAGGTATTCTCAGAAGGCTTAACAACAACGGCATTTCCGGCAGCCAGAGCCGGAGCTACCTTGTGGCACGTAAGGTTCAGAGGAAAGTTAAATGGAGTAATACAGCCAATAACCCCAAGTGGAACCCGCCTGTAGAATCCCACTTTTCCCTTTATTCCGGGAGCTGCGTCAAACCGAACTTCCTCACCCAGAACCCTCTTGGCCTCCTCAGCAGAGAGGGTAATTGTGTTAACAGCCCTTCCAACCTCTCCCATCGCTTCGTTTATCGTCTTCCCAACTTCCATTACAAGGAGCTCCGCAAACTCCCTACTCCTCTTTGAGAGGAGCCTTGCAGCCCGTTCTAAAATCCTGAACCTCTCGTAGGCCGTAAGTCTCTTCATCTTCTCAAAGCCCAATTTGGCCGACTCAACGGCAAGCTCAACATCTTTTTCGTCTCCTCTGGGAATAGTTCCCACTAAAGAGCCGTCGTAGGGAAAGTGAATCTCAATTTCCTCCCTCTTAAAAACCTTCTTTCCAGCTATAAGCATGTATCCTTTCATCTCAAACCCCCAGAATTAACCTTGCTGCAAGATACTCAGGAAGCCCTGCCCTCAGAATCTCTCTGGCAGCAGCTTTTGTATCGTATTCTACCCGATAAAGAGAGAATCTTAAGGCTTCGGTATCAAAGATTCCAAAGGCTGCCCTCGGGTCGTTATCCCTCGGCTGACCAACGCTTCCCGGGTTTATGAGATACCTTCCGGCACATAAAGAGAGAGAGTAAACACTTAGTTTATCAACCGTTGAGCTTAAAAGCCTGTAAGCAGCAGGTATGTGTGTATGGCCGAAGAAACAGACGTTCCGCTGCTGAGAGAGGAGAGCTCTGTAAGCCTCCCCTTTCGTCAGGATATACTCCATACTGCCGGGAGACTCCGGAGTATCGTGGACGAGCTGGCAACAGTCTGTAAAGTACTGAACTCCAAGTTCTTTTAAGAATTCTAAATTTTCCGGGCTGATGACCCCTTTTGTCCATTCAATAGCCTGCCTGGCGTAGTCGTTGAGGAGAAAGGAGTCAACAAACCCTAAAAGGGCAAGCTCGTGGTTTCCAAGGAGGACAACAGAACAGTTTTCCCTCACCCACTCAACACACTGGTTTGGAAAAGCTCCATAGCCTACTGTATCTCCAAGACACCAGACATCTTCAACGTTCAACTCATTCAAACGCTTTTCAACAGCCCTGAGGGCGTGTATATTCCCGTGGATATCTGAAACGACAGCAATTTTCATAAAAAGCTCCAGAGAGGGTTCCAATGTTAGAAATTTTAAACCTTAGAAGCAGAATACTTAAAGGTGTTAGAGAGATTTTTAACAGATGGAACTACACAGAGGTTGAAACACCGATAATGGTTCCTTACAGGAACCCCGACTCCAACGTTGAAAACGTTAAAACCCTTTTCCACAACTTTCAGGGGAAAGAACATATCTGGTTCCTCCATACCTCTCCTGAGTTCTTCATGAAACGTTTAATCTGGCACGGCGCAGAGAGGATATTCCAGATAACAAAAGTTTTCAGGGATGGAGAGATAACGGAGCTCCACAACGTAGAGTTCACAATGGTTGAGTGGTACAGAACAGGAGAAAACTACAGGAAGGGAATGGAAGAAACTTTAGACTTGATAACCAAGTGTGGAGAGGAGCTTGGAGTTAAGGAAATTGAGGTAAAAGGCCGAAGGGTAAGTCTCTCAAATGCCATATTCTTGACCGTTGAAGAGGCTTTTTTGGAGTTTGCAGGGGTTTCACCCTTTGAAAAAGAGGAGCTTAAAGGAGTAGCCAAAGAGGAAGACTACGAAACGGCATTTTTTAAGGTTCTGGTTGAAAAGGTTGAGCCGGGAATAGGGGAGCTCCCCGGTCCTGTAGTTCTTTACGACTACCCGAAAGAGTTTGGAGCATTCTCAAAGAGAAGAGGGAAAGTTGCAGAGAGGTTTGAGATTTATATCGGAGGAGTTGAGATAGCAAACGGCTACACGGAGATGACCGAATACGAAGAATACGCCCAGGAGATGAACAAAAAGGAGGGAAGTTCTGATAAAGGGTTCTTAAAGCTCCTTAAAAGGAAACCTCTACCTCCATGTGAGGGAGTAGCGCTGGGGCTTGACAGGCTGCTAATGGTTCTGCTGGGGAAAGAGAAAATCTCAGAAGTTATTCCCTTTACCGTTGGGGAACTCCTCAAAGAGTCCAGCCCTTAAAGAGACCTAAACTTCTACCCAAAACGTGTGTAATCGCCCTGTCAACAACGAAATCTACAAGTTCCTCAACGGTTTTAGGTCTTCCGTAAAAAGCCGGAGAGGCTGGAAGGATAGTTGCCCCTGCATCTATAGCCTTGAGGATATTCTCGGCATGAACCCTGTTAAAAGGGGTCTCCCTGAGAACAAGAACAACGGGCCTTCTCTCCTTTAGATTAACGTCTGCCGCCCTGTGGATAAGGTTAACTGTAGAGCCTGAAACTATGTGGCCTAAAGTGCCTGCAGAGCATGGAATCACAACCATTCCTTTAACAGGGTAGCTGCCGCTTGATATCGGCGCAAAGAGGTCTTCAGGGCTGTAAACGTTAACAAGGTCCTCAGGAAGAGAGGAGACAAAACGGCTAAAGGGAATTTGTAGTTCATACTCAAAAACCTTTTTTCCAACTTCAGAGGCAACAAGCTCAACGCCAAAGCCTTTAGAAACTAAAACCTCAACGCATCTCTTACCGTAAACAGAACCACTGGCACCGGTAATCCCGACAACAACTCTGTCCACTGTTAACCTCCCGGAGCTATTGAGTTATTATAAGGAGAAAAGGAAAAGGAGGAAAGAATTGGAAAAGCTGATAGAGAAAGTCTCTACCCTCCTTGAGGCTCTTCCCTACATAAGGGAATTCTACGGGAAAACCGTTGTGATTAAATACGGCGGGAACGCAATGGTCAACGAAGAGCTCAAAAAGGCCTTCGCCGAAGATGTAGTCCTCCTGAAGTACGTCGGAATAAACCCGGTAATAGTCCACGGAGGGGGGCCTCAAATTGGGGAGCTCCTCAAAAAACTCAACATTCCCACGAGGTTCGTTGGAGGAATGAGGGTTACAGACAGGGAAACGATGAACGTCGTTGAAATGGTTTTAGTAGGTCAGGTCAACAAAGAGATAGTAAAGCTCATCAACTCCCACGGCGGAAACGCCGTAGGTCTTTCAGGTAAAGACGGGAATCTGATCATTGCGGAGAAGATTAACTCTAAGGAATACCTCTCTCAGGTGAGAGCTCCCGAGATAATAGATTTAGGATTCGTAGGAAAAGTTAAAAGAATAAACCCGGAAATTGTCAACAAACTTCTTGAGTCTAAATTTATTCCTGTAATAGCACCGGTCGGAATCGGGGAAGACTTTGAGGCATATAACATAAACGCCGACTTAGTAGCGGGAGAGATGGCAGCAGCACTGAAGGCTGAAAAACTAATAATGCTGACAGACGTTGAGGGGCTGAAAGACAAAGAAGGAAACCTAATACATACCCTACCTCGCTTCCAGATAACAGACCTAATAGAAAACGGCACCGTTTCCGGAGGAATGATTCCAAAAGTTAAAGCGTGTGAAATAGCCCTTACAGGAGGGGTAAAGAAAACCCATATAATTGATGGCAGGGTTAAACACTCCATTCTTTTAGAGCTGTTTACACAGAAAGGAATTGGAACAGAAATTGTATAAGCAAGTTTGAATATAACTAAAGACTTAGTGTTAATCAGATTTTGATATAATCAGATTTTGGAGTTAAAAATAGAATAAGACCCACAAAACACTTTGGGAGGTGCCGCGATGGACTTCGTACTACTGGTATCGCGACTGCAGTTCGCGATGACAGCCTTCTTCCACTTCATCTTTGTACCGCTAACACTGGGGCTGTCAACGCTGTCTGCACTCATGCTGACACTTCACTACGCTACCGGTAAAGAGATTTACCGGGACATGGCAAAGTTCTGGTCAAAGCTCTTTGCCATCAACTTCGCACTTGGAGTAGCTACAGGACTGGTTCACGAGTTTGAGTTCGGTATGAACTGGTCTGTCTACTCAAGGTTCGTTGGAGACATCTTCGGAGCTCCACTTGCCATTGAAGGTCTCCTGGCGTTCTTCATGGAGTCAACCTTCATGGGTGTATTCCTCTTTGGATGGGACAAAGTACCAAAGTCCGTTCACCTCTTAGCTGCATGGCTCTCATCCATCGGGTCAAACCTTTCCGCCCTCTGGATCCTCATAGCCAACGGGTGGATGCAGCACCCAGCAGGAGCTGAGGTATCCAACTTTGTAGCCGGAAAAAGGGCAGAACTTACAGACTGGTGGTCAGTTGTATTCAACTCTGTAGCAGACGTTAAGTTCTGGCACACAGCAACAGCCGGGATGATTCTCTCCGCGGTATTTGTTCTCTCTGTAAGCGCTTACCACCTCCTCAAGAAACAGCACGTAGAGTTCTTCAAAAAATCTGCATACATAGCTCTCATCTTCGGACTTATCGCATCTATCGGTGAAGTAATTATCGGTGACATTCACGCCCACGAAGTTGCCAAGACGCAGCCAACAAAACTTGCAGCAATGGAAGCACTCTGGGATACAACAAATCACGCAAACATTCAACTCTTTGCTTGGGCAGACCAGAAGGCACAGAAAAACATAGTTGAGATCCCTCTTCCCATTCCAGGACTCCTCAGCTTCCTCGCAACCCACGACTTTAACGGAAAGCTCCTCGGTGCCAAAGATCTTCAAAAGATGTTTGAAGCAAAGTTCGGCCCAGGAAACTACATTCCACCTGTTAACTTCGTATTCTGGGCATTCCACATCATGGTTTACTTAGGATTCTTCTTCGTAATCCTCTTTATCTGGGGACTCGTCAAGTACAAAGATCTTGAAAATGCAACCGGATTCCTCAAAGTTGCACTCTACTCACTGCCCCTTCCATACATTGCCTGCTGGTTAGGATGGGCAACAGCTGAGGTAGGAAGACAGCCCTGGATTGTCTACCCTCTTACAGATGACTATGGAAAGATCCTTCTCCCTGAAATCGGTCTTAAAACAGCAGAAGCCGTTTCACCCCTTACAAACATTGAAGTTGTAATCACTTACATCATCTTCCTTGCAACATTTACAGGCCTTGCTATAGCAGACTTCTACCTTCTTGCTAAGTTTGCATCAAAAGGCCCAGAAAAAGAAGCAGAACTCTACTAACGGAGGAGGTGGGCGATGCACTTTGATCTACAAACGATCTGGGCGATTTTAGTTACGATTCTAATCGCCGGTTACATAGTTACAGACGGTTTTGACCTTGGAGTCGGTATTCTTCACGGTTTAGTGGCAAAAACAGACATTGAAAAGAGGGTAACGCTCAACGCAATCGGCCCTGTATGGGACGGTAACGAAGTATGGTTCATTACAGCCGGTGGTGCTGCCTTTGCAGCGTTTCCTGAACTCTACGCAGCACTCTTCAGCTCTCTCTACATCGCTCTCTTTGTAGTTCTCCTTGCCCTCATCTACAGGGCCGTATCCTTTGAGTTTAGAAGCAAGGAGGAGAGCGAAAGCTGGAGGAAGTTCTGGGATCAGAGTATCTTCTGGTCTTCTCTCTTAGTTGCACTTCTCATCGGAGTTGCAATCGGAAACATTCTGGCTGGTATTCCTATCAAGAACTCCGCCATTGAAGGAGATATGCTCCACGGATTTGTTTACGCCGAGAAGTTCCCAATAAGCTTTATCAACCTTGTAAATCCCTTTACATTCCACGGTCTCTTTGGACTGTTAGTTGGTGTTACAACCGTTCTCTTCATTATCATGCACGGTGTATCCTGGCTCATCTGGAAAACTGAAGGTTCTATAGCTGAAAGGGCAAGAAACATTGGAATGAAGGTCTGGCTTCCTTTCGTAATCATGTATGTTATCTGCACAGGTGTTGCTTACACGATTTCTTTCAAGATCGGAGACCCTTCAAAGCTTAAGTTCCTCAACCTTCCTCAGGACATGATGCAGCAAGTAGCTTCTATGGTTCAGGGTAACGTTCTTCCCCATGCCCTTTTCAGGTTCCCCGTTATTGAGCTTATCCTCATTGTTCTTGCAGCACTCTGCGCCGTTGGCTGGCTCATGGCCGTTAAGAACCTGAAAGGCGGACAGGCATTCCTCTTTTCAACACTAACATTCCTCTTTGCAGGCTTTGCTGTAATGTTTGGAGCTTATCCACTGGCCGTTCCTTCAAGTTTAGGTCTTGAACACTCTATTACTATTTACAACGGTTGCTCCAGCCAGCTTACACTTACGGTAATGCTTGTAGCAGCT
>JALTBO010000006.1:38070-46120 GCA_027075275.1 Desulfurobacteriaceae bacterium
GCTGCTATGTTCTCACTGAAAGGGATAGTTGGGCACTACGTCATTGTCTTCCTCAATAGAGATAGGTTTGAGGAAGAACTCAAAGCCCTAAAAGTAATTGTTGAAGGAGGAAAGGATGGGAACTGTAGAAAACAGCCCAATTAAGACACTTCTTTTCTACGGAGTGTTTGGAATATACATTCTTATCGTTCTCATTACATCTTTCGTTATCGTTACAAGCCAGTAGATTCCCGGCCCCCTTTCCGGGGGCTTTCTTCCCCAACTACTCTCCTGAATTCATCAGGACTTACAGAAATCGTTTTTTCCCCCGAGTAGATAACAAAACCTTTAGGGGTCTTTGGAGGTTTTTTCAGGTTTTTCACTCTCGTATAGTCAACCAGGATTTTCCCAGACTCCCTTCCTTTGCTAAAGTAGGCAGCTGCAGAAGCAGAGAGAGTAATATCTTCCTCTGAAGGGTTTTCTCCTTTTTGAAGTCTTAAAATAACGTGTGAGCCGGGAATTTCCTTTGCATGAAACCAGAGATCCCAGGGATTTGCAAATCTTAAAGAGAGGAACTCGTTTTCCGCTGCGTTTCTGCCTACAAATATTCTCTTTCCAGAAGGTAGTATAAAGGTAAGAAAATTAGGAACGGATAACTCTTTTGTACCTTTAGGGATAAAAAGCTCTAACTCTTCAGGCTTCTCTTTTGAAGCCACAGCTTCTCTCAGGATTTTTACTTTCTCAAGCTCGTTCTCAATTTCCTGAAGTCGGTTCTCGGCAAACTCCAGTTTTTTCAGTGCTTTACGATACTTCTTAAAGATACGGTTAAGGTTCTCTTTCGGAGATATAGATGGGTCTAAAGGAACAATCTCCTCTTTTCCCGTTGAGAAGTCCACAACTCTTATTTTACTCTGACCGGGCTTTGCAAGGTGAAGGTTATATTTGAGGAGCTCCCCCCACTTCCTCCACTTTTCAGCCTCCTCTTTTAGCTTCTTCAGATTTGAGAGCTCCCTCAGTTCAGACTCAAGGGCTTCTATCTTTTTTTCAATCCTTGAGATTATCCGCTCTTTTAAGGTATTAAGCCGTTTCTTCTCAATAGCTTCTAAGTAAAACTCCCTCCAGGCAGATGAGTAGGGAAGGGAACCTGAAAACTCCCTGAAATTAAGGTGAGAAAGGGATTTGTAGGGAAACGTAGTCAAGAACTTCGGTTTTCCGTTCTGGTAATAGAGATAAGCCTTCTGTGAATTCCTGTGGAGCTCCATAAACTTCTCGTAAGCCTCCTCTAAACTCCCAAGCTCTCTCATCAGGTAGGCAATCTCTTTCGCGTTCAGAGGAGAAATTCCGACAACAAATTTATAGAGCTTTTTCTCAACCCCTTCAGGAGTAACCTCTCCGAAACGGAGCTCTTTAAAGGTTTTTTTATCAGAAGGAGGAAAGAGGTAAAGGTCTCCCGGAGAGAGAGGCCTTACTGAACTTTCCATACTTCTCAGGAGAAATGTTATTTTCCTATCCTCGTTAAGCAGGAAAAGGTTAGCGTTTTTACCTGTAAGCTCAAATATGAGGAAAAAACGGCTGAACCTGTTTCCAGGAAGCGGCTTAACAAGTTCAAACTCAAGAACTCTATCTGTAACGGGAAGTGAAACAGACTTTACAAAAGAACCCCTTAGCTTCATAAGGAGAGGAAACTCCTGTTTGGCCACCGGAGAGTTGCTGAGAAAGAGGGCGTTAGGGTTCCCCCAGTAGAAGTTTAGGTAAAACTGACCTACTCTGAAAGAGAGCTCCCTCTCTCCCTTCAGAACTTCTCCTATGCGCTCTTTTGAAAGGTGGGAGTGGAGCTCCCCCGCTAACTTCTCTATGTAAAGGTAGTCCATTAAGTTGCCTCTGGAATGAGGTCAAGGTAGGGCTGAAGCTTGGTCTGGTTTCCGTATAGAGCCCTTGCAGCGGTGCCTGCAAACTTTCCTTTAAGTTTAATAAACGGCTCAGATAAGGAGAAAGCCTTCTTAAAGGCATATTCACTAACGTTCAAAGCGGAAAGAAGCTCGTTAAACTCTTTTTCAGCAGCCCTCTTTGCCTCAAAGAGCTTCATCTGAACCCTGCTCTTAACGTTTACCTCGCTATCTCCGGAAGTTTCTATTGAGATGAAAATACTTTCGGGGTAGTCTGAAAGTACTTTCGCCTGAGCTCCGTCGCTCTGTGTAGAGGGCATACACCCAAAGGGCTTTACAGAGAGAACCATGTGGGCCTTCTTATGGATGACGTTGTAGACGTGCTTTCCGACCTCTAAATGACCCTCTCCTCCAACGACAAAGTGGTCAAAGTAGGGCCTTGCAAGTTCCGAAAGTTCCTTTTGAGATGGAAGAGCTTTTGGCCTGAAGGAGAAGACTGAACGGTAGAGGTTGTAAAGACCCCTGAAAACGGATGCCATAGACTTAACAGCCAGAAGCCTCTTTACCCTGTCTAAAGAAAAACCCTTAACTTTTAAGTCCCTCTTAATTCTCTCTTCTTCTATGAAAAGCTGGTAGTCTATCCAGCCGGCTATGGGCTCGGGGCGAACTTCTGCTCCTTCCTCCTCAAGCCACCTGTGTATGTGGTAGTTTCCGGCACTCTCTGTTGTGTGGGCCCAGAACTCTCCAATTACGTTTACAACTGGTTTTACCCTAGTATAGTCAAACCTAAGCTTCTCAAGCTCTTTTCGGAGTTCTTTTAAGAGTAAAACGGTTTCTTTGACGGGAGCTCCTTCCTTCAGAGCTCCATAAATTTTAGGTTTAAATTCCTCAATAACTTCATCTACAGAACCCTTCTCAACCTCGTAAGGCCTCAGCTGGTAGCCTATATCCCTGACTATATCTGCAAGCCACACGGCCTTAACGAGTGCCCACATAAGTGAGGGAGTAAGCTCAAAATCACCTTCAGAAGAGAGCTCACTCTGGTTGAGAATAGAGATTTTAAAGTTCTTGAAGCCTGCCTCCTTAAGGGCATGTCTGTATTCTGTCTCATACATACCAAAACGGCACGGACCGCAGGCCCCAACGGTAACGAAGAAATACTTTTCCTCTACGTTAACTCCTTTCTTAGACTCATCTAAAAGGAACTTTATAAGGTTCCCCACTGTGTAATAGGTAGGGTTGCACATTCCCCTGTTGCAGAACTCCCTGCCAACGGCAAGGGAGGTGTTATCAGGATTGGGTAGAAATCTGGCCCTGTATCCCAGGCTCTCAACAGCTCCTTTTATGAAGAGTTCGTGTAGCGGCGTAAGACCGCCAAACAGAAGCGTTTTATTCATTACCGCTCTCCCCTTTCTCCTCTTT
Source organism: Desulfurobacteriaceae bacterium (assembly GCA_027075275.1). GTDB lineage: Bacteria > Aquificota > Aquificia > Desulfurobacteriales > Desulfurobacteriaceae > Balnearium. The sequence continues at coordinate 41,358 of JALTBO010000006.1, forward strand.
CTGGTCTGCAAAGATATTCTTAACAGGCCTTGACGGAACAATTGTTGCAATAGAGTGCTTGTAGATAAGCTGCTGGGTTCCTCCGTTTTCAAGGAGAATGGTAAACTGATCAAAGAAGGTTATAACCCCCTGCAATCTCGTTCCCTTTGCAAGGAATACGCTGACAGGAATCCTCTCCTTCCTGAGTCTGTTGAGGTAAGCGTCCTGAAGGTTCATGGTTCCTCCCCTTTCTATTAATTCTGTTTATTTAATTTAGGCCTTTTTGCCCCTTTTATAACGTTCTAAATCCTCTTTTATCAACTCTAAAACCACTTCTTCTGGAACTTCTGAAAGGTTTATCCACTTAAAACCTGGCTCTTTTCTGAACCAGGTAAACTGCCGTTTCGCAAACTCTTTGGTTCTCCTTTTAAGAGTTCTTACAGCTTCATCAAGACTCTTTATCCCCTTTAAGTAGTCTACCATCTCTTTGTATCCAAGTGCCTGAAACGCTGTTGTATCCTCTCCAAACTTTAAAAGCTCCTCGGCCTCCTTTAAAAGCCCTCTCTCTATCTGGGAATCCACCCTGTCTTCTATCCTCCGGTAGAGCTCCGGCCTATTCCGGTAGAGGAAGTAGCCTAAAAAAGGGTAGCGGGGCTTCTCAGACCAGACCTTAAAAGAGGAGAGGGGCTTTCCGGTCAGCCTGTAAACCTCAAGAGCCCTGATTATCCTTTTCCTGTCCCTCTCTCCTATCTTCTCAGCATACTCGGAGTCAACAGAGAGGAGCTCCCTGTAGAGAGCTTCCGTCGGGAGTTTTGAGAGCTCCCTCCTCAACTCTTCACTTGCCGGCGGAGTTCTGGGAAGGCCATAGAGGAGGGCTTTTATGTAAAAGCCTGTTCCCCCAACAACTATCGGATACTTCCCCTTACTCCATATCTCCTTTATCGCCTCATCCGATAGGTGAACAAAGTCTGCAACTGAAAACTTCTCGCTGGGCTCAACAACGTCTATGAGGTAGTGGGGAATCTCTCTCCTTACCTCTTCTGAAACCTTATCAGTTCCAATATCTAACCCCTTATAGACCTGCATAGAGTCGGCAGAAATTATCTCTCCGCCGATTTCCCGTGCAAGTTTCAGTGAGAAGTCTGTCTTACCGGTTGCCGTCGGCCCCGTTATAACGATTAAAGGCTTTTTCTCCATTTAACCTTCTAATTGGTTTAAGCTGTTCTCAAGCCTCTTTAAGACCCTCTCCTTTCCAAGGAGCTCTGCTAAAACGGGGAGCTCCGGTCCGCTCATCTTCCCGGTCAATCCGATCCTTATGGGCATAAAGAGGTTCTTACCCTTAACTCCAACCTCTTTTCCAACCTCTTTAACGAGCTTCTTAAAGGATTCCTGGGAGAGCCCCCCTTCAAAACCTGAGAGTTTTTCCTTAAAAGCCTTAATAACCTCAAGCCTCTTAAGATCTTCTGAGATGAACTCCTTGGCTTCAGGCTGAACCTGAAAGTCGTCTTTGAGGAATGTCTCCATGTAAACGGGAGCGTCTGAAAGAACTGTAAAGTATTCCCTTGTAACCTCTACAACCCTTTCAAGCCAATCTCTGCTGAAGCTGGAAAGGTCAAAACCGGCCTTTTCAAGGTACGGGATAATGAGGTCTGTAAGCTTATCTATCGGGTAGCTTCTTATGTAGACCTGGTTGAGCCAGTTGAGTTTCGTGGTGTCAAAAACAGCCGGGGCACTGTTTACGTCTTTTATGTCAAACCTCTCTATGAGCTCCTCCATTGAAAGAACCTCCTTTCCGTCCTTCGGATACCAGCCAAGGAGTGCAAGGAAATTGGTAAAGGCTTCCGGCAGGTAGCCCTTTTCTTTAAACTCTTTAACAGAGGTGGAGCCGTGGCGTTTAGAGAGCTTTGACCTGTCCTGTCCTAAAATCATCGGGAGGTGGGCAAACTGAGGAACTTCAAAACCTAAAGCCCTGTAAAGGAGTATCTGCTTTGGGGTGTTTGAGATGTGGTCCTCTCCCCTTATAACGTGTGTAATCTTCATCAGAGCATCATCTATTACAACAACAAAGTTGTAAACCGGCATTCCGTTTGAACGGACGATTACAAAGTCCCCTCCAAGCTGGCGGGAATTTATCTCAATTCTCCCCTTAACAAGGTCTTCAAAAACAATAACCTCATCTTCAGGAACCTTAAACCTTAAAACGGGCTTTCTCCCTTCTGCCCTTAACTTCTCTTTCTCCTCCTCAGTTAAGTGTCTGCACTTTCCTGTATACCTCGGCGGCTCTCCCCTCTCAAGCTGTTCTTTCCTCATTGCATCAAGTTCTTCAGGGGTGCAGTAGCACTCGTAAACAAGTCCCTTTTCTTTGAGTTTCTCAATAAACTCTTTGTAGATAGAAAGCCTTTCGGACTGCCTGTATGGGCCGTAAGGTCCTCCTACGTCTGGCCCTTCGTCCCACTCAATTCCCATCCACTTCAGGGCTTCGTATATAACGTTAACAGCCTCCTCGCTGTGCCTCTCAACGTCTGTATCCTCAATTCTCAGAACGAAGGTTCCGTTGTTGTGGCGTGCAAAGAGGTAGTTAAAGAGGGCAGTTCTGGCGTTTCCAACGTGCATAAATCCTGTTGGGCTCGGCGCAAACCTCACTCTTACGTTCATCAATTTCCTCCTGAAACTAAGCTTGGTGGAAATTTTATAATCAAACCTATGGAAGAGAAAGTTAAAAAGGCTGCAGCTTTAAAGTATGAGAGGGGAAAAGATAGAGCTCCCCGACTTGTTGCAAAGGGAACTGGCCCCATTGCAGAGAAGATTGTTGAGCTTGCGAGGGAAAACGGTGTTGAGGTTTTAGAGGATAAGGAGCTTGTTGAGTTTTTAGTTGCCTTAGATGTGGGGCAGGAGATACCGCCGGAGCTCTACAAAGCTGTTGCAGAGGTTCTGGCCTACGTTTACAGAGTTACTCGCCGAAGAACTCCTTAATAATGGCCTCTGAAATCTTGTGGGGGTTTACCTCGTAGCGCCCCTCTCTTATTGCCCTTTTAATCTCCTCTACCTTTTCCCTGGAAACCTTCTCAGGTTCCAGAGAGGAGAGCTCCTCCGTTATCTCAACAGAAATACCCTCAAACTTATGAACCTTTTTAGCCGTAGAACCCTTCCTGCTTACAGTCTCTTTCAGCTCCCCTGAAAGGAGTTTAAGGAGCTCCGACGAAAGGCCGTTTATCCTCAACTTTTTCCCTCCTGAACGTTCCAGTTAAATTATCGGAAGTTTCCCCCATAAATTTATACCTGAGGAAGGCTTTTCAAAATGGCCTGGGTAATTCCCTTTAAAGAGAACTCCTCTGGAACAGTATAACAGGAGAAACCGGCACTCTCAATGGCCTTTTTTGTAGTTGTTCCTATAGGAACGAGCTTTACGTTTTTAAGGAGCTCCGCTGGAATCTGAGAGAGGAGAGACTTAAAGTTTGAAGGGCTTGTGAAGGCTGCAAAGTCAACACCATCTTTAAAAAAGTTTAAAAGCTTTTCTCTGTTTAAAGTATCGTAAACCGTTTCGTAAACAACAAGCTCCTCAACAACAGCTCCTTTTCCCTTCAGAAAATCTGAAAATATCTTCCTTGCAATCTTCGGCCTGACTAAAAGAAATCTCACTCCCCTCAAATCGTTTTCCTTAAAGAGGTCAACAAGCCCCTCTCCGCTGAACTCTGAAGGAACAAGCGGAGAGAAGCCGAGCTCCTTTAACTTTTCAGCAGTTGATGAGCCAACAGCAACAACATTTCCTTTTATCCAATTAGCAGGAACTTTTTCAAAGAACCACTTAACGCCGTTTTTACTTGAAAAGACGACGTAATCCGGGGAGAAAGCTCTAACAATTAAAGGGTTAAACTCAACAGGAACCGTTTTTATGAGGGGAAGGGAGAGGAGCTCCACTCCTGCACTTTCAAGTTTTTCCTTTAAATCAGAAGGGAGCTCCGCCGATATGAAAACCTTTACTGGCACTTCATAAGCTCCTCTAAAATTTCCCTTCCTCCGGCAGAAAGGAGCCTCTCTGCAACGGAAACCCCTATTCTGTCTGCGTCCTCAAGTGAAGAAAACCTGAAAACTCCTTCCTCCTTATGGAAGAACTTTCCGTCAAGGTCTGATATAAAAGCCCTGACGTGAACCCTATCCTCGTTTACAACGGCATAACACCCCAGGGGAACCTGACATCCCCCTTCAACGGTTCTGAGAAAAGCCCTCTCAACAGTTGCGGCAACTTCAGACTCGTAGGAGTTTACCGCTTCCCTGACAATTCTCTCAATCTCCCCGTCGTTTTCCCTGCCCTCTATTCCTAAAATCCCCTGGGAAACAGAGGGAATCATCTTATCGGGAGAGAGAATCTCGTCTATCTCGTCTTCCCAGCCGAGCCTCTTAACACCCGCAGCTGCAAGAATTATTGCATCGTACTGTCCTTCTTTCAGCTTCTTTATTCTGGTATCAACGTTTCCCCTTAAGTCTCTTATCTCAAGGTCCGGCCTTAAAATCCTCAGCTGTGCTTTCCTCCTCAGAGAGCTCGTTCCAACAACAGCTCCTTCAGGTAAGGTCTCAAGTGTGTATTTGCCGTTGGAGAGGAATGCATCCCTTGGGTCTTCCCTGTCTGAAAAAGCTATAAGTTTTAAACCTTCCGGAAGTTTACTGGGAACGTCTTTAAGGCTGTGGACTGCTATGTCAACCTCTCCCCGAAGCATTGCCTCTTCAATCTCTTTTGTAAAGAGCCCCTTGTCTCCAATCTTTGCAAGGGGAACGTCTAAGATTTT
>JALTBO010000007.1:0-1344 GCA_027075275.1 Desulfurobacteriaceae bacterium
AGGGTTTCTGTATCACAGTGAGGGTAGATTATTTTCCTGGCTTTTGAGAGCCTGCAGCCGTCTATGAGTGAGGCGTGGTTGAGCTCGTCTGAGAGAATCAAATCTCCCTCTCTGGCAAGGGTTGAGATAACACCAACGTTTGCCATGTAACCGGAAGAAAAAAGAAGAGAGCTCTCTGTCTTTTTGATATCGGCCAGCCTCTTTTCCAGCCTTTCGTGTATTTCAAAGTTCCCGCAGACCAATCTTGAAGCTCCGCTTCCTGTTCTCCATTTTTCAAAGCACTCTTTTGAGAAATTTTGGGCAAGCCCTAAGTAGTCGTTTGATGAGAAGTTAATCAGCTCTTTGCCGTTTATAACGATTTTCTTTCCTTGAGGAGTGGATAGGGTGCGGAGCTCCCTGTAAAGCCCTTTATCTTTTAACTCTTTTAGCTCTTGTTTGAGCCATTCCATTACTGATTTATGCCGTATTTATTGAGTTTTCTGTAAAGGTTGGAGATATCTATTTCCATAAAGTTTGCGCTTTTTTTAAGATCTCCGTTAAATTTTCTGAGTACAGTTATTATGTAGTCTTTCTCAAAAGCTTCTTTGGCTTGCCTGAGTGGGAGATTGCTGTAATCACATCTGTTTTCTGTTCCTTTTGTTTTTCTTTTAACTGCTTCGTTTATTACAGATAGTAGTTTCTCGTACTTTATTGGTTTTTCTATGAAGTCAAATGCTTTTAGTTTCATTGCTCTTACTGCTGTTTCAACAGTTCCGTGACCAGAAACTATTATAACTGGAATTTTATCAGTCAGTCCTTCTCTGTTGAGTTTCTCTAAAACGTCCATACCTGAAGTTCCGGGAAGGAAAAGGTCAAGGATTATGAGATCCGGTTTCACCTCTCTTACTTTCTGAAGGACTCTGGAGCCCATTTCCTCTGTAAATACTTGATAACCTTCGTCTTCCAGTATTTCTTTTAAAGTTTCTCTTATAGTTTTTTCGTCGTCTACTACTAAGATTTTCATCTTTTATCCTTTGGCCTCAGCTCAATAATTTTCGCATTAAGTATTTTAATCATAGAGTCTATCTTCTTCTCCGATTCTTCTGATATCTTTTTCTGAGCTGGAGTCTCTTCTACCTTGGGTTCTATTAATTTTACTTCTTTTCCAAACGCGTTTTTCAGCCGTTCGGTTTTAGTTTTAAGCATCTGGAAGGCTGTAGGGTTTTTCGGGTATATCTCTATGAAGTTACCTCTATCTACAGTTTTTTCTATAAAGGCTTTTATTGTTTCAATAGCTCCGTTTTTAGTTTTTTTTTCAGCTGGTTTTTCCGAAGGTGTAACTGTGAAGTTTCCGCTTAAGAGCTC
>JALTBO010000007.1:1444-3591 GCA_027075275.1 Desulfurobacteriaceae bacterium
GCCTCTTTTGTGAGCATGTGGAACTCGTCTATTATGTAAACCTTTCTCTTTCCCTTTACCGGAGCGTAGTGGACAGACTCCCGGAGCTCCCTTATCTGGTCAACTCCCCTGTTTGATGCGGCGTCTATCTCAATTACGTCTGGGTGAGAGCCTTTTGTTATTTCAATACACTGAGGACATTGATTACAAGGTTCACCGTTTTCCGGGTTTTCACAGTTGAGGGCTTTTGCAACTATACGGGCAGTTGTCGTTTTTCCAACACCCCTTGGGCCTGCAAATATGTAAGCGTGGGCAACCCTGCCTGTTGCGACGGCGTTCCTGAGAGTTTCTGTTATGAACTCCTGCCCTGTAACTTCTGAAAACTTCTGGGGACGATATTTTCTCGGTATAGCTGTGTAAGTCATTTTTACTCCCTTTCAGAAGTTGGAATTATACACCTGTCTTGCAGTGAAAATAATATTTGCTTTATTTTCTAAATGATTGATATCTTTATTTTATGATTAATAATATTGACATTTAGTATTTTAACGAATATAAAGTAAAAAGAACCCAAATGGGAGGTCTTTATCATGGGAGGAATTAGAGGAACCATCTCACTGGCGCTCCTGACGTTGCTCTTTGGGAGCTCCCAGGCTTTTGCCCACCCTTCAGTTGACCTGAAGGACGTTCTGGGCAACAACATCCTTGACTCAAACGGGAACGTCGTTTCAAAGCTCCCTGTCAGCTACCAGAAGTCCTGTAGTGCCTGTCACGACCTTGACTTCATCAACGAGGGCTGGCACACCCAACAGGGTAGACTCTCAACCCTGACTTCAGACATCTACAACCTCTACTACGGTAAGTTCGGCGACCAGAACTTCACAAACGGCCTTCCTCAGGATCAGTCAAAGCTCTGGATAAAGTGGTTCGGCCCCAACAACATCTACGGCCCCGGCGGTATGTACAACAGGATTTCAGTTCCACACATGTTTAAGCTTGCTCCTTACAAAACAAACGACCCGCTTGATATTGATAACACAACTGCCGACTGGGACTTCGGCAAGTGCTCAATCTGCCACCCTGGTGGAGGTTACGGTCTTAAAGACCAGAAAGACCAGCCACTTGACAAGATGGATATGACAAAGGTTGAAGACGGCCTTAAGAACGGCACCTACTACGGCGACTACCTCATGAACTCAACAGACGGCTCTGGAAAACTTATTGTTCAGACCTACCAAGCAAAAGCTGGAGATGTAACTGTTCCAAACGTAAGGGATAACGACTGCCTCTTCTGCCATGCCTACTCATACGATCTTGCAAATGCCCGTATGACTTCCTGGAAGAAGAAGCATCCCGGCTGGGTTGATACCGTTGGAGCAAGGCTTGGAACGGTTAACTCAGACTGGACAGTTACGTACAATGCCTCTGCCGTTCAGAACTTCCATAAACTTATAGGCTCCACTTCCAACGAAACCTGTGCAAGGTGCCACGCAAGCGTTTATGACCTGAACGGAGACGGGAAGATTACACCTTACGACAACATTGGTCTTTTCGGAAACCTCTACATCTTAACCTCTCCGGGATTTTTCAAGAGGGCTCAGGAAATTGGTGACGTTGCTGAAATTGGAAGTGACGGTCTTCCCCATAAGGTAATTGACCCTGATAAGAGGCCTGAATACTTTGATCCAAAAACAAAAGAGTGGAAAAAAGTTCCATACTTAGACGTTCACGCCGAAGCTGGCCTTAAGTGTGCAGACTGCCACTATCCTGTTAAGCACGAACCTGTTTCAACAGGAGGACTCGGCTACGTTCCAAACCTCTCAGCTGCGATTCCTTCCCACGACCTTGCTAAGGGAACAGACGGCTTCAACGTTCGCTCAGACCTTGATGGAACGATTACCTGTACAAAATGTCACACAAACTTTATGCAGGATCACGCTGGAGTTTTTGGCCCCGGAAATGCTACTGCAGAGCACATGAAGTACATCCACTGTACAACGTGCCACATTCCTCAGAAATTTAACGGCGTGATTCAAACTCTTATAAGAACAACAGAAGAGGGTAAAGGTCACCTCTTTGCAAACTTCAAAGAGATAGAAGTTAACGGTGAGAAAGAATTTGTAACAGTTCCATTCACTCCAGACTACGTCTGGTTCCCAGACATTCCA
>JALTBO010000008.1 GCA_027075275.1 Desulfurobacteriaceae bacterium
TAAAAGTTCTACCCCTCATAAAAGAGATTCTCAACAACGTATCAGAACTCCTCTTACGAAAGAGAATCCAGCTCTCAATAAAAATTCCGGAAAACGCAGAAGTGTGCGCAGACGAGAAACTCCTTCACGCAATCTTAAAAAACCTGATAGATAACGCAATAAAATACAACAGAGATGGAGGAAGGATAGAGCTCTCCTTCAGGCACCTGAAAAACGAAGACGAAATAAAGGTGTGCGACACCGGATACGGAATCCCTAAATCCCACCTGCCTTTTATATTTGAAAGGTTCTACAGAGTAGAACGCTCCAGATCCAGAAAATCGGGAGGAACAGGACTGGGACTTTCAATCGTTAAACTGGCAACCGAAAAACTGGGAGGAAAAGTAGAAGTTGAAAGCCAGGAAGGAAAAGGAACCTGCTTCTCTATATACCTGCCAAGGAGGTGTGATATTATTACCTCCGACCTTTGAAACTGGGGGAAAAATGAGAAGTGTTCTCTTAACTCTACTGCTGCTCCTCTCTCTGTTCCAGTTTTCCTACGGTGCTGAAGAAAAAGTAGAGAAAGTGATAGTAATCGGGAATGAAAGCGTTCCCACAAGTACTATCCTATACTACATATCGGAAAAACCAGGAAAACCTTTTTCTCCCAAGCTGGTTGCACAGGACATAAAACGCCTGTTCAAACTGGGCTACTTTGAAAATATCTCAGTTGACGTTAAAGAGGGAAAAAACGGCGTTATTCTAAGGTATTTCGTTAAAGAGAAACCAGTAATAACAGACGTAGTATTTAAAGGAAACTCAAAGATCTCCTCCAAAAAACTCAAAGAGGAACTGGGATTGGTAACGGAAGAGGGAAAAGAGACAAAACTTCAAAAACCCTTAGACTATAAATATTTAGACAGCCTTTCAAGAAAGATTGAGGAAATCTACGCAAAAAAAGGATACCCGGGAACCAAAGTCTACTACACAATAGACAGAATATCCCCAACAAGAGCAGTTGTTACGTTTGTCATAAACGAAGGGAAAAAAGCAGAAGTGTGTGACGTAGAAATAAAAGGAAATAGAGCTATAAGTTCTGGAGATATAAAAGACGTACTGGCAACTAAGCCGAAATCAATACTTCACCTCAGGTTCAACGCTCCTCTCTCTCAAGAAAACCTTAAAGAAGACGTAAAAAGGATTGAAGAGCTCTACAAAGAGAAGGGTTATTTAGACGTTGTTGTAGGCCAGCCGGAAGTTGAACTTGAGAAAAACTCCTGCTACAGAGTAGTTTATAGAATTATTAAAGAGGGTAAACCTTACAGGTTTGGAAAAATTGAGTTCGTAGGAAATAGACTCTTTAGCTCAAAAGATTTCCTGAAGCTTGAGAAGAAATTAAGACCTGGAAAAAGGTTTAATCAAAAACTTGTTGACGAGTTAGCGAGAAAAATTATCAGAAAATACGGAGAGTTAGGCTTTATATTTGCAAATGCAGTTCCCGAAGTTAAGATACACCCGGAAACCCACACTGCAGACGTAATCTTCCACATCTACGAGGGAGAGAGGGCTTACGTTCGGTGGATAAGGATAAGTGGAAACATTTCAACAAGGGACAGAACAATAAGGCGGGAGCTTGACCTCTATGAGACCGGAATCTTTAACACAGTTCGCCTTGAAAGGTCTATAAGGAGACTATTTAACACAGGATATTTTGAAAACGTAGACGTTAAGCCAAAAATAGTTGAAGGAACCAACAAAGTAGACGTAAACGTTAACGTTAAAGAAAGACTAACAGGCGTATTCTCTGTAGGTGCAGGTTACAGCTCTGTTTCAAAACTGGTGGGAATGTTAAGTGTTTCAAAAGGCAACCTTTTTGGAACTGGAGACTCAGGTTCTGTTAACCTCCAGTTTGGTTCAAGAGTTTTAGACTTTTACATCAACTATAACCACAGATGGTGGCTTGATAAACCCCAAACCCTCTCACTCAGCTTATACAACAGCAGGTATGAGTACTTCACATACACCAGCAAGAAGACCGGTTTCTCAACCCTCGTTTCAAGGCGCCTCTGGGAAGACTGGAAGGTTGGAGCCGGATACCTGATAGAAAGGGACAAAATAACCGACATTGATGAAGATGCTCCAGACATTGTTAAAGAGGAAGAAGGAACAGAAACAATCGGAATGGTTACAGGTTTCATTTCAAGGGATTTGAGGGATAACAGGTTCCTGCCACACAAAGGAGACTACTTCAAGGTAACAACTCAGGTTGCAGGGAATTTCCTCGGTGGAGATAAAGACTTCTACAAGGTAATTGGAGAGTACGCCTACTACTTCAACTTTAACGACCTACCTATAGACATTGAGCTGCCGTTTATCGCCTCTGTTCACGCAAAAATTGGATATGCAGACGCATTCGGAAACACAAGCAGACTGCCGATAGATTACAGGTTCTACGTTGGTGGCGATACAACAGTAAGGGGATTCAAGTGGGGTGAAGCCGGCCCTAAGGATAAAAATGGAGACCCTGAAGGTGCCAACAGGGAGCTGGTATTCAACTTTGAGTTAGGCTACGACGTCAACAGGATGTTGAGGCTCATCGGCTTCTTGGACATCGGTGGCGGCTGGTGGGACGAGTATAAGTTGGGAGATATGAGGAAGTCTGCAGGTATAGGTTTAAGAGTTCTAACTCCAATGGGGCCCATCAGGTTGGACCTCGGCTGGAAGCTTGACAGGAGAACAGGAGAGAGCTCCTCTGAGTGGCACTTTGGAATGGGAAGTTACTTCTAAACAGACGGAGGTTTTAGATGAAAAAGGCACTAATCGGAGCAGTCATCTCAGCAGCGTTAATAACGGGGATTTCAACTCCATCCTTCTCTGCTGAGAAAAAGAGCCAGCAGACCTTTGCAGTTTACTACGTTGACATGCAGAGGATTATCAACGAGTCTGTAAAAGGAAAACAGGCTAAAACCTTGATAGAGAACAGGATCTCTCAGGCGAAGAAGAAGATTGAACAGATGAAGAAAGAGATTGACCAGATAAAGCAGAAGCTCCAGAACCCTGTAATCAGTAAACAGGAAAAGAGTAAACTTGAAGACCAGCTCCAGCAGAAGATAAGAGACCTGCAGCGTTACCAGCAGGATGCCCAGATTGAAATAATGAACCTTGAGAAGAAATACACGATGGAGCTCATTCAAGAAGTTGTGAAACTGATACAGAACTACCAGAAGGAGAAGAATATCCCGATGATAGTTGACGCAAGGGAGGCCGGGATAATTGCAGCCTCTCCGAAGTACGACCTTACAGATACCATAATTAAACTCTACAACCAGCAGGCCGGGAAATGAAGTTAGGAGAAATTGCTGAGCTTATAGGGTGTCAGATTCTCGGCGATGAAAATGTAGAGATAACAGGCGTCTCTGAGATCCACAGGGCAGAAGAAGGAGAGATAACGTTTCTCACAAACCCTAAATACAGGAAGTTCCTGAAGGAGACAAAGGCTTCTGCAGTTTTGACGGGAGCTCCCCTCAAAGAGCTCAAAATCCCCCAGCTCATCTGTGAAGAACCCTACGTTGCCTTTGCAAAGCTCTTAGAGATTTTCTATCCGGAGGAGCTCCCCGAACCGGGCATCTGTTTAAACGCAAGGATAGAGGAAGGCGTTGAACTGGGAGAAGATTGTTACGTCGGGAACGGCGTCCACATCTCAAAGGGAACAAAAATAGGGAACAACGTCTACATCTTCCCGGGAACCTACATAGGGCGGAACTGTGTAATAGGAGACAACACAGTTATCTTCTCAAACGTCTCAATCTACGACAGGGTAAAAATCGGAAAGTTCGTGAGGATCCACTCTGGAGCTGTAATCGGTTCAGACGGCTTCGGATACGCCTTCAGCAAGAAGGAGATGAAGATACACAAAATCCCTCAGGTTGGAGGCGTTGTAATAGAAGATTTTGTTGAGATAGGGGCAAACACAACCATAGACAGAGGAACCCTTGGAAACACGGTAATTGGAGAGGGAACCAAGATAGACAACTTAGTTCAGATTGGCCACAACGTAAAAATAGGTAAATACTGCTTTATCGTCTCTCAGGTGGGAATTTCCGGAAGCACAAAGATTGGAGACTTTGTAACTCTTGCTGGAAAAGTTGGAGTCGCAGGCCACATAGAGATAGGAAGCAACATAACCGTTGCGGCGAAATCTGGAATAACGAAGAGTTTAAAGGAGCCGGGAACCTACGCAGGATTCCCTGCAAGGCCATACAGGGAGTGGAGAAAGATTCAGGCCTTAATTGACAGACTCCCTGAGATCTACGAGAAAATAAAGAAGTTCCTGAGAGGAGGAGAGAATGGAATACCACGTTAAAGACCTTTCACTGGCAGACCTTGGGAAGAACAGGATTGAGTGGGCAGAGATGGACATGCCCGTTCTAAGGAAGAAAATAAGGGAAAGGTTCATAGAGGAGAAACCGCTGAAGGGGATAAGGATAGGAGCGTGCCTCCACGTAACGACAGAAACGGCAAACCTGATGAGAACGCTGAAAGAGGGCGGAGCTGAGGTTTACCTGTGTGCATCAAACCCCCTCTCTACTCAGGACGACGTTGCGGCAGCACTGGTTAAACACTACGACATTCCCGTTTTCGCCATTAAGGGGGAGGATGAAGAGACCTACTACATGCATATAGAGGAAGTTCTCAAGAGAAAACCCCACATAACGATGGACGACGGAGCAGACCTTATCTCAACTCTCCACATGAAGCACCAGGAACTGATTGAGAACGTTATCGGCGGAACTGAGGAGACAACAACAGGAGTTATTAGGCTGAGGGCTATGGCCAAGGAGGGAGCTCTCCGCTACCCGGTTATAGCTGTAAACGAGGCAATGACAAAACACCTGTTTGACAACCGTTACGGAACGGGACAGTCAACGATAGATGGAATCTTAAGGGCGACAAACAGGCTCCTTGCAGGCTCTGTTTTCGTCGTTGCCGGCTACGGATGGTGTGGCAAAGGCGTTGCGATGAGGGCAAAGGGAATGGGTGCCGAGGTAATAGTAACAGAGGTTGACCCCATAAAGGCGATAGAGGCCAGAATGGACGGCTACAGGGTTATGCCGATGGAAAAGGCAGCAGAAGTTGGAGATATCTTCTGCACGGTAACGGGGAACATCCACGTTATAAGGAAAGAGCACTTTGAGAGAATGAAAGACGGGGCAATCGTCTGCAACTCAGGACACTTCAACGTTGAGATAGATATACCGGCACTTGAGGAGATGGCTGTTGAAAAGAGGAGAGTAAGGCCGTTTGTAGATGAGTATAAGATGGCAGACGGAAGGAGAATCTACCTGCTGGCAGAGGGAAGGCTTGTAAATCTCTCTGCAGCTGAAGGACATCCCGCATCTGTTATGGACATGAGTTTTGCCAACCAGGCCCTCTCTGCAGAATACCTGGTTAAGGAAGGGAAGAACCTGAAGCCCGACGTCTACGTTGTTCCAGAACACCTTGACAGAAAAGTTGCAGAGCTGAAGCTGAAAGCGATGGGAATAGAGATTGACCAGCTGACGCCTGAACAGATTGAGTACTTAAACTCCTGGGAGATGGGAACTTAGGGGGTCAGTCCCCCTTTATCCCCTTTAAAACTTCAGAGAAAGTTTCTGTAATTTCTGGCTTCTTTAACTTATTTACAAAATTCTCTTGTCCTCTCCTCATCGTAAACGTGGACAAGCTCGTTTCTTAGAACAATCAGCCTTGAGAGGGAGCTCTCGTAATCTTCAGGAACAATACCCTCCTTTATCAGCTCCCTGAAACAGCTTCGCGGAGAGTTACACTCAATTCCTCTAACCCTCAGGAATTCCTTAACACACTTCCACATAGCTTCATAGGTATACTCAAACCGTTTTATCGTTATCTCAACGATGAACTCCTCTCTGAAAAACTCCAGGAGAAAGGGATTGGCAATTACTTCTCTAAATTTTTTAAACGTTCTCCCAAACCTCTCACAAGCTCTTCGTCTCTTTTCCAAAAGAGCCCCTCCTCAAGGACTTTCCTCAAGAGCTCAGGATTTCTGACAGTCTCAAGGTTAACTATATCAACCTCCCTTAAGATGGGGAGCTCCTCAACTGCATCGTAGAGCTTTAAGAACTCATAATCTGAAAGGCCGGGAGAGTAGACGGCAACGTCAACATCCGAAGTTCGGGAAAACCTGTCTGTGAGAATAGAACCGAAGAAGATTATTAAAGAGTTTGGGGGGAGAGCTCCCTCAAGAGCCCTCCCGATGAGTTCTATGTATTCCTCTTTTGTGTATTTCCTTATCAAGGTTTAACCTTTCTTCGTCTTTGCCAGGTGAACCTCTCCCGTCTCTTTATCGTACTCAATCCTCGGGAAGAGAATTCCTCCCTTCTCAACCTCTTTTCCAGGCTCTATCCCTCCCCACTCCTCAAACTCAGATGAGCGTAAATCCTCAACCCTCTTTCCGAGCCTTAAAAGGTCTGCCATCTTCTGGGCAGATTCAGGCATGTAGGGGTAGACGAAAGCTGTTATGAACCTTAAAGACTCAACCATGTTGTAGAGGACTCTATCAAGCTCCTCTTTTCCCTCCTTGTTGAGGCTCCAGGGAGCTCTCCTGTCTATGTAGTAGTTGACAAACCCAACAAACTGCCAAATTTCGTCTAAAGCCTTTGTCAGTTCGGCTTTTGGGATGAGCTCTTTAAGGGATTCAAGGGTTGCAAGGGCTTTGTTTTTCAGCTTTACGTCAAGCTCCTCCTCAATACCTTTAGGCTCTGGAACAACGCTCTTCCTGTATTTTTTGAGCATTGAAAGTGTTCTGTTAAAGAGGTTCCCAAGGTCGTTTGCAAGCTCTCCGTTTATCCTGGCAACGAGCTTTTCGTAGGAGAAGTCTCCATCCAAACCAAATGAAACCTCTCTGAAGAGGAAGAACCTTACCTGGTCAACGCCAAACTTCTCAACGAGCTCAAACGGGTCAATAACGTTCCCCTTAGACTTGCTCATCTTCTCGCCTTCAACAGTCCACCAGCCGTGGGCAAAAACTCTCCTGGGAACGGGAAGACCGGCAGACATAAGGAAGGCAGGCCAGTAAACGGCGTGGAATCGGAGAATATCCTTTCCTACAAGGTGTAGGTCTGCAGGCCAGTAGCGGTTGAACTTTTCCGTATCGTCGGGGTAGCCTACGGCTGAGAGGTAGTTTGTAAGGGCGTCAAACCAGACGTAGATAACGTGCTTCTCGTTTATTGGAACGGGAATACCCCAGGTGAAGCTGGTCCTTGAAATGGAAAGGTCTTTAAGACCCTGCTTAACAAAGTTTACAACCTCGTTCCTTCTGAACTCGGGAGCTATGAAGTCGGGGTTCTTCTCGTAGAGCTCCAACAGTTTATCCTGATACTTACTGAGCCTGAAGAAGTAGCTCTCCTCCTTAACCCTTACAACTTCCCTCTTACAGGCAGGGCAGAGCTTCCCTTCCAGCAAGTCTTTCTCTGTGTAGTAGGTCTCACAGGGAATACAGTACCAGCCCTCATACTCCCCCAAGTAGATGTCTCCCTTTTTGTAGCACTCCATAAAGATGTGCTGAACAGCCTTTACGTGGTAAGGGTCTGTCGTCCTTATAAAGTGGTCGTAGGAGATGTTTAATTTCTTCCAGAGCTCCTTAAAGACAGGAACTAAAGAGTCAACGAACTCCTTTGGAGACATTCCTCTCTTTTCGGCCGCCTGCTGTATCTTCTGGCCGTGCTCGTCAGTTCCCGTTAGGAAGAAGACGTCTTTACCTAAAAACCTGTTAAAACGGGCAACAACGTCTGCAGCTGTCGTTGTGTAGGCATGGCCTAAGTGGGGCTTATCGTTAACGTAGTAGATTGGCGTTGTTACGTAGAACTTGCCGCTCAAGGCCTCCTCCTTAAACGGGAACGTTAAATTCCCTGAGAACTTCGTTTAGTGATGTTTTCTTATCCGTTGACTCCTTTCTCTTTCCGATAATGAGAGCACAGGGGATGTGGTATTCGCCGGCAGGGAACTTCTTAACCCTCGTTCCGGGAATTACAACGCTCCTTGCAGGAACCCTTCCCCTGTATTCAACAGGTTCGTCTCCGGTAACGTCAATAATGCGCGTTGAGGCAGTTATTACAACACCTGCGCCTAAAACGGCCTCTTCTTCAATGATTGCTCCCTCAACGATGATGCACCTTGAACCGATGAAGCAGTTATCTTCAATAATCACAGGAGTTGCATTTGGTGGCTCAAGGACACCACCGATTCCAACTCCGCCGGAGAGGTGAACGTTCCTCCCTATCTGTGCACATGAGCCGACCGTTGCCCACGTATCAACCATCGTTCCGGAACCAACGTATGCACCGATGTTGACGTAGGAGGGCATGAGAATTGCGCCGCTCTCTATAAATGAACCGTAGCGGGCAGTTGCCGGAGGAACAACCCTTACGCCCAACTTATCCCAGCCCTTTTTAAGGGGTATTTTGTCGTAGTATTCAAAGGGACCGACCTCCATAACTCTCATATCTGAAATTGGGAAGAAGAGGAGAATCGCCTTCTTAACCCAGTCGTTGACCTTCCAGTTTCCAACGCTTATCCTCTCTGCAACCCTGACCTTTCCCTTATCAAGGAGATCAATTACTTCCCTAACGGCTTCCTTATATTTCTCGTCCTTGAGGAGCTCCCTGTTCTCCCAAGCTTCTTCAACCATCTTCTTAAGCTGCTCCATTACAGAAACCTCCCTGAAGTTTGTGGAGATTATCTTACAAAATTCAAAATCTATCAGACTCTACCGATAATGGAAACTGTTAACAGATTTAGGAGGAGAAGTTGATAGGAAAAGTAGGGAGCTCCCTGCCATCTGTATATCCCCCAAACTACTCTCAGACAACCGGAAGACAGAAAGAGGAGATACTTTCTCTCATCAGCAAAATGCCGGAAGATATGAGAGAAAAGGCCCTCAGCGAGCTCAAAACACTCTTTGCCCTATCAAAAGCGGAAGAAGTTACCTACCAGGCTATAATGACGCTGTTAAATTCTCTACCCCAGAACAGGGATGGGGGGAGCTCCATCAGCGTATACGCTTAAAATTTGAACTCAGCGTAAACAGGAGCGTGGTCTGAAGGTAATAGGTTATCCCTCTTCTTCCTGGCGTTGTAGTCAATATCGCACTTCAAACAGGCATCAAGCAGGGGTTTTGTGGCAAAGATGTAGTCAATCCTCAATCCCCTGTGTCTTGAGAAGGCACCGGTCTCTATGTCAAACCAGCTGAACTTCTGTAGCTTAGGGTTTTTCTCTCTAAACAGGTCGTAAAGGCCAAAGGAGAGAAGATCCTCTAAAGCTTCCCTCTCGTCGTCCATAAACCCCGGCCTTCCCTTCCAGACAACAGGATCGTAAACGTCAACTTCTGAACGGGCAACGTTAAAATCTCCTAAAACTATAAGAGGGTCTGAAGGAGAGAAATTCTCACTGAGGAAGACTTTTAACTTAGTCAGGAAATAGATCTTATAGGCGTGTCTTTCCGTCCCTTTTTCTCCACCCCTTGGAACGTAAACGTTAACAAGGGTAAAGTCTTTAAAGTAGGCGGTAATAAGCCTTTTCTCGTCATCTTCCCCGTCGGGCCAGCCCTTAACCACTCTTTGAGGTTTTTCTCTGGAACAGACTGCAACGCCGTTGTAGGCCTTCTGTCCGTGGACTTCGCAGCTGTATCCGGCTTCTTTGAAAGAAGAGTAAGGGTAGAGCTCCACTTCAACCTTTATCTCCTGCATTCCAAGGCAGTCAGTTGAGCTACTTTTCAGCCACTGAAGAACCAACGGGTAGCGAACCCTTATTGAGTTAACGTTCCAGGTTGCAACCTTCATTTCAGGCCCTTAAAGTTGTTAGCAAGGAGAACCCCTGCTGCTTCAATTTCAACGGCTATTCTGTCAAGTTTTTTGTTGAAAATGTTGTACATAACAACAGCAGGAATTGCCACTATCAGACCTAAAATCGTAGTAAGGAGGGCTTCAGCCACTCCGGCCGAAAGCTGTTGAGGACTTCCTATTGCTCCCCCACCGGTTAAAACCCCGAATATTTTAACCATTCCTAAAACAGTTCCCAAAAGTCCTAACAGAGGAGAGATTGCAGCAGTTGTTGCAAGAAAGGGCATACCCCGTTCAAGGTCTGTAAAACGTCTCCTCGCGCTCACTTCAAAAGCGTGAAGGAAGTTCTCTCTGGTAGGTTCCCCAAGGTTCTTTATCGTGTCAAGAATTATCAGAGAGAGAAAGCTCTTTCTCCTCTTGCAGAGCTCCACAGCATCTCCCAAATTACCCTGCCTGAGAAAATCAAGTAGAAGTTTTAAATCATCTTTAGGAATCAAACGGTTAATCCTTAGGGTAATCAGCTTCTCTATGATTATCGCCAGAGCAACAACTGAAACGGCAAATATCAAATAACCGACAATCCCAGACTTCTGGAGTATCTCCAGTCCTTCCATTACTTAGAAGCCCCCTCTGGTATTTTTCTTGCAAAAATAAGGTAAGCCGTATGGGCTGGCATCCTATCTTCAGGCCTAAACCTTTCAGGAACCGTTTTGTACTTCCTGAGCAAAATTTCAGATACCTCAATATCTATGAAAGGCAACATTTCCAGACCTTTAAGGGTCTCTATTACCTGATTGGCGGTTGGAACTAAAATCCCCAGGAACCTACCCGGTTTCAGGGCAGAGTAGGCCTTATCTAAGTAAAGCCAGGGTTCCCTAACGTCTAAAAAGAGGGCATCTGCCTCCTCTTCCTCATCAAACCCTTCCGAAATGTCCCTGTGTTTAACCTCAACCCTTGAGTCAAGACCTACCTTTCTGAGATTTGAAAGGGCATTCTTTATAAATTCCTCCCTCTTTTCGTAGCTGATAACTTTTCCGTTTTCTCCGACAACCTGAGCAAAAACGGCAGTCAGAGCTCCGCTCCCTATCCCGCTTTCAATTACTGTGTCCCCCGGTTTAACGTCAAGTCTAAGAAGTATGTAAGCCGCATCTTTCGGGTAAACTATCTGTGTAAGCCTGTTAAGTTTAAACATTATAAACTCATAAAGAGTGCAGGGAAGAAGAAGGTAGGGAAAACCTTTATGGGTTTTTACAACAGAACCGTAACGCTTCCCCACAAGTTCTGATAGGTCTATCTCTCCCCTCTCCGTATTAAACTTTCCCTTTGCCAGCGCAAGATTAAGGAAATACCTCTTATTCTTTTCAGTATCTAAAAGAATAACCGTGTCCGTTTCTTTAACTGTCTCCATTTTCCCTCTTTTCTGAAAGCTTAACAATCAGTAGTGTCTGCCCTCTATAGGCAACGTTATACCTGAGCCTGTTTACCCTTTTTATAAGCTCAGGAGAAACCCCAAAACGCTTAGCTATTGTTGTTAACTTCTCTCTCTTTTTAGGTACATAAACGTACATATTTGAATTCTTAACGTACTTAAGAACGGCGTAGTTCCCGATTGATGAAGCAGGGAGATATACCCTGTACCCTTTAGGAACGATCCCCCTTTTAAACTGCCTGTTAAAATGTTTCAGAACAGGGTAAGGAACGTTCAATGCCCTTGCAACCCTATAAAGGGTTGTCTTTGAAGCCACTTTTACAACTACAAGCTTTTTCTTTGATGTTTTTCTCAGAATACCGGAAGATTTTACGACAGAAAGAACTGCATAGAACCGGGGAACGTACTCCAGCGTTTCATCAGGAAGTTTTGTCAGATCCCAGAACTGATCGGCTCCCAACTTGTCAAGGCGCTTTTTTATAGTTCCAGGCCCGGCGTTGTAGGCAGCTATCGCAAGGTCCCACCGGTGAAAGATGGAGTGGAGATCTTTCAGGTACTTAGCAGCTGCCTCCGTTGACTTTATAACGTCAAAACGTTCATCTATAAAACGGTTGACCTTCAAACCGAGACGTCTTGCAGTTCCTGGCATCAATTGCCATAGACCAGCAGCTCCAACTTTTGAAACTGCTGAGGGATTACCGTTACTCTCAACAATAGCAAGGAGGGATAGATCTTCTGGTAGCCCCTCTTTCCTGAAAATTTCCCTAACAACTGGATAAAAAAGTTTAAAAGAGTTTACCTGAGAGAAAAGTTTTACTCTATTCCACCTGTTACTGTAGTAAGAAAGCCAGAACTGAAACGAAGGTTTATCCCAGGGTATATCAAGAAAGGTATTACAGGAAGTAGATGAAAAGGAACAGGAGGAGAGGAGGAAAGATTCCCTCTCAACAACCGTTTTTAAGTCTCCTCCGTAGGCCGGAAGGGTGAGAAGGAAAAACAGAACAGCAAGTTTACGCATTATTCATAACCTCTTCCGGCATATCAAAGTTGGAGTAAACCTCCTGAACGTCATCAAGGTCTTCAAGAACTTCAAGAAGTTTAAGAACTTTTAAAGCCGTCTCCCCTTCAACTCTGGTTGTGGTTGTAGGAATGAGGTCCAGTTTAGCTTCTTCAACTTCAATTCCTGCATCTATGAGTCCCTTACGAACAGATTCAAGATCTGAAGGTTGAGTATAGATAACAAACTTACCATCTTCTGTAACGATATCTTCGGCTCCAGAGTCAAGTGCAGCAAGCATCACAGTCTCCTCATCATACCTGTCTCCAGGAACAACGATAACTCCTTTTCTCTCAAACATCCAGGAGACACATCCGGAAGTTCCAAGGTTTCCGCCGTGCTTTGAAAAGGCGTGCCTTACCTCGGCTGCAGTTCTGTTCCTGTTATCGGTTAAACACTTAACGATTATGGCAACTCCACCGGGGCCATAACCTTCGTAGGTAACTTCCTCAAAAGTCTCTCCGGCTATCTCTCCGGTTCCTCTCTTTATTGCTCTCTCTATATTCTCCTTGGGCATGTTGAACTTACGGGCCTTTTCTATTGCAGCCCTGAGCCTGGGATTTGATTCCGGGTCTCCTCCCCCTTCCCTTGCAGCAACTGTTATCTCTCTGGCAAGTTTTGTAAAGATTTTCCCCCTTTTAGCGTCCTGAGCAGCCTTTTTATGGCGAATGTTTGCCCATTTGGAGTGGCCAGCCATTGCTTCAACCTCCCTAATTTGATTACTGCCGGAGAATATAGACTGTTTCTCTTAGGGTTCAACGCCGGTAAAGACAAGTTTTGCGTGTTTCACTCCCTTGAGGGAAGTTATACGGTCTGCAAGCTCTTTAATTTCCTTAACCTTTCCTTTAACGGCAACGATTTCAAGACAGTGGTGGTGGTCTATGTGAATGTGCATCGTTGAGATTATGTTATCAAGGTAGCTGTGCTCTATATCTGTAATCCTCTCTGCAAGCTCTCTCTGGTGGTGGTCGTAAACTATTGTTAGGGTCCCAAAGGCAAAACTGTCCGGCTTCAGGTCTTTTTCTA
Organism: Desulfurobacteriaceae bacterium; assembly: GCA_027075275.1. Classification (GTDB taxonomy): domain Bacteria; phylum Aquificota; class Aquificia; order Desulfurobacteriales; family Desulfurobacteriaceae; genus Balnearium. The sequence continues at coordinate 13,346 of JALTBO010000008.1, forward strand.
TAAGGGCAGAACGGATAAGGTCTCTAACTGCCTCTGATCTGTTAACGTATCCTTTCTCTTCTATAAAGGAGTCAAACTTCTCCAGCAGCTTTTCATCTATAGAAACTGTAAACCTGACTATTCTTCCCAAGGCTTAAACCTCTTAAACGGTCTTATTTTAAAGTTTACCCCAAGCTGACGGGCAAATTCTTCAAAGGATTTTCTGTCAAAACCGGGATAATCTACAGCAGTAATTACAACGTTAAAGCCTTTTTCTCTGGCATCCCTGATAAAGGAGAGGAGCTCCTCCCAGCTCTTTTCTCCAAACTTGGGGCGAACTACCCTATAGTACTCCTCAGGGCTTGAAGCGTTAACGCTGACACTGAAAGTATCTACCAGACCCTTAAGCTCATCTAAAACGCTCCTGTTTCCCGTTATCAGGTAAGCCAGCCCGCAGGTATCCACCCTTACAGGAACATCTTTAGCAAACTTCTTTATCCAGGTGGCAACCTTTTTCAGCGTTTCATACCTCTCAAAAGGCTCTCCGTAACCGCAGAAAACGATTTCGCTGTAAACCTTCGGGTTTTTTATCCGATACATGTACTCTTCAGCTATCGGCTCCCTTGAAAGGTTAAGGTTATAACCGAGGATGTAGTTCTCTTTCCCTCTAAAGCAGAACTTACAGTTGCATGGACACTCTGCCGTAAGGTTTATGTAGAGTTTATCTCCCACCTGATATACAAGTCTCTCTTTCTCCTCTTCCTGAGTAATAGGAAGGTTAAACAGCCTTTTGGCGTTTATAGTTGTTATTCTATCTATATCGGTAAATGAGAGTCCCAAAACCTCAGCAACCGTCATTGCCACATAGGCAACGTAAGTGGGTTTATTTCTCTTTCCTCTGACAGGCTGAGGGGCAAGGTAGGGAGAGTCTGTCTCTATCAGGAGCCTTGAAGATGGAACGTACTTCAACGTCTCCCTGAGTCCCTCGTTCTTTGGGTATGTAACGGGACCCGCGTAGGAGATGAAAAGGCCGGCATCAAGGGCTGCTTCAAGGAGCTCCCTCTCCCCGCTAAAACAGTGAATAACTCCCCTGACACCGTCAAAGTGCTTTCTTATGAACTCCGCCATCTCTCCAGCTGCGTTCCGTGTGTGGATTATTACGGGAAGGTTAAGTTCCCTGGCAGCTTCAACCTGCATTAAGAAGATCTCATACTGCTTTTCTTTAGGGGAAAGGTTCCTGTAAAAGTCAAGTCCCATCTCACCAAGGGCTACAACTTTAGGAGATTTCGCAAGCTCAACTATCTTCTCGTAGTCTTTTTCAGAGTAGTTTTTTGCCTCGTGGGGGTGAATCCCAACAGAGGCATAGATGTTCTTACCCTTCTCTGCAACGGCTATCGCCTTTTTACTGTCTTCAAGGTCACAGCCTACAGTAATAACGGCGTCTAACTTCTCCTCACATTCCTTTATTATTTCGTCTCTATCTTTATCAAACTGTGGAAAGTGAAGGTGAGCATGAGTATCTATCAATTCTTCCTCCACTTAAGAACCGAATCAAAACCGGCAGAGTGGAGCTCCTTTTGAACAACCCTTGCCTGATGGAGAGAGTCAAAGTAACCTACAATAACCTTTACGTATCCCTTTTCAAATACCGTTTTGGTCTGAAAGCCCTTTTCATTAAGTTTTTGAGCCAGCTTAACCGCATTGACCTTATTCCTGAAAACACCAACCTGTAGGTAATACCTCGTCTCCGGAGCTCTCTTTTTAACAGAAGAAACTTCATTAACAGTTTTCTTCTTCTCAGACTTTTTCTCCGTCGCCACCTTTTCAGCAACAGCCGTTACAACTTCTTTTTTACCAGCCTGAACCTTCTCCTCAGGCACTTTCTTTTCAGAACCGGTTTTACCCTTCTCAGATGGCTGCTGTTCCGAAGGTTTCTCTACCGGAGCGCTCGTCTTTTCCAGGGAAGTCTTCGCTTCAGGTTTCTGAGGCTGGTTCTCTTTAGAGGGAGCTCCCACAACTTTCTCCTCAACAGGCTCCGGCCTTGAAACAGGAGTTATCCTTGAAAGGGTCTTTATAAGCTGTCTCTTCTGAAGCTCACAGACCTTCTTCTCCTCCTCTATTCCTGTCCCCTTCCCCACGTAGTAACCAACTCCGTAAGCAAAGGCCAGTAGCACAGCAGCAATAACGGCAATGATAATTTGAACCCTCCTCTCTCCTTCCATTACATCCTCCTCGGTGCTTTAACGTTTAATATACCAAGACCAATCTCAAGTGTCTTCCTTACTCCTTTAACCAGAAAGAGGCGGGCAGAGGAGAGCTCCCTGTTCTCCTCATCAACTACTCTGTGTTTGTTGTAGAAACGGTGCAGGGCAGATGCCAGCTCCATCAGGTAGTAGGTAAGCCTGTGGGGTTCCCTCTTTAAAGCTGCCTGCTGAAGCTCATACTTGAAGCTGTAACACTTGAGTATAAGCTCCCTCTCCTCCTCTGTGTTTAACAGGCTTAAATGGTCGGCCGACGGCTTAAAGCCCCTTTCTTCAGCCTTATCCAGAACGCTGCAGAGCCTTGCGTGAGCGTACTGGACGTAGTAAACAGGGTTCTCGCTCTTTGTAGAGATTGCAAGGTCTAAATCAAAATCTAAAGGAGTATCGTGGCGCTTCAGGAGAAAGAAGAAACGAACAGCATCAACGCCAACCTCGTCTATGAGCCACTTGAGAGGAATGAAGTTCCCCTTTCTCTTTGACATCTTTATCTCTTCGCCGTTCCTGAAGAGTTTGACCAGCTGAATCAGGATAATTTCAAGCCAGTCTGGATCTTTACCGAGGGCTGCAATTGCCGCTTTCACCCTTGGAATGTACCCGTGGTGGTCTGCTCCCCAGATGTCTATTCCCCTGTCGTAACCCCTTTCTATCTTGTTGTAGTGGTAGGCTATGTCTGAGGCGAAGTAGGTATATTCGCCGTTTGAACGGCGGACTACCCTGTCTTTGTCGTCTCCAAAGAGGGTTGTCTTCAGCCAGAGAGCTCCGTCCTTCTCGTAAAGGTATCCCTTCTCCTCTAAAATCTTTAAAACCCGCTCAACTTCACCCTTTTCGTAGAGCTCCCTCTCGCTAAACCAGTGGTCAAACTCAACACGGAGCTCTTTTAAATCCTCCTGAATCTGCCTCAGGAGCTCCTCTTTTCCAAACTCTGCTGCTATCTCAACGGCCTCATCTTCGGGGAGCTCCAAAAGGTCCGGTTTCAGCTCAAGGAGTTTCTCGGCAAGCTCCCTGATATAGTTTCTGCCCCATATCTCAATCTCCCCAGAGTAGGCATCCTCAGGAAGCGTAATCCTTTCCCCTTTCAGCTCCTTAGCCTTCAAGTAGATAGAGAGGCCTAAGAGCTTAATCTGCCTGCCGGCATCGTTGATGTAAAACTCCCTCTCCGGCTTATAACCTGTCAGCTTCATAATCCTGTAAAGAACATCTCCTACAACAGCTCCCCTTCCGTGACCAACGTGTAATGGACCTGTCGGGTTTGCAGAGACGTATTCAAGGAGAACTCTCTCCCTTTTACCCACATCAGAAACGTAAAACTCTGTCTCAACCACAGATCTGAGTATCTCCGAGTAGAGAGACTGGGAGAGCTTGAAGTTTATAAACCCTCCTCCTGCAACTTCCACACTCTCAAAATCTCCACTCCCTTTTAAAACCCTAACTATCTCCTCAGCTACAGCCCTCGGAGACTGCTTCACCTCTTTTGCAAGAAGAAAGGCCACGTTTGTTGCAAGGTCACCAAACTCTTTCCTCTTGGGCTTTTCAAAGGAAGCCCTTTCCAGAACTGCTACTGCATCATCTCCGTAAACCTTCCTTACAGCCTCTCCTACCCTCTCCTTTACCAGTTCTTTCATCTCTACCGCCTTTTCTTCCAGAATCTTCTGGGCTGAATTATATTTCAACTCTGATAAAATAGAGCCACTTTTTTCAGGAGGAACCCTATGAGCGGTAAAGACTACAAAGAAACGCTCAACCTGCCCAAAACCCAATTCCCCATGAGGGGGAACCTGCCCAAGAAAGAACCGGAACTACTGGAGAAATGGCAGAAGGTTGAACTATACAGAAAACTCGTGGAAGAACACAGGTGCGACGACCAGTTTATCCTACACGATGGCCCCCCTTACGCCAACGGCCACATCCACATCGGCCACGCCCTCAACAAGATTCTCAAAGATATAGTCATAAAGTCAAAGGCTATGCAGGGCTACCAGACCCCCTTTGTTCCCGGCTGGGACTGTCACGGCCTACCCATTGAGAGGGCAGTATTTAAGGAAATTAAAAAGAGAAAAGACGAGGTTGACCCGTTAGAGGTCAGGAAACTCTGTAGGAACTACGCAGAGAAGTGGGTAAAAACGCAGAGGGAGGAATTTATCAGGTTAGGAGTCATCGGAGACTGGGAAAATCCCTACATAACAATGGCTCCGCAGTATCAGGCTGACATTGTTCGAGAGCTTGGAAAATTCTACGAAAAAGGGCTGGTTTACAGGGCAAAGAAACCTGTCTACTGGTGTCCAAGTTGCGTTACTGCCCTTGCCGAAGCTGAAATTGAGTATGGAGACGAGACCTCTCCATCTATTTACGTTGCATTTAAGGTTAAGGATGGAAAAGGCACTCTCCCTGAGAACTCCTACGTAGTGATCTGGACAACAACTCCCTGGACGCTTCCTGCAAACGTTGCCGTTGCTGCAAACCCTGAACTTACCTACAGAGTTTTAAAGGCTGGAGGGAAGCACTACGTTGTTGCAGCTTCCCTGATTGAGGACTTTAAAGAGAAGACGGGAATTGAAGGAGAAGTGGTAAAAGAAGTTCAGGGAAATGAGCTTGAGGGCATAACGTATATCCATCCTTTCATTGAGAGAGAAGGACAGGTTGTTCTTGCAGACTACGTAGCTTCAGATACAGGAACAGGGCTCGTTCACATCGCCCCCGGCCACGGTGAAGAGGACTACCAGGTTGGTCTCAAATACGGCCTGCCCGTTTTAGTTCCAGTTGACGATTACGGAAGGTTCACAGACGAAGCTCCCGAATGGATAAGGGGAATGAAGATATGGGACGCAAACAAGGTAATCTTAGAAAAACTGAAGAAATCGGGGAACCTGCTCTATGCAGGAGAGATAACCCACTCCTACCCCCACTGCTGGAGGTGTAAGGGAAAGGTAATCTTCAGGGCAACCCCACAGTGGTTTATAGCAATGGACAGGGGAACTCCAACCCTCAGGCAGGTTGCCCTCTCTGAGATTGACAGGGTTAGCTGGATTCCTGAGTGGGGAAGGACAAGGATAAGGAACATGGTTGAACAGCGCCCCGACTGGTGCATTTCAAGGCAGAGGATATGGGGCGTTCCAATCGTTGCCTTTTACTGCAAAAACTGTGGAAAGGCTATTTACTCTAAGGAGATTGCAGATAGGGTTGCCGACATCTTTGAGAAGGAGTCTGCAGACGCCTGGTATGAGAAAAGTGCAGAGGAGCTCCTTCCCGAAGGCTTTACCTGTCCTGAGTGTGGCGGAAAAGAGTTTGAGAAGGAGACAGATATCTTAGATGTCTGGTTTGACTCCGGGTCTTCCCACGCTGCCGTTCTTGAGAGGAGGCCGGAGCTCTCCTGGCCTGCAGACCTCTACTTAGAGGGCTCCGACCAGCACAGAGGTTGGTTCCAGGCAAGCCTTCTGGAGTCGTGCGGAACGAGGGGGAGAGCTCCCTACCGCTCAGTCCTCACCCACGGTTTCACCCTTGACGAGAAAGGCTACAAGATGAGCAAGTCTTTAGGGAACGTAATCTCTCCGTTAGACGTTGTTAAAAGATACGGTGCAGACATCTTAAGGCTGTGGGTTGCAAGTGAGAACTTCACAGAGGACGTAAGGATTTCAGATAACATTCTGAAGAAGGTCAGCGAAACCTACAAGAAGATAAGGAACACAATCAGGTTTATGCTCGGGAACCTCTCAGATTTTGACCCGGAAAAAGCTCTACCCTACGAGGAACTTTCAGAGATTGACAGGTGGGCGGTAAACAGGTTCCAGCAGTTTGCGAACGAGGTTATCAACGACTACAACAGCTACAGGTTCAACAGAGTGTTTAGAAGGGTCTATGAGTACTGTTCCGTTGAACTCAGCTCAATCTACTTAGACATTAGCAAAGATACACTCTACTGCGAGCACCCGGAATCTAAAAAGAGAAGGAGCACTCAAACGGCAATCTACAGAATTCTATACGGACTGATAACTCTTATAGCGCCAATCCTCTCCTTTACGGCAGAAGAGGCTTACAGTCACCTCCCTGGAGCGGAAAAAGAATCTGTATTCTTAGAGGAATTTCCGCCCCTATGTGAAGACTTTGATGAAGAAATACTCAACAGGTGGAACAGGCTCATTGAGATAAAGGGAGTAGTAAACAAAGCCCTTGAAGTAGCAAGGAAAGAAGGGCTGATAAGCCACTCTTTAGAGGCAGCTGTAAAAGTTTACGCAGAAGGAGAGGACTACAAGCTCTTGAAACAGTACGAAGCGGAGCTCCCCTACATCTTCATCACGTCTCAGGCTGAGGTCCTACCCTACGGAGAAGCTCCAGAAACGGCAGTTGAAGTTGAAGACGTTAAAGGAGTAAAAGTTTTAGCCGAAAAAGCTAAAGGGAAGAAGTGTCAGAGGTGCTGGATCTACAGCGAAACGGTAGGAAAAGATGAGGAATACCCGGACGTCTGCGAGAGGTGTGCAAGGGTTTTAAGGGAGTTAAAGGCTTGAGGTACAGACTGAAGGAGCTCCCTCCGTCCGACAGACCCAGAGAGAAACTACTTGAGCTCGGAGCCGAAAACCTGACAGACTCCGAGCTCCTTGCAATACTTCTTAGAACGGGAACAAGCGGTAAAAACGCTGTTGACCTTGCCAGGGAGCTCCTTAACCACTTCAAAGGAGTGGACAACCTCTCAAAGGCTTCAGTTGAGGAACTCAGCTCTTTCAAAGGACTTGGAAAAGCAAAAGCTATAACCCTCAAGGCTGCCTTTGAACTCTCAAAAAGAGTAAAGGTCAGCAGAAACAGGAAGATAACATCTCCAGAAGAGGCTTATGAGGTTTTAAAACCTTTCAGCCACAAGGAAACTGAACACTTCGGAATCCTAACACTCAACAGAAAAGGCTTTCTGATAAACGTCCACGTTGTTTCTATTGGCGGAACGGGAAAAGCAGCAGTAAGCCCCAAAGAGGTTTTCAACCCCGCCGTTCGGGACCTGGCAGAAGCCATCATCCTCTTTCACAACCATCCATCGGGAGACCCGACCCCCAGCAGAGAAGATGTAAAAATTACAGAAAAGCTCCGCGGAGCAGGAGAACTGCTGGGAATTGAGGTTTTAGACCACATAATTTTAGGGAAAGAGAGTTTCACCAGCTTAAAAGGAGAGGGTCTTGTTTAGAAGGGAGCTCCTCAAACAGTTCAAAGGAAGAAAAATACTTGTAATCGGCGACTTTATGGTTGATGAGTATATAAAGGGAACCGTTGAGAGGATATCTCCTGAAGCTCCGGTTCCTGTTGTTGAAGCAAAAAGAGCAACGTTTAGACCCGGAGGAGCTGCAAACGTTGTAGCAAACATAAAATCCCTGGGAGGAGAAGCCGTTCCTCTGGGAGTTGTAGGAAAAGATGAAGCTGGAGAAAAACTGAAGGAGCTCCTCAGAGAAATTGGCGTTAAAACAGACACACTGATAACAGATACATCACGTCCCACTACAAAAAAGACCAGAATAATAGCCGGTTCCCAGCAGCTTCTGAGAGTTGACTGGGAAAGCAGAGACTACCTTCCCCAAACTATTGAAAAGGAAGTTATTTCATTCCTCTTAAACCATTACAGAGAGTTTGACGCAATCATAATCTCAGACTACGGGAAGGGCGTTGTAACTGAAAGACTCTTTGAGTACACCGGCCAACTAAAAGAAGACGTCCCCATTTTCTTAGACCCTAAAGAGAAGAACTTCCGGTTTTACAGGCAGGTTACAGCAATGACGCCCAACATCAAAGAGACCTACCAGGCTGTTAGAATCACTCCAGACACAGACCTGAAAACTGAAGAAGCCGGTAAAAAGCTCATAGAGGAATACGGCCTTGACTACGCCGTAATAACCAGGAGCGATAAAGGGCTCTCAATCGTTACGAAAGATAGAGTTAAACACATACCCACAAGAGCCAGACAGGTTTTTGACGTAACCGGAGCAGGAGACACTGTGATAAGTGCCTTCGCCCTGTCTGTAGCTGCAGGAGCAACACCATTTGAGGCAGGAGAAATAGCCAATCTGGCCGCCGGAGTAGTTGTAGGAAAGTTAGGAACAGCAACAGCAACCGTTGAAGAGATTGAAGAGGCAGCAGGGCTGCTTTTTGAAAATAAGAGGAGCTGAGCCTATGCTCTGTAAAATCTGCAGATCAAAAGGAAAGCGGACAAAGGCCGTAATTTACCTCAGGCACCACAGGTTGGCCCTCTGCAGCGAACACTTCAAAGAGTGGTTTGAAAGACAGGTTGAGAAAACGGTAAAACAGTTTAAAATGTTTTCAAGGGAAGAAAAGGTTGCCGTTGCCGTATCCGGCGGTAAAGACAGCCTCTCCCTCTGGCTTGCCCTCCACAGACTCGGTTATAAAACCTACGGCATTCACATAAGCCTGGGAATAGAAGGGTGGAAATACTCAGAAAAGTCACTTGAAATCTGCAGGAAATTCTCTGAAAGAATCGGAAGACCGCTGATAGTATTTGACTTAAAGAAAGAGTTTGGATACACAATAGAGGAAATAGCAAGAGGAACTGGAAGGAAAGACGTCTGTTCAGTTTGCGGAACCTTTAAACGGTATCTGATGAACAGAATAGCAAAAGAGCACGGTTTCAGAGTTGTTGCAACGGGACACAACCTTGACGACGAGTCAGCTCTCCTCCTTTCCAACACAATCAGGTGGGAGATAGGTTATCTGGGAAGACAGTATCCAGTCCTGCCTGAGGAAAAGGGATTTGCCAGAAAGGTTAAACCTTTCTGTTTTCTAACGGAAAAAGAGACCGTAAGTTACGCAATACTCAACAGAATTGAGTTTATGGAAACAGGTTGTCCCAACGCAAAGGAGGCAACTTCAAAAATATACAAACAGGCTTTAGCGCTTTTAGAAAATAAGATGCCCGGAACGAAACTCCGGTTCTACAAGGAGTTTCTAAAGAAAGCACGGCCGATATTTGAAAAGGAACTGAAAGAACAGCTTGAGCTTAACGAGTGTGAAGTGTGCGGAATGCCCACAACGGCACCTGTCTGTTCAGTATGCAGGACTTTAGAGAGGTTGAAGAATGTTAAAGGTAGGGAAAATTGAGTACCTGAACACCGTTCCTGTTTACTACGGCTTTATAAAGGAAGTTGTTGACAGCAGTGGAGTTGAGTTTGTTGAAGATGTCCCCTCTGAACTTAACAGGCTTTTAAACGAAGGTTTTTTAGACATATCTGTAATCTCCTCTTATGAATACCTGCAGAACAGCGAGAAATACCTGCTACTGCCAGACCTTTCAATATCGGCAGAGAGAAGGGTTGTAAGTGTCCTTTTTCTGTCAACAGTTCCCATTCACCAGCTCCACAGGAAAGACGTCTGGATAACCCGGAGCTCCATGACTTCAAAAGAGCTCCTCAAATACCTGCTCCGTGAAGTCTACGGTGTTGAGCCAAACTTCTACTACTACTCAATGAAGGAAAATACCCTACCCAGAAACCCAAGAGCCGTTCTGGCAATAGGAGACGACGCCCTTAAGCTAATGAAGATGAAAAAGTTCCCCTTTGTATACGACCTGGCTGAGGAGTGGTTTAACCTGACCGGACTCCCCTTTGTTTTCGCCCTCTGGGCAGTAAGGAGAGACAGCTACAACAGTAAACAAGAGGAAGTTCACCTGTTCTATAGAAAACTTATTAAATCCAGAAATTACGGAGAGAAACACTACGGTGACATATGCAGGGAATACGCTCCCCGGTTAAACCTTCCGGAAAAGCTGTGCGAAAATTACCTGAACTGTCTTAACTTCCACCTCTCAGAAAAGGAGATAGAATCACTAAAACTGTTCTCTGAAAAAGTTAACAGGCCTTTTAATCCTGTGTTCATAGAAACATGAGCCTGTGGGAGAGTTCCTCCTTCTCCTTCTCATCTTCAAGGTGAGAAACAATAAGCTCAACAAGCTCACTGTAATCTCCGCTTTTCCACTCCTCAAGAGCATCTTCTAAAACCGAAAGGGCCATTATTCCAAAATACTCAGAAAGTATCTTCAGGGCCTTCTCCTTCTTCTCATCGTTAAACTCTTCCGGTTCTAATCTTTCCCTTTCCTCAGAAGAAGACTCTGAAACCGAAATAGAGGAAACAACCGGCGAGAGCTTTTCACTTAAAGCTTCTTTTATGTTGTCAGGCAAACCATCAAGAAGGCGGTCAAGAAAGTCTTCAACTTTAGATGAATTTAAAAGGGCCTCATCTACAACAAAGGCAGAAGCAACACCGAAATAGGGATTAAGGGTATTAATAAGCTCCTCCCTAACAGAATCGGGCAGGGAGAGAACGCCCTTCTTCGGAGAAATCTTTTTCCTGGCACCGCTCCTTAAACGCTCTACGACATACCTGTGGAACTGAGCAACTGCTGAATCAACATCTGCCCCTTCCTCCACTTCTCGTTCCAATCTTTTTATAGAGAGGCCGTCCTTAAAAATGTTGGAGACAACTTTTCCGCTCTTTCTGTAGTACTCTGTCTGAACGTGGAATACAGAACCTCCCAACTTGATATCCTCGTTATAGGAAACGGCCATCTCCTCTTCTCCTTAACAGGCTGTATGTGTTAGGATTATTCTAACACCGAAGTAATATTGGGAGATACCATGGAACTGAGGGGCGATTTCTCCTCATACTCAGAGATCCTTGACCTGCTTCAGATAGTAAGTATAGGGAAAAAAACTGGAGAAGTTCTCCTGAACAGCAACGGAGAGAGTATAACTCTGCAGCTGAAAGACGGAAAGGTTATTAACTTTAAAACCAACGTTCCCTTCTTAGAAGAACTGAAAGGTAGAGTGAAAAAAGGAGAGATACCCCTTTCAGAGGCTGTAAAGTTCATCCTTCACTACGTTGCAATGTGGGATAAAGGCAGGTTTTCTTTCCTTGAAAAAGGAATAAATACAGAGCCGATTGGCGAGATAGACACCATTGCCGTTATGATGGATTTTACAAAAGAACAGGATGAGATGGGAGAAAAGCTTAAGGAGTTTTTTAAGAAAGACCCGGTATTTGAGCTCTCTGAGAGTATAACTGAACCAGTAACTATAGACCCTGAAAGCTGGAAGATTCTCTCTCTCCTGTCTAAGGGTAACAGTCTGGTAAAGGCAATATTTCGGGGAGCAAACTCTTTCAAAAGCGGTCTGGAAAAAGCTTATACTTTAGAAGAAAAAGGTTTTATCAGAGAAATTGAAGGAGTTCCAAAACCGGTTATAAAAGAAGAAAAGGAAGAAAAAACCAGCTTTGTTAACCCTGAAGTCTTTGAGAGAATAAGGGAGCTCCTTGTAGAAGCAATGGGACCGATGGGAGAGTTTTTAATAGAAGAAACTTTTGAAGACATGGAAATAACAAGACTTCCTGTCAACATGATAGACACCTTTGTAGAGAATCTGATAGAGAAGATCCCTGATACCTGTCTTATAGAGGGAGAGAGCTGTAGAGAAAGGTTAAAAGATGAGATTACACTTCTTTTAAGAGGAGGAGCTGATGGGGATTAAAAACTTGAGCATCTCTCAGAAAGTTCTCCTTGTTTTTGCAATAGTTGTTACCCTTGCAACGATCTCTTTCCTGCACCTACTTGACAAAAACTACAACCAGCAGCTTATCAAAGAGGGCAGGTTAATTGCACAGCAGGTTATCATATTTAGACGCTGGATAGCCGGTTTTGGAACTGTCTGGACAAAAGACAAGTATAACCCTGACACAGGTTACCTTGTTGCCCTTGACGCTCAGAACGGAGTTTTAAAGAGCTACAGAACAGATGAAGAACTCCAGAACGTTGGAGAAGTTCACTTCTACGCCCACAACCCGGCTTTGGCAACAAGAGAGCTTTCAGAGCTGACAAACATTGAGTACGGCTGGAGCTTTAGGGCCGTATCCGATAGATACCTGGCACCAACAGATAAACCAGACAAATGGGAAGAAAGAGCTATAAAAGAGATAAAAAAAGAGTTCCAAAAAGGAAATACTACCGGAGAATACTGGGGCTGGGACGGAGACAAGTTCCGCTTTGCAAAGGCACTAAAAGTTGAAAAGGGATGTTTAAAGTGCCACGGAACTCCCGACCAGGTTGACCCTGTATTCAAAAAAGCCATCATTGCCAAGTACGGAGAGGAGGCATTTAAAAGAGCTTCAGGGTATAAAGAGGGGGAGCTCCGGGGAATCATCAGCGTAACAATCGTTCCACCAAGCCTTTTAGGAACAGCAATAAAAATGGTAGACATCTGGAACATTCTCGCCCTTCTCGTAGCTTTCATAATCTTCTGGTACTTTGCTAAGAATGAGATCATCAAACCCATTGAAAAGCTTACCCGTGCTGCTCACGACATCAGCGTAGGTAAACTGGACATGGACTTAGGAGTGAGAGGACTCAAAGAAGAAGACGTTAAAGATGAGATAACAAAACTGGCAATCGCAATAGACAGGTTGAGAGCCAGCATCCAAATAGCAATGGAGAGACTCAGAAAGAGGAAGAAATAATCAGGTAATTAAACACCTGTAGTGGGCCGCCTTCGGGCGGCCTTTTCATTTGGAGGAAAAATGGTCCCCTTTCTGAAAGAGAGGAGAGAACTGATAAGAATAGGAAGAGTAGCGTTTGAATCCGGGCTTACAGATACCCACGGCGGAAATATCAGCATGAGGGTTGGAGACTACATTCTCATAAAACGCTCCGGGAAAATGCTCGGATACCTGAAAGAAGAGGATTTTGTTCTAACAACACTTGAGGAGAACCCTGAACTTGACAGATTTGCCTCTATAGAACTGGTAGTACACAGGGCAATCTACAGGGTAAACGAAAACGCTAAAGCCGTACTCCACACCCACTCTCCGTTTACCGTTGCCTGTTCACTGAAGGGAGAGAGAATAGTCCCAGCAGATTCAGAGGGAAAACTTCTCCTGGGAGAAGTCCCTGTTGTAAAAGCTGAAAAAGTGGTCTCCTCCCCAGAGGTTGCTGAGAAGCTCTCAAAAACCCTTAAAAAGACTAAAGTTGCCGTTGTTTACAGCCACGGCCCCTTCGCAGCGGGAAGAACCCCAGAAGAAGCCCTGATGTATATCTCTGCCCTTGAAAACTCCTGTAAAATTCTGACGGCACTAAAAAACCTTTAAGGAGAGCTCCCTTGGACTGGGACTTTCAGGAAATCTGTATAATCGGTTTAGGACTGATAGGAGGCTCCTTCGCCCTCAACCTCAAACTCAAAGGGTTTCCCGGAAGAATAACAGCAGTAGACATAAACCCTGAAGCAATTGAGAAAGGGCTTGAGCTTGAGTTTATAGACAGCGGAAGCATAAAACACTCAATAGTTTCAGGAGCTGATCTCATAGTAATAGCAACACCTGTAGGCGTCTACGAAACAGTAATAGACCAGATCAAACCGTACATCAGAAAAGGTGCAGTGGTAACAGACCTTGGAAGCGTAAAGGGAGAGCTCGTTGTAAAGTGTGAAGAGCTCCTTGAAGGGATTGCCCCGTTTGTAGGAGGTCACCCGATAGCCGGGACAGAGAAATCAGGAGTTGAAAACGCCGTAGAGAACCTGTTTGTCAACGCAAAATTTGTGGTTACTCCCACCCAGAAAACAGATCCAGGAGCACTTAAAAAGATCAAGAAGCTCTGGCAGAACCTCGGCTCCGAAATAGTTGAAATGGACCCCTTTTACCACGACAGGGTATTTGCTGCCGTAAGTCACCTACCCCACGTTGTTGCCTACTCAATAGTTGCCGCTATAGACCAGCTATCTGAGGAAGTAAAAACAAACCTGTTTGACTACACAGGAGGAGGTTTTAAAGATTTTACAAGAATCGCAATGAGCGACCCGATAATGTGGAGAGACATCTGCATAGCCAACAAGGAAAACCTTTTGAAATCGTTAAAAACCTTTAAAACAGCCCTTGAAGAAGTTGAGAAACTGATTGAATCTGAAGATAGAGAAGGTCTTAAGGAGTTTTTCAGGAGAGCAAAGGAGAAAAGGAGCGTTGTCAGATGAGAGAGATATACCCCAAGCTTGAATACAGAGGCGGAGAACTCCACTTTGAAGACGTTTCCCTCAGAAAAATTGCAGAGTCTATCGGAACTCCCGTTTACGTTTACAGCAGAGGAGCCCTGGAGTACTGGTTTAGAGAGTTTGATACGGCCTTTTCAGAAGTTCCCCATACAACCTGCTTTGCCGTAAAGTCAAACTCCAACGTTCACGTTTTAAAAGCTTTAAAGGAAATGGAAGCAGGAGCCGATACTGTCTCTATGGGAGAAATCTTCAGAGCTCTAACTGCCGGAATAGACCCAAAGAAAATTGTTTTCGCAGGAGTTGGAAAGAGAGAAGATGAGCTACTTTTTGCCTTAGAAAAGGGTATTCTGATGGTTAACGTTGAGTCTGAGGGAGAGCTCCGCACTCTTGAAAAGGTTGCAGAGAAACTGAGAAAGAGAGCTCCCTTCGCCATAAGGGTAAACCCAGACGTTAACCCTAAAACTCACCCCTACATCTCAACAGGCCTTAAAGAAGCGAAGTTCGGAATAACCTTTGAGAAAGCACTTGAGCTTTACAGATATGCAAAAGAGAGCAGATGGCTAAAGCCTTTAGGAATCCACTTCCACATAGGTTCACAGATAACAGACACAGCCGTTTTCGGAGAAGCCGCACGAAAGGTTGCCCGATTTGTAAGAGAGCTTCACTCAATCGGAGTTGAAATTGAGTTCTTTGACGCCGGCGGAGGCCTTGGAATAAACTACAGACCTGACGAGAAGGTTATTCCCTCAAAGAGGCTGGCAGACGAGGTTGTTCCGGTAGTCAGGGAGCTTGGATGCCACCTTATCCTGGAACCTGGAAGGAGAATAAGTGGAAATGCCGGAGTTCTTATAACAAAAGTCCTCTACGTAAAGAAAAGGGAAAATAAAACCTTCTACATTGTTGACGCTGGAATGAACGATATAGCAAGGCCTGCCCTCTACGGAGCTTATCATCACATCGTTCCTTTAACTGAAAGAGAAGGGAAAAGAGAGGTTGCAGACGTTGTAGGTCCTATATGCGAAACAGGAGATGTTATCGCAAAGGAGAGGGAGCTCCCTTCCCTTAAAGAGGGAGACTACATAGCCGTTCTCAGCGCTGGAGCTTACGGCTTCACAATGGCGTCAAACTACAACTCAAGACCAAGGCCTGCCGAAGTAATGGTTGAAGGAAAAGATTTCAGAGTTATAAGACAGAGGGAAACCCTTTCAGACCTCATGGCAAGGGAGTTTTAAACCTTTTGACCAACTGATAGGAAAATGGGATACTCCCTGCCGTTTTTCTCAATTGAGTGAACTATGTTAAAGCTTACAGACTCTATTCCAGCTGAAACCATATAGCTTTCAAACTCCTCCCTGTCAAAACCGAAGTGGTAAACGCCCGTGTTATCTGAGTGGAACGTTCCATCTTCCTTTAAAAGGTCTGCAATGGCAACGTAGCCACCTCTTTTAAGGTTAGAAGAGAACCACCTGAAGAGACCTTCAACGTCCTTAACGTGGTGGACAGACATACTGGAAACGATCAGGTCAAAAGGGGCTTCAAACTTAAAATCACCATAAGACCCCTGAAGAGGTTTAACGTTCCTGGCTCCCAACTTCTCAACCTTTTCCCTCAGAACTTCAATCATCCCTGTGGAAGTATCAAGTGCCACTATTTCTGAAACGTGAGGAGCAAGGAAGAAGGTCAAGAGCCCGGTTCCTGCTCCAAAGTCAAGAACTCGCCAACCTTTAGAAACAGGAACGGAAGAGAGTATTACCTCTCCAACCTTACGTGCCGTTTCAACTCTTGGTAGCTTCAAATCCCAGGTCCTCGCTGCTTCATCAAACAGGCCCATAACACCTCCTAAAATAGAAAGCCCCCGCAAAAGCGGGGGCCTGAAGTAAGTTAAGTTATTAATCTTTACACGTCGTAGTAGAGGAGGAATTCCATAGGTGTTGGCCTGAGCCTTACAGGATCAATCTCCTCTTTCCTCTTGTACTCAATGTAGTCTGCAAGGAACTCCTCTGTCATTACGCCGCCTTTTGTAAGGAACTCGTAGTCCTTCTCAAGGGCGTTGATGGCCTCCTCAAGAGAACCAGGAACGGTAGGAATGTCTTTAAGCTCCTCAGGTGGAAGATCGTAGAGGTTCTTATCAACAGGCTCTCCCGGATGGATCTTGTTCTCAATTCCGTCAAGACCGGCCATAAGGAGAGCTGCAAATGTGAGGTAGGGAGCTCCAGAGGAGTCTGGGAACCTGACTTCAATCCTCTTAGCCTTAGGAGACATAACAACAGGAACCCTGATTGCAGCAGACCTGTTCCTTGCAGAGTAGCAGAGGTTAACAGGAGCCTCGTATCCTGGAACAAGCCTCTTGTAGGAGTTAACTGTAGCGTTTGTGAAGGCACAGATAGCTTTGGCGTGCTTGATAATTCCACCTATAAAGTAGAGTGCAAGTTCTGAGAGCCCTGCGTAGCTATCACCTACAAAGAGGTTCTCTCCGTTCTTCCAGAGGGAAACGTGGGTGTGCATACCGGAACCGTTGTCTCCAAAGAGGGGCTTGGGCATAAAGGTTGCAGTCTTTCCAAACATTTTGGCAACGTTTTTAACAATGTACTTCGTCCACTGGATGTTGTCTGCAGACTCAATAAGCGTACCGAACCTGAAGTCAATTTCACACTGACCACCGGTAGCAACTTCGTGGTGGAGACACTCAACTACAATACCCACCTCTTCCATTTTAAGAGCTATCATCTTCCTTATGTGGTCAAGCTGGTCGTTTGGAGGAACGGGGAAGTATCCACCTTTGGGCTTTATCTTATGTCCGAGGTTTGGTCCTTCTTCTGCACCTGTTCTCCACCACCCTTCCACAGAATCCACTTCGTAGAATCCGTAGTTCGTTCCCACATCAAACTTAACGTCGTCAAAGATGAAGAACTCCGGCTCAGGACCGCAGTAGAATGTATCGCCAATTCCTGTTGACTTTAAGTATTCAAGAGCTTTCTTTGCAATGTTTCTGGGATCCTTGTGGTAAGGTTCCTTTGTAACTGGGTCAACGATATCTGCGATAACAACGAGGGTTGGAACTTCAGAGAGAGGGTCAATTGTTGCTGTTGTAGGGTCAAGTTTAAACATCATATCGCTGGCGTTGATGGGCTGCCACTGTCTGATTGAGGAACCATCAAAGAAGAGACCCTGTTCAAAGCTCTCCTCTGTAATCTCGTGGGCAGGGAAAGTTACGTGGTGCCAGGTTCCAAACATATCTGTGAACCTGAGGTCTACAAACTTAACTCCTTCTCTCTGCATAAGTTCTACAACTTCTTTTGCGTTTTGCGGCTTCATGAAACCCTCCTTTCCTTTATGTTTAGATTGCATTTTCTCCCCTCTCTCCAGTTCTAATCCTTACAGCATCCTCCACGGGAATTACGAACACCTTCCCGTCTCCTATTCTTCCCGTTCTTGCAGCATTAACTATTGTTTCAACAACTTTTTCAGCAAGAGAATCGGGAACAACAACCTCTATCTTTACTTTAGGAATGAAATCAACGACATATTCGGCGCCCCGATAGAGCTCCGTATGTCCCTTCTGCCTCCCGAATCCCTTAACTTCAGAAACAGTAAGACCATGAACGCCCACCTCAGTAAGAGCGTCTTTAACTTCCTCAAGCTTGAAAGGTTTAATGATAGCTTCTATCTTTTTCATTTTTTCCTCCGACCCCGCTTACTGTCTGCTATTTTACCATTAAAGCAGTAAGGTTCAACTACTAATACTAAGCAAAACGAATACCAATTTTTAGAAGGTAAAAATCGCTAAGCAGTGCACAAAATCTGTTCAACCACTTCTATTCCTTGCCCAATTTCTGTGCACACTTAGAACAAAGACCGTAGAACTTGTACTCAATATCTTCAACAACGTAACCTTTCTGTTCTACCTTCTTGCAGGTGTACCTGCACAGGGGAGTTTCAACATCCTCTATCTTTCCACACGCCCTGCAGATGAAGTGGTGGTGAAAGTCTGTTCTTCCTTCAAAGTGGGACTGTTTATTTACGATTATCTCCTTTATCTTCCCTTCCTGGGAAAGCTCCTTCAGAACCCTATATACAGTTCCCAAGCTTATGTTGGGGAGCTCCCTCCTGGCTCTCTCGTAAACCTTCTCAGCAGTAGGGTGGTCGTTTGAGTCAAGAACAACTTGATAGACAACAGCTTTCTGTCTTGTATTCCTCTTTTTCCTGGTCCTTCCGGTTTCCACTTTCTCCAAAACCTTCCTCCTGCTTGTTTTTAACCTTATTAAATAATAACTGTTCCTTTTAAAAAAGAAAAGCCCCCAACAGGAGGGGGCAAAAGGGGGTGAAAGTGAAGGGGAAGCCCTTATACTTTTATTCTGTCTTCCGGATAGGCAGTAATGTGATGTATTGAAAGGTCTGCTCCCTCAAACTCCTCCTCTTCAGAGAGTCTGAGACCCATAACCGCCTTAAGAGTTCCGTAGAGGATAAAACCTGCAACAACGGCATAGAAAAGCGTAAGGAGAGCTCCAAAGAGCTGAGCGAGAAAAGAAACTCCTCCCAGACCCCAAAGAACCTTCTTTCCAAATATTCCGGCGGCAATTCCTCCCCATAGACCGTTAAGACCGTGAAGGGGAACAACGCCTAAAACGTCATCTATCTTTAGAACCTCCTGCTCATAGATAAAAGCTTTAACGAAAATGAATGCAGCTATAAAACCGATAACAAAAGCTCCCAAAGGATTAACAACATCTGAACCTGCACAGATGGCAACAAGGCCAGCCAGAGCTCCGTTATGGATAAACCCAGGGTCGTTTTTCCCGAAAATAACCCCACCTATAAGGCCTCCTGCAGTAGCAAGGAGAGAGTTAACTGCAACAAGGCCTGAGATATCCTCAAGTTTCTGTGAACTCATGACGTTAAATCCGAACCACCCGATTATCAGTATCCAGCTTCCCAGAGCAAGGTAAGGAATGTTGCTGATAGGAATCGGCTTTGACTTCCCGTTCACGTAGCGTCCCATACGGGGTCCTAAAAGAAGAACTGCAGGTAGGGCTATCCAGCCACCTAAACCGTGAACAACCATTGAACCGGCAAAGTCGTGAATAGGTGCACCAAATATGTGCTCTACCCAGCCCTGAAAGGCAGGAGACCACCTTTCACCCCAGATAAGAGCCTCAAAAATAGGGTAAATAACGCCTGCAAGGAAAAAGCCAGCAGTTATGTAAGGCTTAAACTTCATTCTCTCAGCAACGCCTCCAGAAACAATGGCAGAAATACAGGCTGCAAACATGAGAAGGAAGAAAAAGCGAACAAGCTCCAACCCCTGATCAGCCATAAGTTCAGAAGCCGGTTTAACAAAACAGACTTTATGGGCCAGAGGATAGCCTATTAGATAGTAGGCCATAGTAGCCACTGCAACGTCTACAATTATCTTTACCAGGGCGTTAACCTGATTTTTCTTTCTTACAGTTCCGGCTTCAAGGAAGGCAAAACCTGCATGCATAGAAAGTATCATTACTGCGCCGGCAAGAAGGTAAAAGATGTTCAAAGATTGAATCAGGTGTTGAATCCCCGTCTCCATTGGTACAGCACCTCCCATCAAGGTAGATTTGGTCTCACTTAAAGATATATAGCAAACTCCATGCCTAATTCATTTTGGTATTATTGGCAAAACTGAAATGGGGTGATAAATATGAGAAAAGGTTTACTCCTCCTTCCCCTTCTTATGTTTACTTCCTGCGGGTTAGGTAACCTCAACCCTTTTAGTAAGAAAGAGGTTAAATATCGGCCTTACGTTCCTAAACAGACAGTTGAAAACCATCCGAAGTTAAAAGGCGTTGAAAACGTTGTTTACTTTATGAAAAGGTATTTCTCTCCGGTTGAAGCAGAAATTGTTTTAAACAGCTACGACGGTTTCATAATAGATGCAGGAAAGGATAAAGGAATCTCCGTAGGAGACAGGTTTGTATCCGAAAGCGGAGCGGTTCTAAAGGTAAGAGAGGTAAAAGAGAACTACTCAATAGCCCTTCCCACCCTTGGAAATCCTACCGTGGGAGAAACTGTTCAGAAACTTACCTTTAACAGGATTGCATTTCTAAACTTTGCAGGAAAGGAAGGGGAGGAGCTCTACAAAGAGCTGAAAGAGAAAGTCAAGAATTTAAACCTGGCACCCTACAGCGAAGGAGAAAAGCTAAAGGAAACATTTCACCTTAGATATCCGAGCGATTTTAAGAGGAAAGTTCCTATTGATAAGTTAACCGGATACGACGCCTATATGGTTGTTTCAAAGGAGGGAGTTGCCCTGTACGATACAACAAAACACCTGCTCATGTTCTTCCCGTGGGAGGGAGCTCCACAGAGCTCTATCTCTGTAGCAATGGAGACAAACTACAAAGAGGTTTACAACTTCAAAGGCCACGCAACCAGCCTGTTTGTAGCCGATCTCCTTAAGAACCGTGGAGAGGAAATAGTCGTAAGCGAAGAAAACAGGATAGACATTTTTAAGCCGACAGTTTACGGAGTAAAGCTTTTAAAGAGGTTTAAAAATCCATTCAGAGGGTCTTACCTCTTCCACATCTGCCCGGTTGATCTGAACAGAGACGGGAAGGTAGAAATAGTTATTGACGGATTCTACCAGGATACAAAAAGCGTTTCATCAGGAGTATTCAAAATTGAAAACGGAAAGCTAACAGAAATAGCAGCCTCAAACCTCATCCTTTCCTGCTTTGATACAGACGGAGACGGAGTAAATGACTCAGTATTCGGCCAGACGGTAAGCGGAGAAAGTGACAAGTTTTTCGGGAAACACGTCTACAAAATGAAAGTTCAAGGTAAAAAACTCATAAAAGGTAAGGAACTTAAAGTTCCCAAAGGCTTTCAGGTAACCAGCGCTCAGATGTTTAAGAGCAACGGAAAAGAGCTATTTGCCTACTACGATCTTGACTACTACTTTAACGTTTCAGACGGCAGAAAAGTGCTGTGGCGCTCACCTATACAGATAGGAGCATCTCCAAACGCAATCTACTGGTACAACGACGATATGCTTGTCAGTTACTACATAACTCCCAAGCCAAAGCCGATAGACGTTGATGGAGATGGAAACCAGGAAGTCCTCTTTTCCCAGAATAAAAACGCTGTTCCCGGAATACTGAGGAACATTTACACCTTTGACGGCGGAAGAATTCTGCTACTCTACAGAAGCGGAGCCGGTTTTGACTGGGAAGAAGCGACTTCACCTATCTACAACCTTGGAGGTATTGAGGAGTTTGACTACCTTCCTGAACAGGACCTATTTGCGGCAATATTTACAAAGGTAAACATACTAACGAATCCCAAATCCAAACTCCTCTTTATAAAACCTAAAATTTAGAGGTTAAAGTGAGAGAGGCTGTTGAAAAGGTTAAAGAGCTTACCGGAGAGGAGAAATTTGACGTTGCAGTGGTAGGAGGCTCAGGAATTGATATAGGAGAGACAGAGGTTGAAATTCCCTATTCCCGAATACCGGGAATGCCCCAGACTGCCGTTCCTGGACACAGAGGGATTCTGAAGTTTATCAGGATAAAGAACAAAAAGGTTCTCTTTTTTGAAGGAAGATTTCACTACTACGAAGGAAGGAAGGACTGGGAGATAAGGTTTATTCCGGAGCTCTCTGCCGAATTAGGAGTAAAAGTCTTCATACCCACCTGCGCCTCGGGAGCAGTTTCAAGGAGAGCTGCCGAATCTGAAATAGGAGTTATCTACGACCACATAAACCTTACAGGAAGGAATCCTCTAATAGGTCTTATAAAAGAATACGGAAGTAGGGTTTTTGTAAACGGTAAAAAGTTTTACGACAGGAATTTAGTTGAAATATTTTTAAAGGCCGGTCTTTCAGAGGGTATAAAAGTTATCCCGGCAGTTCTTGCAGCTACCCTCGGTCCAAACTACGAAACCTTTTCTGAAGTAAGAATGCTTGAAATCCTTGGAGCAGATTGTGTAAGCATGTCAACCGTTCCAGACGTTATAGCGGCAAACTTCTACGGAATGAAAACTGTAGCCCTTACCCTCTTTACAAACGATACACTTCAACCGGAAGCGGACCATCAGGAAGTTCTGAGGATATCACATGAAAGAGGAGAAAAACTGAAACAAATTTTAAAAGTCGGCCTGTCTCTGATATAGAGAGCTGAAAGCTTGGTTTTCAAACTAAACCAAGTCTTTCCATAGAAAGAAGCAGTTTCTCTCTACAGGAAGGACAGAAATCTTCGCTTTTGTAGTCCGTATCAGCAAGGGAGTTTGAAAAGTGCATAACGCATTTCGGATTCGGGCAGTGCTGAAGTCCGAAGACATGCCCCATTTCATGGGCTATCTCTTTCCTGACCCTTGATAGGAAAAGGTCTTTGTTGCCGGACAGGAGCCTTGCATAGGAGACTATGCACCCTCTAAAAGGATAGGCAACACCGAAAACGAAGTTGAGACCGTCGGAGTAGAGGTCGTAGGGAGTGAGAGCAAGAACAAAAATGGAATCTTCAGGTTTTCTAATTAAAACATTTTCAAGCTGAAGCTCCGCAAGAAGCTGGGAGTAGCGAGAACCTCTGGCATCAGGAGGAACAACTCCTTCAAAACGAGGAAGGAGGCTAAACTTACTCTTTAAAACCTTTTCAGCCTCCTCCTCAACTTCCGGAAGCGAAACTCCAACAGAGAAGAGAGAACAGATTTTCATCAGTTGTCTCCCTTTTCTCTCTCCTTGATAACCTCATCTATCTCCTCAGGAGAGAAGAAATACTCCTCTCCACAGAAGTTACACCTGATAGAAACACCGCCCTCCTCTTTCAGCTGGCGGAGCTCCTCAACCGGCATCGCCACAAGACCACCTTTTGCAACCTCCTTTGAACAGCGGCAACGGAAGGAGAGCTCTTTTAATGCAAGGAGTTCCGTTGTAAATCCCTTAAAAATAAGCTCTGCAATCTCTTCAGGACGCTTTCCCTCTTTTATGAGAGAGCTTACAGGAGGCAGAGCTCTAACGTTTTCCTCAAGCTTTGAAACGGCCTCATCTGAAGCCCCGGGAAGTGGCTGGGCAAGAAATCCTCCGGCAGCCTCAACTTTACCGTTTTCAGAGACCAGAACGCCTAAAGAAACAGCAGAAGGTATCTGTTCAGACTTCAGAAGGTAGTAGGCTATATCCTGAGCTATCTCGCCGGAAACGAGAGGAACAGAGCTCTCGTAAGGAGTTCCAAAGCCCAGGTCTTTAACAACCGTTAAAGTCCCGCTACCTACTGCTTTCCCTATATCAAATTTCCTTCTTCCATTCTCTTCCTTAACAAAGAGTGGAACGTCTGGATTCTGAACAAAACCGCGAACCTCTCCCTTAGCGTTGGCCTCGGCAACAACAAGTCCCACGGGGCCATCTCCCTCTATCCTTAAAAGAACTCTCTGATCTGTTCCGTGTTTTAAAAGAGAAGTTAAGAGAATAGCCCCTGTTAAAGCCCTCCCTAAAACTGCCGTAGCCATAGGAGAAAGCCTATGCCTGAGCCTTGCTATTTCACACAGGTTTGTCGTCTTAACAACAAAAGACCTGAGGGCATCTTCACGGGTAACTGCTATAACACCGTAATCTCTATCCTGAAAGTAATTTTTCAGGTCTTCTTTCACCTGAGAAGTAAGTTCCTTAACTATCTTCTCCCTTGCAGGCAAATAGCCCAAATTTTTACTTTTCTTCTCCTCCATCTCTACCCTCCAGCAGTTTTAAAACCAGATCTGGAATCTCATCTCTGTTCTCATAAGTTAAATGTATGACCTTAAAGGCATTTCTGATTTCTGCTACCAGAGGATGAACATCCTTAATGGGAATGGTAACAACGGCAGAAACATCAGAAGAAATCAGTTTTTCAACGGCCTGTTGAAAGAGAGGTGAGAGGAGCTCCATCTTACCAACTTCATCAACAACAACAATTTTTCTCCTATCAAGAGCTTTAAGAATAAACGGAACAGCAAACTTTTCAAATTTATCCACCAGAACTCTGTATCTGCCAACCCTGTAGGGGGAATCGGCATCTACGGAGGCAAGGAGCTCCTCCTTTCCATCCGTTCTTACAACCTTAAATCCCCACCTTTTCCCGTTTTTCCTTATCTCATCAGTCCAGAACCCTTTAACCGCCCCTCTCAGCTGTGAAACAACCCTCTTTACGGCAGTAGTTTTGCCTATACCCGGCTTTCCCGTAAGAGCAATCTTCACCTCTGCCTCACAACTGACAGGGTTTCAAGGTCAAGAATCATATTATCGTAAGCGGCTATTACCTTTACCCCTGTTCTTTCAGAGATGGAAAGAGCAACTTCCCAGGGTTTTGCAGAGAGCATAGTTCTACCAAAGTGGGTAAGAACAGCAAGTTTCGGCTTAACCTCGGCAATTATCCTTTCAGAATCTTCTGCAGACAGGTGATCTATTTTCGGGTTGGGCTTTAAAAGGGTAGTGTTAAGAATGAGAAGGTCAGAACCTCTGTAGGCTTCAATAAGAGCGTCAAAGAACTTTGTATCAGAAACGTAGCTGTAAACGGTTCCTTTCCACCTGAAAACAACGCCGTAGGTTTCAACGCCGTGAATATGCTTTAAAGGAAAAGAGACTGTAAGGTCGGTGGAGAGCTCCCTCTCAGCTCCCTCTTTAATAATTTCTGTCTTCTCTATGTTTTTTCGGGTATACTCAAGAACAACTGGATCAACGGTTATACAGTCGGAAGGGCACAGTAAAAGCCCTCTCTTTCTCTTTCCACCGAGGGTCATAGACTCTAAAACGTGATTAACATCTGCACAGTGGTCAAGGTGACGGTGAGAGAGAATAACAACATCGGTCCAATGGGGTTCAATGCCTTTCCTGTGGGCGTGAACAAAAGCCCCGGGCCCCGGGTCAACATGAACGTTTACAGAAGGAAAACCGAAGTAGAGACCACCCGCCTGCCTCTCAAAACCAAAAGCTACATAACGGGCACCGGCAGTTCCTAAAAAAACGAGTTTCCCTTTAAGAGACTCTTTATCTAACTTCAAGCCGGGCAGATACCCCTCCTGCTTTTCCTGATGAAATCAACCATTTCAAGAACTTCAGGAATATCGCCGAACTCCTCCTCAACTCTTCCCAGAGATACAAGAAGGGGTTCATCGGTCTTAAAAATCATCTCAAAAGCAGTGGTTAAAGCCCTTATTGTCTCCCTGCTGAAACCACGCCTTTTAAGACCGATGATGTTAATTCCCTCAAGCCTTGCTCTGTTACCCTGGGCAACGGCAAAGGGAGGAACGTCTCTATGAACTGCAGAGGCACCCCCTATCATTGCGTGTTTACCTATCCGGACAAACTGATGAATACCGGTTAAACCGCCAATAACGGCATTTTCCCCAATCTCCACGTGACCGGCAATCTGAACAGCGTTTGCAACTATAACGTTTCTCTCTATTCTGACGTCATGGGCAACATGGACGTAGGCCATAAGAAGAGCGTTATCTCCAATGTAGGTTATCCCTCCTCCTCCTTCGGTTCCCTTGTGTATGGTCACATACTCACGAACTCTAACGCCGTTGCCAATAACAACCTCTGTATCCTCTCCCTTAAACTTCAGATCCTGAGGAACAACTCCTATGTGGGAGGCAAAAATCTCACAGTTCTCCCCTATCGTTGTCCTTCCTTCAATAACAGCACCCTTCCTTATAACAGTTCCCTTTCCCACTTTTACTCTGCTTCCTACATAGGCAAAAGGCTCTACAACAACTCCTTCGTCAAGTTCTGCCCCTTTTTCAACAACGGCCAAAGGGTGAATTTTTACCATCACTTCCTCGTTATCATAGCCATTATTTCCGCGTCACAGACAAGATCTTCCCCGACAAAAGCCTCTCCCTTCATCTTTGACATTTTGCTCTTTATCACCTTTGGCTCAAGAACGAACTTAACCGTATCACCGGGCCTGACCGGCTTTCTAAACCTTGCCCTGTCTATTCCCATGAAGTAGACGACGTACTCGTCTGGAGAGATGTCAAAAGACTTGAACATAAGAATGCAACCAACCTGAGCCATAGCTTCTATGAGGAGAGCTCCCGGAAAGATAGGATGCCCGGGAAAGTGGCCCTGAAAAAAGGGTTCGTTCATAGTAACGTTTTTAATACCAACTATCCTTTTCTTCGGTTCAAACTCAACAATTTTATCCACGAGTAAAAAGGGATATCTGTGAGGAATGGTTTCCATTATCTCGTTTATGTCCATTATCAAGCTAACCTCCCCGAATCTGTTTTAGAAGAACCACAGCTTGAGCAGAGATTCCCTCCTCTCTGCCTTCAAAACCTAACTTTTCAGTAGTCGTAGCCTTAACAGAAACTTGAGAGGGAAGTATACCAAGAACTGACGAGATGTTCTCCCTCATTTGATTTATAAAAGGAGCAAGTTTTGGTCTCTGGGCAACAACAACAGAGTCTACGTTAACAACGGTGTAGCCTTTTTCTCTGATGAGCTCAGAAACACGGGAAAGCAGTTTAAGACTTGAGATTCCCTTAAACTGAGGGTCTGTATCCGGGAAGTGCTGACCCAAATCTCCTAAGGAGAGAGCTCCTAAAAGTGCATCGCAGATAGCGTGGACCAGAACGTCTGCATCTGAATGGCCTTTAAGGCCCTTTTCGTGGGGAATTTTCACGCCGCCGATGATAAGGCTGTAGCCGGGCTCTAAAGCGTGAACGTCGTAACCTATTCCTACTCTGAACATTCAGGCAAGACGGCTCCTTATCAGTTTCTCAATCTCCTCCCTGATAACCCTTTCAGCTATTTCAGGAATGACTTCCCAGGCAATCTCCCTTATTATCTCCTCTACTTTCTCCTCGGGAACGGTGATTCCAGATACCTCCTCTGCCTTACGTTTAACTTCCTCTTTCGCTTCACCGACAACCGGCTCTGGATGGGGGAGCTCCTCCTCTACCGGTTTCTCAAGCTCCACAACAGGTTCCGCAGGAACCTTTTCTTCCTCCTTCTCCTCTTCAACTTCAACTGGAACAACGGGAACGTGCTCTCCAATTTCCTCCTCTACCGGTAGAACAGGAATCTCCGGTTCTGCCTGCTCTGGAACGTGAGCCTCTGTAGTTTCAGGTTCAAGGTTTACAACTTCAAAATCACCTCCCTGAGGAACGGCAAGCTCCAGGTGCTCCTCAGGTTTAGGAGCTTCCCTCTTAACCTGTCTCAACAGGTCCAACAGCTCCTCAACAGTAAAGGGTTTCTCAAGAACAGAATAAGCACCTAAAGAGAGAGCCCTCTCTCTGTCAAACCCTTCAGCAGTATGACCGATAAAGATAACCGGAACCCCAAGGCGAACAAGGTCTGAAATAACGTCATAACCGGATCCGTTAGATATAGAGACATCAACAACTGCAAGATCAGGCTTTTCTAAAGCTGCAATGTTTAACGCCTCTTTTGGAGTGTAGGCGTGAAGAACATCAATTCCTCTGAGGGAGAGAACTATTTCCAGTAGCTTGTGCCAGGTCTTCTTATCATCTACGTAAAGTAGCTTCATCTCTCACCTCTTTCAGTTTTTTCCTGACATCTTCTAAAAGAACAACCAGCTCTTTGGAGTTAAGGGCCTGATCGTCAAGCTCTTTAACCAGCGAGGCCAATTCATTGTTTTTAAAAGACTCACCCAGAGCGGTAAGCTCTCCCTTTACAAGAAGGGTGTTAAGCCTTTTTGATAGGGTAATCGCAGAGTCAACGGAGGAGATGATGGAATCTATAACGGAGAGATCAACAGCAGGAGAGGAAACTCTGGGACTCTCTTTAGTTTTTGAAAGAAGGGTCTCTACGTCGTTCCTGAGTATAAGAAGGCTATCTTTTACCTGCATCAGCAGTGACTCATTAATTTTTGGAAGGTTAAACTCTACTTCCTGTAGAAGGCTTTCCGCTTTATCCAGTGCCGATACAGAGTCCTCTGACAGCTCAAGATGGCGCAGTGAATTCTTCAACCGCTCAATCTCGGACAGGAGATTGTCAACATCTGATCTTAACTCCTCTACTCTCTCTGACTGAACTTTTTTTATTTTCTCTTTTAGCTCGTCAACCAGAAGCGCTATCCGGTCTGAAAGCCCCTCCACTCTCTCTTTTATTCCCGTTAGATCAGGCTGAGGAGGTTCTTTACCTGACAGGAACTTTGATATCAAAATTCCTGCAACGATACCTATGGCAGAAAACGTTATAGCAACAATTAGAGTAGCAGCCCCTAAATCCATCTCCAGATTCCTCATTTTTTTAGTTCTAAGCTAAGTATATCGTAAATTTTACTTATAGGAAGTCCCATTACGTTGAAGAAATCCCCCTCTATCCTCTCTATAAGGAGAGCTCCCTTCCCCTGAACGCCATAAGCTCCGGCTTTATCAAGGGGTTCTCCAGTTGAAACGTACCACTCAATCTCCTCTCTCGTAAGTCTCTTAAACTTTACTCTGCTCTCATCAAAAGATGAAACAAGTCTGTTTCTAATAAGAAGCGCAAAGCCGGTGATTACTGTGTGCCATGCTCCGGAAAGTCGCTTCAGGAACTCAACGGCCTCGGCAGGAGAGGTAGGTTTTCCCAAAATTCTGTCTCCCAAAACCACAATAGTATCTGCCGCAAGAGCCACTTCATCATCGGCCAACAGCTCTTTAGCAGCGAGAACTTTTGATTCAGCATTTTTCACCGCAGTTTCGTAGGGAGAAGGATATGCCCTCTCCTCAACGTCAACTTTTAAAACTCTAAAGTTAAAACCGGCCATCTGGAGTATTTCTCTCCTTCTGGGAGAGGAAGAAATTAGAGCTATCTTAACCTGTGCTGGAGCTCTCACTTATTACCCCCAGAAGTTTTAACATTTCCTTTGCTGCATCCTGCTCGGCAGCCTTTTTGGAACGGCCAACGCCAACTGTTTTAAGGTCTTTTACCCTACATTCCACTTTAAAGGTCTTCTCGTGCTCAGGTCCTTCTGCCTCTATAAGGGTATAGGAAGGGAGCTCCCTGAACTCCCTCTGCGTAATCTCCTGAAGGTAACTTTTAAAGTCTTTGTAGGTAACGGCGTTCTCCAGAATTTCCCAAAGTTTACCCAAGAACTTCTCTTTAAATACCTCTTTTGCCTTTTCAAAGCCTGCGTCTAAGTAGAGAGCTCCAAATACAGCCTCAAAAACGTCGCAGAGGAGAGAGGACTTCCTGCTCCCTCCGCTCCTCTTTTCTCCCCTACCAAGGTAGATAAACTTCCCTAAATCAACGGTCTTTGCAAGCTCTGAAAGTGAAGGCTCGCTGACAAGAAAAGCTCGAATCTGGGAGAGCTCCCCCTCGCTCTTTTCAGGAAACCTCTTTATGAGCTCCTCGCTTACAATAAGGCCGATAACGGCATCTCCTAAAAATTCCAGAACCTCGTAGTTCTCTCCCGTCTCCTTTTCAAAGGCAAAAGAGCGGTGGATAAGAGCCCTCTTCAAAAGTCCCTTATCCTTAAAGAAGTAGCCCAGTTTCCTCTCAAGCTCTGCCAGTTTCTCACTCCCTATCAACCTTCAAACCTCTTTAGAACGAGGCAGGCGTTCGTTCCTCCAAAACCGAAAGAGTTCTTAAGAACGTATCTAACATCGGCCTTAACTGCCTCATTTGGCGTATAGTCAAGATCGCACTCAGGGTCGGGCTCCTCATAGTTAATCGTTGGAGGGATAACTCCTGTTTGAAGGGTCATAACAGATGAGACAACTTCAACTCCTCCGGCTGCTCCAAGGAGATGGCCTATCATAGACTTTATACTGCTTATCTTAACTTTATAGGCATGTTCTCCAAAAACCTTTTTTATTGCCATTGTTTCAAACAGGTCGTTGAACTTTGTAGAGGTTCCGTGGGCGTTTATATAGTCAATATCCTCAGGCTTTATGCCTGCATCTTTTATGGCGTTCTCCATTGCCCTTGCAGCCCCTTCGCCTTCCGGAGCCGGAGCCGTCATGTGGTAGGCATCTCCGCTCGTCCCGTAGCCAACAACCTCTGCAAGTATCTTAGCTCCTCTCCTCTTTGCGTGCTCAAGCTCCTCTAAGATAACAATGCCAGCTCCTTCTCCCATTACAAAACCGTCTCTGTTCTTCTCAAAAGGTCTGCTGGCCTTCTCGGGCTCATCGTTCCTGGTAGAAAGAGCTTTGGCCGCAGCAAAGCCGGCAACTGCTAAAGGAGTTATACAGCTCTCTGCCCCGCCTGCAACCATAACGTCTGCGTCGCCATACTGAATCGTTCTATAGGCTTCCCCTATTGCGTGGGTTCCCGTCGCACAGGCAGTAACAACAGAGATGTTGGGTCCTTTGTATCCAAACCTTATAGAAACGAGGCCAGAGGCCATGTTTATTATCTCCATGGGAACGCAGAAAGGGGATATACGCCTCGGTCCCTTTTCTAATAGTATCCTATGCTGATCCTCTATAGTTGTAAGGCCGCCGATTCCTGAACCTATGAGAACGCCTACCCTTGTTTTATCTACGTCAGACTCCTCAAGCCCTGCATCTTTAACGGCCTGAACGGCAGCCCCAACGGCAAACTGAATAAACGGATCTGTTCTCCTGACCTCTTTCCTGTCAAAATACTCTAGGGGATCAAAGTCCTTCACCTCTCCAGCTATCTGAACAGGAAACCCTTCAGGGTCAAACTTCGTAATCCTGCCGATTCCAGATTTCCCAGCTGTCAGGTTTTCCCAGAATTTCTCTACAGAGCTCCCAACAGGAGAAACAACTCCCAGTCCCGTAATGACAACTCTCCTTCCCATCTTTCTACTCCTTAGAACTTTATAAGTGAGAATACAGGATATCCTCTCTCCTCAATCTTCTTCCTTCCTCCAAGGAAGGTAAGCTCTAAGAGGAAATCAACGCTTATGATGTTCCCTCCAAGCTTCTCAACAAGGTCAATTGCAGCGTTCATCGTTCCGCCCGTTGCGAGAACGTCATCTATGAGAACAACTTTCATTCCCTCCTGAATGGCGTCTTCGTGAACCTCTATCTTATCTTCCCCGTACTCAAGGGTATAGGTTGCGCTGATTGTCTTATAAGGGAGTTTTCCGGGCTTCCTGATTATGGCAAGGCCGGCACCAATCTTGTAGGCAAGGGCCGCTGCAAGTATGAATCCCCTTGACTCTATCCCTGCAACTACTTCAACCCCTGCACCGATATACCTGTTCCCAATGTAGTCAATTACCTTCTGGAATGCCCAGGGTTTATGAAGAAGTGGAGTTATGTCTTTAAAGACTATTCCCGGCTTTGGAAAATCTGGAACATCTCTGATTAAAGATTTGAGCTCCTCTATCTCCTTGTGAATGTTTAAGTCTGTTTCGTTAAAGCTCATTTCTCCTCCACCTTAAGCAGTTTTTTGACAATTTTAACAGCTTCCTGGGCATCTCCGCCGTAGATACCGCCTATTGATTCGGCATACTCGGGTGTAACAACGGCTCCTCCAACAATTACAGGTATATCAAGACCTGCTTCTCTTATGGCTTTAATCGTCTCCTCCATGGCAGGAAGGGTCGTTGTCATAAGGGCGCTGAGACCAACAATGTCTGCCTTCTCCTTCTTTGCTGTCTCAACAACTTTTTCAGGGGGAACGTTTGTTCCGAGATCTATAACCTCAAAACCGCTGTTCTCAAGCATCGTTATAACGATGTTCTTTCCAATCTCGTGGACGTCTCCATGGACTGTTGCCATAACTATCTTCCCGCCGAGCTTTACATTTCCTCCCTTTTTCTTCATCTCCCTTTTCAGAATCTCAAAGGAGGACTGAACAGCCTGTGCTGACCGGAGCATTTGAGGAAGGAATATCTCTCCTTTCTCAAACCTCTTTCCCACAACGTCTAAAGCGGGAATTAAAGCTTTATCGCTTATCTCAACCGGCTCATATTCCTTTAGAGCTCTCTCCGTCGGCTCAACTATTC
>JALTBO010000009.1 GCA_027075275.1 Desulfurobacteriaceae bacterium
AGGAAGTGGGAAAGGAAAAAGTTTATGGGGGTTGAGCTTGCGGGGAAAACTCTCGGAATTATTGGCTTTGGCCGTATCGGTTCAAGGGTTGGAATAAGGGCTAAAGCCTTTGATATGAAAGTTATCGCTTACGACCCTTACATAAAGAGGGAGAAGGCTGAAAGGCTTGGTGTTGAGCTTGTTGATGAACTTGACGAACTCTTAAAGCGTTCAGACATAATAACCGTTCATACTCCCCTTACAGACGAAACGAGAAACATGATTACAAAGAGAGAAATTGAGAAAATGAAAGACGGTGTAATTCTTTTAAATATAGCAAGGGGAGGAATAATAAACGAAAAAGACCTCTACGAAGCCCTTGTGAGCGGTAAGGTAAGAGCTGCTGCCGTTGACGTTTTCACGAAAGAGCCTGCAACTGAAAATATCCTCCTGGATGCACCAAACATCGTTGTTACTCCCCACATAGGTGCAAATACCTACGAGTCCCAGACAAACGTTGCAGTGATAATTGCCAACCAGGTTCTTGCAGCGCTGAGGGGAGAGGAGGTTGAGTTTGCCGTCAACGCACCATTTGAAGATACAGCTGCCGCTAAGGTTTTAAAGCCATTTATGGAGCTTGCGGAAAAGTTAGGGCTCTTTGCTGTTCAGGTTGCCTGCTCAAGGGCTAAAGAAATTGTTCTTGAGTTCAGAGGAGACCTTGGAGAGGATACAAAACCTCTCACAACTGCTTTCCTGAAAGGATTTCTCCAGAAGGTTGTTGATATTCCTGTTAACCTGATAAACGCTCCGTTCCTTGCTAAGGAGAAGGGAATCTCAATAACTGAAGTTAAGAGGCCTGAAGGGGTTAACTTTAAAAAGCTTATAAGGGTTGTCTGCAAAGGGAAAGAAGGAGAGGAATTTACGGTAGCCGGAACGGTAATGGACGATACATTCCCGAAAATTGTTGAGATTAACGGTTTTCTCTTTGACCTGACCCCGGAAGGGAAACTCCTCCTCATAAGGAACTTTGACGTTCCGGGAGTTATTGGAAAGCTTGGTTCAATTTTAGGCAAGTACAGTGTGAACATTGCGGGATTCCAGCTTGGAAGAACTGAGAAGGGGAAAGAGGCAAAAGGAGTAATTCTTGTTGACGATGACGTTCCAGAGGAAGCCCTTAAGGAGATAAGGGAAATTCCAGAGATTTTAGAAGTTAAGCAGATAAACCTTTAAAGTAGAAGGGGCTGAGAGGGTTTTCCTATTACCTCAAGGCCCCTCTCTGTTATCTTCCTTCCCCTCGGAGTTCTAATTAGAAACCCCATCTCTATCAGGTAGGGTTCGTGGACATTCTCTATGGTCTCTACGTCTTCTTTTAGAACTGTTGCAAGGGTGTTGAGGCCCACGGGGCCCCCTTTGAACTTGTCTGCAATTGTCTCAAGGATTTTCCTGTCAAGCCTGTCTAAACCGTAGGAGTCTATTCCCAGCTCTTTTAAAACTCTCTCTGCTTTTTCTCTGTCAACCACTTTCCAGCCGTGAACAACTGCGTAATCCCTTACCCTTTTTAGAACCTGAATCAGAATCCTCGGCGTTCCCCTTCCGCAGCGGGCAAGGAGCTCCAACCCCTCTCCATCTATCTTCAGCTCTAACTTCCTGCTTACGGCTTCAGCAACCTTCACCAACTCGGGAACCGAGTAGAGCTCCAACCTGCAGACCAGCCCGAACCGGGAGCGAAGGGGAGGAGTTAAGAGATTGAGCCTTGTTGTTGCCCCTATGAGGGTAAAGGGTGGGAGCTCTATGGTTACGGCTGTTGCCCTGGAACTTCCGGTAACAATATCAACCCTGAAGTCCTCCATTGCCGAGTAGAGGGTTTCCTCAACGGCCCTATTGAGCCTGTGAATCTCATCAATAAAAAGGACGTCTCCCTCGTTGAGGCTCATTAATAGGCTTAACAGGTCTCCTTTTCTCTCTATTGTTGGAGCAGAAACAACCTTTATATCTGCCCCCATTTCACTGGCAATTATGAAAGAAAGGGTTGTCTTTCCCGTTCCAGGCGGGCCGTAGAAGAGAACGTGGTCTAAAGGCTCTCCCCTCTTTTTTGCAGACTCAACGGCAATCTTTAAGAGCCTTTTTACCTGTTCCTGGCCTAAAAACTCGTCAAAACTCTTTGGTCTCTCTATCAAAACCTGCTCCCTGAAAGGCGTTTAAGGGCTAATTTCACAGCTTCGTTTACTGTAAGCCCTTCTAAATTTATACCTTTCAGGGCTCTGTTTATCTCTCTCTTCTTGTATCCCAAAGAGGTTAAGACCTCGTAAAGCTCTGCCGGAATCTGTTTTATCTTCTCCTCCTCCAATTTGGGCCGGAGCTCCGCAACAATCCTCTCTGAGAGTTTCTTCCCCAAACCGGGAACCTGGGAGAGGAGCTCCACATCACCGTCCACAATTACCCTCTTTAACTCATCAGGCTCTAAATGTGAAAGAATTGAAAGAGCGACTTTACTTCCCACTTTCGGAACCTTTATCAGCTCCCTAAAGAGTCTCCTCTCCTCCTCACTCAGAAAGCCGTAGAGAACAGGCGTCCCTTCAGGGGGAATGATAAGCTCTGTAAAGAGGGAGAGCTCCTCTCCCTCCTCAACTCTGTTTAAAAGTGAAACCGGGACAAGAACTCTGAAACCGATAGGACCGCAGAGCAGCGAAAGGGAATTCCCGTACTTTTTAAAAACTATCCCTTTTAGGTAATCAATCATCAGTAGAACCTTAAAGAGTTAACGTTCCCTCTA
This sequence comes from Desulfurobacteriaceae bacterium, assembly GCA_027075275.1. Taxonomy (GTDB): domain Bacteria; phylum Aquificota; class Aquificia; order Desulfurobacteriales; family Desulfurobacteriaceae; genus Balnearium. Next base: position 2,753 of record JALTBO010000009.1, read on the forward strand.
ACTGTGAAGCTAAACCTTTTACCGGCAAATTTCCCACCCTTCATCTTAACTGAAAAGAGCAGGTTAACGTAGGAGTTGAGATAGTTTTGTGGGTTGTAGCTCACGCTTCCACTGACAGTCACTTCTGCATCTCTACCGCTGAAACTTCCATTTAACCTGACGTAATCTTTGGCAGAAACAGTGTACTCAACACTTCCGTTTCCCAAGTCCAGAGCGTTAAGGGAGAAAAGACCTAAGTTAACGTTTTTTAGATCAAGATCAGAGAGCCTAAATCTGCCCTTTCCGGCAGTTAAGTGTCTCTTTTTAAAGGTTAAGTTCCCTTCCCCACCTAAAACTCCTGCCAGCTCTGCCTGGCTGAAGTTGAAAGGGCAATCAGAGAGTTTAATGCCTTCAAGGTTAAAGGTCAGCTCTTTAACCGGGTAGCTGAAAACGGCACTCAAACGGCCGCCGCAGAGCTCTGAGTTCAGTCTAAACCTGCTAAAAGAGAGAGGAAACAGGACAACGTTCTTCAGAGTAATGGAGCCGACGGGGAGCTCCCCTATAAAAAGTTCCGGTGGAAAACGGCGAAACGAGACCTTCTCAGGCTGAAACCCTTTATCATAGAGAACTCTCTTTGCAATTCTGTCAAAGGGAAAAGTGAGGTACAGGAAAAGGAAAAAAGAGAACAGGAAAGTGAGGATAAGAACGAGAGTTTTCCTAACCTTCACTGCCCCTCCTGTAGAAGAAAAGGGTAACCTTTCCAGAAACCAGTCCGTTCTCGTCGTAGTCGGTTACAGTTATACCGTTGGCCTTGAAGTAGTAAGATCCC
>JALTBO010000010.1 GCA_027075275.1 Desulfurobacteriaceae bacterium
TCTAATGGAGATAGTTACGCTAAAGGCCTATGTGATACTGATGCTGACAGTTCAACCGACCCTGAACAGGTTTCCGGTTCCCACGTCTGTTTTGGAGGAGCTTACGGAAGCAGGAGCGATGATGCTTCAGACCTTGACAGTGCTGAACACAAAGCGCTGATACATGTGGGGCTTGACAACCTTACCGGTGTTGACTTCGGCTTCAGCTTCAACGTTGTTACAAACGTTAACGACAAGGACGATGACTCCGACAACAACAGGACGTGTCAGGGCTGTTTGAGGCAGTTTATTCAGAATGCAAATGCTATAAGCGGTTCCAATTACATGCACTTTGTTCCAGCTGTTCCTGAGAACTCCAGCAACTGGTGGACCGTTACGCTTAACCTTGTGGATGACTCAAATAACCTCTACGCACTTCCCCCCATAAAGGATTCTGGAACAACGGTTGATGGAACGGCCTACAGCTGTCAGGATGGCACTACTGTGCGGGATACCAACACCGGTTCTGTTTCAGCTCCGGGAACTGTTGGGGTAGATCAAACTTCGCTTTCCCCTTATGAAAAACCAGAGCTTGAGGTTGACGGTAATTCAAAGGGTAGTGTCTTTACTGTTGATGCTTCAAACGTAGATATTGAAAAAGTTGCAGCTTTTAATACAGGGTGGGATACGGGTAAATACCCCAGCGCCGTTAAAGTTCTCTCCGGCAGTAGCGTTACCATCTCAGATTGCTTCCTTGGGGCAAAGGCTGATGGAACTCTTCCAGATGTTGATAAGGCTGCAATGGAGGGAATTCACGTACGGGCAGGAGCAGACGTTCACGTTGACCATAACTACATAGCAGGTGAGGCTGATGCCGGGATAAGTATGGAAGGAACGGGAATAATGGAAAGAAACTACATATCCCGCGTTGGTAGAAGTGCCCAGTGTGCTGATGGAATTAGCTTTGAGTTTATTAAAGATTCGCCTACTGTTAGAAGCAGGGATTCTGTTGTTGTAAAGGATAACTACATAGAGAAGTCTGCAGCTTACGGTGTTGAAACGTGGGGAGCTCCCGGCGCCTTCACAATCTCAGATAATACCATTGTTGAGTCTGGGAGGGGAAACGAGAATGGTGATATCTGTGGAGACGGGAACCTCAACACTACTGAACTTGGAGGTATAAGACTCTTTGGAAGTGGAAGTCTTGTTGAAAAGAACGTTATCCACGACAACCCCGGCAGTGGAGTTGTAATTGTTGCGATAGATAGCAGCACTCCATCCAAGCAGAATACGATTACTCAGAACGTTTTTTACAACAACGGTGGTATCTCTATAGACCTTGATCAGACCCACGTTGATGGAACTTCTGGCAGTGTTAACCCTAACGGAGATGGCGTTACCCCAAACGATGGACAGAAGAACAGTGGTCAGCAGAATGGGGGACTTGACTATCCTGTTTTTACAACGGCTGTCTTAAATGGCGATACGCTTCACGTTGAAGGCTATGTTGGGACTGAGAGTTCAAAAATTCAAGGGACGATGACGGTTGAGGTCTATAAGGCCGATGATGATGGAAACAACAACGGTGAAGTTTTTGAGGGTGATGGAAAGAGCGTGCCTCATGGAGAGGGTCACTGGTATCTTGGGAGTTGTACTACAGATAACGACGGAACGTTTAGCTGTGATATAGATGTTTCAGGGAAAAACCTCTCCGTTGGTGATGAAATTACGGGAACTGCTACAGATAGCGATGGAAATACGTCTGAATTTTCTGCAAATACTACTGTTTCTTCTCAGCAGGGCGGTTATACGGTTTCAGGTTACGTTTATAACGATATAAACCACTCCTCAACCAGAGAGAGCTCCGAAGGTGGTCTGGGCAGTGGAGTTACTGTTTACGTAAAGCTCTGCCAGAACGGTAACGTTGTTCAAGTTGCTCTTCCTGACCCGAATACTGGGGAGTACCAGTTTACCAATGTTCAAGAAGGCAGTTATGAGATTCTAGAATCTCCAGATAATGGGGATTCCTGTTCGGAAGGAGCTCCTACCGGCTGGGTTCCCACTACAGGTTTGGAGCAGTCGGTAAACGTTTCTGGAAACATTTCTGGAATAAACTTTGGCAACTTTCACGGTGAGAAAGTCTGTGGTTACATTTTCAATGATATGGGAAACGGTTCGTCTTCCTCGTCTGAAGCAAACGATGCCGTTTTTGAATCTTCAATAGAAAAGGGGATAAGCAGTGTAACTGTAAGGGCCTGTTCAGATAAGAGCTGTTCTACTGTTATTGATAGTACATTAACCGACAGCTCGGGTAAATACTGTCTTTGGATACCTTCAGATTACGATTCGGAGACTATTTACGTTGTTGAAACCGATCCTTCAGGTTACATTTCTACCGGTGATTCGGTAGGTTCGGATGTTAATGCCAACTTTCAGGACACTTCGGTAGAAAGGAACAGCCTGGAGTTAACAGTTTCTTCTGGATCAACCCTTGAAAATTACAACTTCGGAGATGTTGGTAATGTGCAAGTAGAACCTCTCCAGAGTTATGTTGTCTCTCCCGGTAGTACTGTCACAATAGACCATGCGGTAAATCTATCAACTCCAGGAGAAATCTCGGTTCTACTTACCAGTAAAGAAGGGTGGAGTTATACTGTTTATACAGACGAAGACTGTGATGGAAATCCCGATGCTTTGGTTCCTGTAAATGATGGATACTTTGAGCTTACCAGTGGCTCTGTTTCTGCAGGACGTGTCTGTTTTGTCATAAAAACGAAAGTTCCTTCTTCTGCTTCCGGGAATACAGAAAAGCTGGACGTTACGGTGTTTGAAGACTGGAAGAATACAAGTGGTAACAACGGTGATACCGGCAGCGTTTACGATGATTCAAGTTCTCTGACAGATACGATTACTGTAAATCTGGCTCAGAGTGGAATACTGAAACTCTCAAAATGGGTGAGGAATGTAAATAGAGGAGAGGGTTTCAGCACTTCTAATAGAGCCAAGCCCTGTGAGTATCTGGAATATAGAATAGACTTTAAGAATGTGGGAGCTCAGGATGTGGTTAATCTGGTAATTTCCGATGTTATATCTGACGATGTTTCCCTTGTAACGAAAAGCTACGATGGTGGAGATGTTAAGCTTTATATTGAAGGTAAGGAGTTTCTGGGTTCTGTGGGAGATAGCCCTGATACAGATGGGGTTATTTTAAATGGTAATACCTTGGAAGTAGATGTTAATAAACTGACAGGCGGAGAGTTTAGGGTTATTAAGCCTGATCAGAAAGGCAGTATTTACTATAAGGTTATGCTAAAGGGGGATTGCCATTAGAGTAGCTAACAACTATTATTAAAATAATAATAAACAAGCTGAGGGGGAAACCAACATGAGGGCTTTCTAAGTGCCGTCTTAGGCTTTTCCATTTTATTTTCTTCGTTAAGTGCCCTGCCTTCAGAACTGAAAGTAAATAAGAACTGCTTCTTTTCCGGAGAAAGCGTTTCGGATACTTCAGAGCTTGACAGCGGAAGTATTTTGAAGTGCAAGGTGGAAGTAAAAAACGTCTGTCCTTTCT
>JALTBO010000011.1 GCA_027075275.1 Desulfurobacteriaceae bacterium
CTCTTCTTAGATCCTCCTGATGAGACTCAGAGTTTTGCCCTTTTAGTTGATGACCCTGATGCTCCTGGAGGCGTTTTTACCCACTGGATAATCTACGATATACCGGCATCTTTTGAAGGGCTTCCGGAGGACGTACCCCCGGTTCCAGAGCTTGAGTACGGGATTAAGCAGGGGCTTAACGATTTTGGAAGGCTCGGTTACGGAGGACCCTGCCCTCCTCCCGGCAACCCTCACAGGTACTTCTTTCTTCTATTTGCCTTAAACGTTCCTTCTCTCAATATGCCGCCGGGAATTAGAAAATCTCAATTCCTTGAAGCTATTGAGGGACATATTCTGGCTCAGGATGAGCTTGTAGGACTTTACGGCAGGTAATAAATTCCAGGCCTATGGAGAACCTCTTTATACCCATAGGCGGTGGAAACGAAATAGGGGCAAGCTGTTACCTTTACATAGTTTCAGGGAAGAAAATCCTTGTTGATGCCGGGATAAGGTTCTCAAAGAGGGAGCCTTACCCCGATTTTTCGTTCCTGAAAGCCCTCTCTCCAGAGATTGATGCAATTTTCATCACCCATGCCCACGTTGACCACTGCGGCAGTATACACCTTCTTTCCAGCCTCTACCCTGATACTCCCATCTATACAACCCACGAAACGGCCCAGCTCCTTGCCCTTATGGTTGAGGACGCTATAAAGGTTCGCTATATAGCAGACAGGAACTCGCAGGAGGAGTGGAAAGAGTACAGGCTTCTTGATGAAGCTCTATCCCGTGTGGAGAGGAGAGAGTTTTTTGATAGGGTTCAGTTAGGAGACGTTGAGGTTGTTTTCTATCCCGCCGGTCACGTTTTGGGAGCTTCTTCTATTGGCATCTACTACGGCGACGGCTCTATGGTATTTCACTCCGGAGATATATCTCTCTCTGTTCAGAGGACTGTGGGAAGGGCGGAGCTCCCCTCCGAAAAGGCCTCCCTTTTAGTTTTGGAGAGCACCTACTACTACTCCGACAGGCGCTTTAGGAGGGGGGAGGATGAGAGGGAGCTCCTTAAGACCGTTAGGAAAACTGTTGAGAGGGGAGGAAAAGTCCTAATACCGGCTTTCGCCCTGGGAAGGGCTCAAGAGATACTCCTTCTCCTTTCAGAAGGTATGAGAACCGGAGCTGTTCCACCGATAACGGTTTACGTTGACGGCCTTGCCAGAGACGTTTCAACGCTTTACGAGAACCTTTTAAGAAAAACTCTCTTTAATTACTACGTTCAGCCGGCCCCTTCCTATCAGGGTCTCTCCTTTGAGGAGGCGTGCAGGGAGAACCTGAGGGAGGCAGACTGTATACTCTCTACCTCTGGAATGCTTGTTGAGGGAACTCCTTCCTACATCTACAGCAAACTTCTTGCAAAAGATCCTAAAAGCTCTATCATTTTCAGCGGTTATATGGCAGAGGAGAGTTTCGGTTACAGACTCCTCTCAAGTAAGAAGCTCCTTTCCGCCTTTAAATGCCGGATTGAGAGGCACCATCTGTCGGCCCATTCAGACAGGGAAGAACTTAAGGAAGTTCTTGATACTCTTAGCCCTGAAAGGACAGTTTTGGTTCACGGTTACCCTTCAGAGAGAGAGAGAAAACACCACGCTTTCAACAGAGAGGTTGTAAGGTTTTGAAGGTCTACCTGGGATACCCTCTCTCTTATACGTCAGATGGGAGCTTTAAACTGAAAGACAACTTTCTCTCTGAAGTTGGAGTAGATTACTCCTCTATTCCCGTTGAAGTTAAGAAGAAGCTTCTTTCACTTTTGGAAAACATTGATAAGAGAGATTACCTCTTTCTTGGAGATGTTTTCTACGATGGTATAGATGTCCTTGAGTTTGCTCTTTTCCCTGTTGAGCCATACTCCTTTGATGAGGTAATTCTTCCTGGTTACGTTTATGGTAAACCTACCTTTTTAATAAGAAATCTCTTTAAGAACTCCTTTGGGAAAAAGGTCTCTGTTTTCTACGACTTTAACTTCTTCAGCAGGAGAACGGTTGTTGTTAACGTTGGCTATACGAAAACTTCTGTTTCTTTAGGCGGGGAGCTCCTCTTTAACCTCCCTTTTGGGGAATTTCACCTGATAGATACCCTTGGAAACTACCTCTTTAACAGGTTTATAGGAGAAACCGGTATCTCAAACGCTTCTTTAAGAAAGGAGGGACTGAGGGGAGCAGTCCTTGACCTGTGCAGAGGCTACGGAGCCCGCCTTCTCTTTGGAAGAACAGACAGAATTGACGTTCCTCAGTTCGGCTACAGCCGTCAGGTTTCCTTAGATGAAGTTCGGCTTGCAATTACTCCTGTTGTTGGAAACACCCGTTTTGGAGAATTTATAACCGGCCCTTCCGACTTTTCTTCATCTCTGATCACAGCCCTCTATTCCTACGAGGAGCTCTTTAGAGAACGGTTAAAAGCGGAAAGGGTTGTGGTTATAGGAAGGCTCAGGTGGCCTTTTGTTGAAGCCCTTTCACAGATTTTTCCGGTTTTAATAGAGGAGTTTTCCGGTGAGGAGCTCCTCTCCCTCACTCCTGTTAATAGAAACTTTAAGATTCCCGTCAGGAACTTCTCCGCTGAAAGATCGGTTCCCCGTGTTGTTTCTGTTGAGGAACCACCCGAGGAAGCAACCCTTGAAGCCCTCCGCCGCTACTTTAACAGCAGAGATCTGAAAGGTGTGGGCGTTATAGAGAGGCTCGCCGGCGAGAATTTAAACGATAAACACCGTATCTCTTTTATCTATGAGCTTCTTTCTGTTGTAAGAAGGTGTTCTGGAAGGAGCTCCGTTGAGATCGCCTATCTTAACAGCGCTATCTCTGCTCTCAGCCGGTTGGAAATACCAGACTTTCTCTTTGGGAAAGTGGAGAGGGAGCTCTCAGAGAAAGCCTTTAACTGGAACCTTCCCTTTGAGACAAAGTTAAACATTCTCTACTTCTGCCACAGATTTAAAGAACAACTTCAGAGCTCCCCTCTTTCTGTCTTTCCGCCTCTCATGCTCAGTTACATCAGAGAGAGGAAAGTAACAGAAGGAGAGAAGAACTTTGTAAGAACCGTTGCAGAGACCTTTTTTACTCCTTCCCGTAGTTAACTTTTATCGTTAAGTACGCCGCAAGGGCAACCATCACTACAGACGTTGTTGTTGCTGCAAGGCAAAAAGGTAGAATAAGGAAGCTTCCGAATTTTAGGTAGATGAAAGAGAATAAGATGCCGGAAACCGGAAAGGGAAGAAGTTCCCTGTAATTTCCCTTTTCAAGGTAGAAGAACAGGCCTGCAGAAAGAAGGTCAAGAATTAAACACCTAACGGCCATCAGTTTTAGCTGAAAGTTGGGAAGAACGTTGAAGTAGAAAAGGGGAACCTGAGCTACCAGCAGGGTAAAGAATAGAACAACTCCTATCTGTAGTTTGTACTTTTTAATTAAGTGAGGGAGCTCCTTCTTCTCCAAAAGCCAGACCTCTCTCTTTCTCTACTGCTCCCTCTTCCATTTCTACCAGATCGTAGAGCTTCTCTCCGTGTATT
>JALTBO010000012.1 GCA_027075275.1 Desulfurobacteriaceae bacterium
TCAAGGATCTTAAAGGGCATGTTGGGTTCGCCTTCCATCGGGTGGGTGAACTTGGCCTCAATCTCTATGGTTGTTGCTCTGTTTCCCTCAACGATGTCGGTTGAGGGTTTAAGGAGCATGAAGTGGGCAAATGCTGCAGGCGAGACAAGGAGAGACAGTAGCGCTGCCGTTCCAGCTTTCATCAGCTTTCTCATCTTCTCCTCCTTTAGATATTAAGATTTTTTGCCTATTATACAAATTTGGTATGATTATCACAACAGATTTTATTACTAAAATCTGCACGTTTCAAGATTGAATATGAAAGGTTGATTTCTCAATATTTACTAACTAAATTAGGTCTATCTAATAGATGGAGGATTTATGAAATTGGTGCTCTATCTAACTGTCCTGTTCACAGCCAGCTATCTGATTTTCCAGTTTTCAAAAAAGCGTTTTAGAACCTGTTCAGATAAGAAAAATTGTCGGAGGAGGTGTCATGAGACGAGCGCTTCTTGTTGCAACGGCTGTTTTACTCTCATCTCAGGGAGCTCTGGCCCAGACCGACCAGGAGATTCTGAGGGAGCTCCAGCAGTTAAAATCCCGTATCTCTCAGTTGGAACAGGCTTTAAAGGAGAAGAACGCTAAGGAAGAACAGGTAGAAAGAGAGGTTGAGCAGATTAAAGAGAGGCTCTCCTCCTTAGAAATCCACGGAGGAGTAAGGCTTTACTACCAAGGAGCATCGGTTGGAACGATTGACGGACAGGATTTCTCAAACCCCAGCGGTGCAGGTTACAACGCAGATCTGGAGCTGACATTTAAACCTGACGAAAAGGGTGAGTTCTACATGAGGCTCCACTCTGGTGCCGGAACAGGAGCAGACAAGCTCTTTGATGAGGCAGACGAACCCCTCTTTGCAAACCTCAACACCCTCGCAGACGACAACCCCGACACAGAGGGAACCTTTAAGATGCTTGAGGCCTACTACACCAGAGATTTCCTGAACGGTAGAGTGAACTTAGTTGTTGGAAAAACAGAGCCGTTCATCATGATTGACGACAACGAATACGCAAACGACGAGACAACCCAGTTTGTTGGAAAACCCTTCGTCAACAACCCTATCCTGGACCCTGAAGACATTTTTGCTCCTATGATTGGCCTGACGTTGATTCCTGCTGACGGGTTTGAAGTTGATGCAGTTGTTCAGAGCAACGATACGGCAGGCATTACTTACGATGGAAAAGAGTGGGTTCAAAAGGAAAAGAGCGTTTACGACAACGTTTTTGACCAGCCCTTCTACGCCCTTCAGCTCAAGTACTCCCCAGAGTTTAACGGTCTGAAAGGAAACTACCGGGTCTACTTCTGGGACGACTCTGCAGACCACATAAAGATAGGAGAACAGACAGACAATCCAAACAGGAAACCGGAAACCGACGACGGCTGGGGCGTCGGAGTTTCATTTGACCAGCAGATTGCTCAAAACGTAGGTCTCTTTTTCAGAGCTGCTTACGGAAACGACGAAGTTTACGAAGTTGAGAAGTTTGTCTCCCTTGGTGCAAGTATTAACGGCCTTTTAGATTCCCGTCCCGATGATACGTTAGGAGTAGGAGTTGCAGCCCTTATACCCAACGATAAGCTGAAGAACGACGATACAGAGTACCACTTTGAAGCTTACTATAGAATGGCTTTATCTAACAACTTCTTTATAACCCCAGACCTTCAATACGTTGTTAACCCTCACGGAAACTCAGACAACGACAACATATTTGCAGGAATGGTTAGGGCCGAGTTCTCCTTCTAAAGGGACCTCCCGGGGCTCGGCCCCTCCTTAATTTCCCTTCAGGGTTTATATTCCACCTATCTATTCTGCCGCACAGGAGGCCCAATGAGAGGGAAATCCAGCGTACTTCTCCTCTCTTTCTCCCACCTGATACACGACATCTACACCTCATTTCTTGCCCCCGTTCTACCTCTGTTGATTCAAAAACTTGGAATTGGGCTGACTGAAGCCTCGCTCCTTGACGTGGTAAGGAGAATTCCTGCACTGTTCAACCTCTACTTCGGAGTTCTCATCTCAAGGAAAGATTTAAGGCTCTTTACAGTTATCTCTCCCATTACAACGGCACTTTTTATGGGACTGATAGGAGTTGCCCCAAACTTCACCGTTCTGGTTATTCTCCTCTTTCTTGCTGGAGTTTCAGCACAGGTTTTCCACATAGCAACTCCCTCTATCGTAAAGGTGGTAACACCTAAGATGGGCCTTGGAATGAGCGCTTTTATGGTTGGAGGGGAGCTTGCAAGGACTGTTGCTCCTCTAATAGCAACAGCAGTAGTAGGTCTGTGGGGAGTTGAAGGACTCTGGAAAACCGTTGTTTTCGCCGTTTTTGCCTCAGCTTTCCTGTGGTGGCAGATTAGAAAATTACCGGTTGACTTCAAGACTGAGGAGAAGAAAAGTTTTAAGCTGAAAACACTTCTACAGTACAGAAACTTCTTTCTGCCAATCGCCGGATTTATGTTCTTTCAGAGCTTTTCAAAAGTGTTCTTTGCCTTTTACCTGCCTGTATACCTGGTTCATACAGGGAAAACTCTATCGGAAGCAAACCTCTCTCTCTCTTTTTTCCAGCTTTTTGCAATTTTAGGAACTTTCCTCTCAGGAAACATCGCCGACAGAATAGGGAACAGGGAAACTCTGTTTATCTCAACACTTCTTGCACTTCTCTCTATGCCCCTCTTCCTGTTTTTCAACCTTACCTATCCATCTCTTGTACTGCTGGGACTCTCCCTTTTCAGCACAGGTCCGGTTATGCTCTCTATAGTGCACCATCAGAGGAACTCAACAGCCCTCAACGGCGTTTACATGATGCTCTCATTTCTGATACCGGCAACGGTAACCTTTTTAATAGGAAGCATTAGCGACGTTCTGGGCCTGAAGAATACAGCTATTCTGTCTTTCTGCCTTTTATTCCCTGCACTTTTCTTCAGCTTCAGGCTCAGACCTACAGTTTAGGCTGTCTCTGGCTTCTCTCTCCTTTTCAGAATACCTTTCTGGAGTTCAAAGACAGAGTTCGTCATGAAACCTACCAGGGAAACAGCTATACCTACAGATATGACGACGTTATAGTCGTATGTTGTTTCAAGGGAAAGGACAACTGCAGTAAACGGGATTTTCATAACAACGCCGACAAACACAGAAGCACCAATCGCTGCAAAGTAGAAAGGTTCAGCCTCTATACCGAGGGAATTTGCCCACTCTCCGAAGCCGTAACCCACCAGAGCTCCAATACTCATCAGGGTTATAAAGAGACCTCCGACTGCGTTGGCGTAGAGGGAAACGGCGTTGGCAACAATTCTCAACAGAACTAAAAGAGCGATAGAGAGTAAAGGAATGTGAAACCTGCCGTTAATCAGGGACTCAACTACACCGTGGCCGGAAAACCCTGCAAAGGGAGAAATCTTCAGGAGAAAAGCAACGGTTAATCCGCCTATAAGAGAAACCAGTATAGCTCTATGAAAGGGTGAAAGTTTCTCAAGAGCAATACCGTTCAGGTAGAAAAGAACTTTATCCCTCAGAATCAGGTAAAGGTAGATGCTTAACGTAAGAACCGGAATAAAGAGGAAAAGAAGACCTAAATAGTCAAGCCTTACAATCTTTCCCGTTGAGAACTTAAAGATCAGTGGAGTTAAAAGGGAAAGGGCAACAAGGAAGGCTGAAAAACTGCCAATTATCATAAAACCTACAAAGTCCCTTATAAGCCTGTAGGCTACATTCTCAACGGCAAAGAGAATTCCCGTTATGGGAGAGACAAAAACGGCAGCTATTCCACTGCTGGCTCCAACTCCTATTGCTACTTTGAGGAGCTCCCTCGGCAACCTGAAGTAGTTGTGAAACCTGTAGGCTATCATCGCCCCTATGGCCGCAGAGGGACCTTCGTTTCCAACGGCGAAACCGCTCCCTATTGAAAGGGCAGAAGCAACTATTTTTAGGGCCAGATCCCCCAGAGTAAAGGTAAGCCTGTTCTCATCTAAAGCCTTCGCTATTTCTCTTATTCCGTACTCTTTAGCCTTCTCGTTACCGAGAATTATCAGGTTGACTATCAGTATTGATGAAGTTGTTACAAAAGCAACATACCAGAAGGGAAGCTTTGGTATCGTCTCCTCAGGGTTTCCAAGGTAAAGGGCAAGAGAAATAGCCCTGCTGAGAAGAACGTAAAGTGAAACGGCGAACCCCGTTGAGAGGCCCACCAGAAGCGACATGGAAAAAAGTCTGGAGTTCAGCTTCATCACTTATTACTATTTAGAAGAAGCTCCGTCACTGTTCTAACAGGCTGGCCGGTGGCCCCGGCAGAGTAGTACTTCCACGGACTTGATAGAAATGCAGGACCGGCAATGTCCAGGTGTGCCCAGCTCTTTACTTTATCGCCGTCAACAAAGTTCTGAAGGAAGAGAGCTGCAGTTATTGCCCCTCCGTAACGGCTCTTTCCAACGTTCTGGATATCTGCATACTGCCCCTTAATATCCTCTTTCAGGTCTTCATCTAAAGGAAGTCTCCACATCTTCTCACCGCTCTTTTCAGAGAGGGAGAGGAGCTCCTTCGCAAGCCTCTCATCTTCGGTAAAGAGTCCGGAAGTGTAGTTCCCCAGCGCCACAACGCACGCTCCCGTTAACGTTGCCATGTCTATCATTACGTCGGGCTCAAGCTCAGAACCGTAGATAAGGGCATCGGCAAGGATGAGCCTTCCTTCCGCATCGGTTGAGTGGACTTCAACGCTCTTTCCGTTTCTGTAAACAATTATGTCGTCGGGCCTGTAGGCTTTCCCGTCGGGCATGTTCTCTACAGTTGGAATAAGGCCGTGGACTTCAACATCAGGTCTCAGCTCTCCTATAGCCTTCATAATTCCCAGAACAGCACAGGCCCCTGCCTTGTCAGATTTCATTGTCTTCATGTACTGCTCGGGCTTTATGTTAAGGCCTCCGCTGTCAAAGGTTACCCCTTTACCCACCAGAACAACTCTCTTTTTAGGTTTCTTCGGTTTATAGGCAATGTGGATAAACCTCGGCGGGTTCTTGCTTCCTCTCCCAACGGTCAGAATTCCTACCATCTGGTTCTTCTCAAGCTTCTTCTCGTCAAACACCGTGCATTCAAAACCGTACTCTTTGGCCAGTTTCTTAGCTTCCTCTGCAAGGGATTCAGGAGTTATCACGTTTCCGGGTTCGTTTACAAGGGCTCTGGTGTAGTTTGCAGCTTCTCCTAAGATTTCTCCTAACTTAAAGGCTTCCTTAAACTCCGGCGTTCCGGCAACGTAAACCTTCTCAACTTCAAACTGCTCATCTTCAGAACTCTTATACTTGTTGAACTCGTAACTTCCGAGTTTTAACCCTTCTGCAACAGCCCTTGCAGCTTCCTCTTTCAGCTTATCTGTTCCAAGGAGCTCACACACAATCCTTTTAAACTTTCTCCTCTTTGCCTCCTTTATACCCTTTGCAGCTGCAAGCCTTACAGTGTCGGGTTTCAACTCCCCTTTCTTTCCAAGACCAACGTAGATAATGCCCTTAAAAGCCTCTCCTGGAAGAACTGCAACCTCTCCGGCCTTTCCCTTAAATCCTAAGGCTTTCAAAGCCTCTTTCTCTTTCTCGTCCAACTCTTTCAAACCTTCGTAAACTCCGGTTATCAGAGCATCTACTTTCTTCCCCTTTATCTCAGTCTGGTAGCTCAGCTTCATATCCACCTCCTTAAATCTTCCATTCAACTCCCAGTATTTCGCTGTAGCGCTCTAAAGTTCTTGAGATGTACTCTCTGACAGATTTTATTTTATTCTGGCTGAATTTCCCGGCCCAGTCTTCCCTGTTGAACTCTCTGCTGGCCGAAACAATAAGGTCTAAAACTCTCTCTGAATCGGGAAAGACGGGATGGTAACCGGCCTTAAGGGCATAATCTGCAAGTTTTGAAAGTGTCTTTCTCCCGTGGTCTTCGGCGTTGAGCCTTTCACCGTAAGCCTTTAAAAAGAGAAGTTCTAAAACAGACTTTGTCCATTTAACAGGAACGTTACACACTCCTGTTTCTGAAAGCTCACAGGAAACCTCTGAGAGAGCTCTCATCCACCGCCTGTGGAACCTGCACCAGCCAACGTTATCGTACCAGTATTCGGCAACTGCGCTCTCAAACATTCTCTCTGCAAGTTCTTCAGGTTCAGGAAAAACGCCAAACTTGTAGTAAGTCCAGTATCTTCCCTGAACAGGCAGGGGAATAAAGTTCCCCATAGCCCAGTACATCGTCGGGTTGACCTCTCCGTCTTCACCCAGTGGAACGTAAACGGCAAAGTCCTTAAAGCTCTTACCCTCAGGGAGCCTATCGGCAAACATCTCATCAAATACTTTTGCCGCCCTTCTCTTACCCTTTCCCAGAAGTTTCGGAATTTCCCCTTCCCCAAAAGCCACTTTTCTTGCAAGCTGTGAAAGGAGCTCCGCGTTCTTCCTGCTCGTTTCAACAGGGTTTTTCAGAACCGCATCTCTGTTAAAATCCGGCTTCTCTTTAAGGCCAACTTCCTCGGGCTTTAAAAATCCTCTCTCTATCAGCTCAAAAACCCAGGCCGCAAGCCCTCCGAACTCTATAGCGTCAAAACCCATTGAATCAACGGTTTTAACTGCAAGATCGCTGGCCTTCAGGTAGAAGCTTCCGGAAAGGGGACCGTTTGCGTTGTAGGGTTCGTAGTCTGTTTTGTATCCCTCTCTCACTTTTTTGCACACTGCCGGACAGGGCTCTCCGCAGGTTGTCCATTTTTTCGTATCTATTGCCTCAGAGTTAAAAACTTCTACGTAGTATTTCTCAATAACCCTGTAGAGCTCCTCCCTCTCTTCACGGCTCATGTAAGCTATCTGCCAGTTAAGAACAGGAGTTTTGTCCCTCTCTGAAAGGTAGTCTCCCCCGAAGGTTCCGCCGGTCTTCAGCTTCGGATTGTAGCGGTACTTCTCGGTCTTTTCGGCAATCACTTTAAAGAGAGGCTTATCGTAAACCTCTGAAAAGAGTTTCTTAACGTAGTCAAAGTTAGAAAGGTCTAAAGCCCTGAACCTCCTTCCCTCCCAGCTTCCTCCAAAAACTATCCCTACAACGTTGTGGGCCCGAGCCATCACAGAACCGGAACCGCCTCTGGCAGCCCAGTCCTCAGCTCCTTCTACAAACTTCCCATCTCTTATTGCCTGAGAGAAAATGGCTCCGTAGTTCGTTGTGTACGCCGCAGGGCCTACACAGGCAATTCTGAACTCTTTTCCTTTAAACCTACCACCGTAGAGCTCCAACAGATACTGGCTGAGGGCGTAGACTCCCTCCTTCCCCTCGTATCCCTTCCAGATTTCCCAGAGTTTCTCCCCATTCAGATAGTCAACTGAGAGGTTAAGATGGCCGGGAGCTCCCTCTATCACAATAACTGCCGGCTTTTCTGCCCTTCCCGTTATGGTCAGAATGTCCACTCCCGTTTTCAGAAACGTATAGGCGGCTCCCCCCATAGTTGACGGGTAGAGGGTTCCGTACAGCGGAGAGCGGAAGAAAAAGGTTAGCCTGTGGGTGCCAGGAAGGATTGAGCCTGCAAAGGGCCCCAACCCTACAACTAAAACGTTTCTGCTGTCGTAGGGTGAAACCTGATAGCTCCTGTAAACCTCAGAGTGGAGGTAAATTCCGTAGTCTATAACTCCGTAAATACCTTCCTTCTCAAAGGGTTTAAAGACAACCCTCTGTTCGTCAAGATCAACCCTTAACGTTTTAAACTCCATCTCTATCCCTTCTGGTCAAATGTTTTAAGTGCAGGAGACTGTTTCCCCCTCCTGTAATTCTCCATCTCTGCCGGTATGACCCTTTTTAGCTTTCTCTGGATCAGGAAGTTGAGAACAAAGATTGTGAAAACGGGAAGAGAACCACCAACAAAGGCGCTCTTTATGTTCATGGAAAGAACCCTAAAAGCCTCTCCGGAGTACTGGACGATGAAGTCTATCAGGAGGAAAAAGAGGTATAGGGAAACGATGTAGTAGACCTGCTTTACATACTCAACGTAGTCAAGAATTATTGCCGTTAGAAAGGTTATTTTGAAGCTGAAAGTTAAGGCGTAGGCGAATCCTCCCGGTTTTATGGCATTTAAAGGGTTGAATCTGTCGGTTGTTGTAGTTTCAAGAAACTTCAGAGCAGAGAGTATTCTCATAAGACCTGTTATAGTTGGTAGTGATATAACAAGGAAGACTACAAGCCCCCAGAGAAACATTGTCCAGTTCATCTTTTACCTCCCCTCTCCTTTATCAGCAGGTTGAGAGCTCTCTCAATCTTCTCTCCAATACCTGGTTCTTCAGACTCAACTTCAGGGTTTTTCTCAACTATCTCCTCTGCCTTCTTCAGGTGCCTTTCAGCCTCTTTAAAATCTCCCACCTTTAGAAGGCACATTCCGTAGTGGTAGTTTATAACAGCATCATCGGGCCTTTTGTCTATAGCCCTTTTCAGGTAGGTGCAGGCCTCTTTAAACCTTCCCATCTTAAAGAGAACCCACCCCTTTGTATCAAGGTAGGCCGGGCTGTTGGGCTTTGACTTCAGCGCCCTATCAATTAGCTTCAGCGCTTCATCAAGTTTTTTACTCCTTAAAGCGTAGAAGTAGGCAAGGTAGTTGTAGATGTCGGGAGTGGGTCTGACTTTAAGGAGCTCCTTTAAACTCTCCTCTGCAACCTCATCTTTACCCAGCTTGTCTGCAAAGTATGCAAGGTAGAACAAGTAATCTGGATTGTTCTTCAGCTGGTCTTTCCAGAAGGAGAGAAGCTTGTAGGCCTCATCGGTGTTCCCCATTTTATCAAGAAGTAGAGCTGCCTTTATCAGGTAGTCTGGGTTGTTCGTGATTCCCCACAGCTTCTCGTAGAGCTCCTCAGCCTTTCCATAGTTTTTCAGCTTGTAGTAAGTAACGGCAAGCCTCTCCATAACTGTTGGGTTCTGCGGGTAGTAGCTGAGAGCTTTTTCGTAGGCTTCAACGGCCTTCTTCAGGTTTCCCGAGAGCTCGTAGGCCAGCCCCAACATAAAGTAAACGTTAGGGTTGTCTGGGTTGAGCTTGGTTATTCTCTCTATTATGGGAATAACCTCTTTGTACTCCTTCATCTGAAAGAGGTTTGCGGCAACCCAGGAAAGGAGTTGAAGGTTGTAGGGCTGGAGCTCCACAAGCCTGTTGATCGTTTTCAGGGCCTCTTTAGGTTTGTTCTCGGCTATGTAAATCAAGAGGAGCTCCCTCAGAGCGTAGATATTATCAGGGCTCTCCTTCAAAACTCTTCTGAGGAACGCTTCTGCCTTCCTGTAGTTTTTCAACTTTTGGTAAACCTTACCCAAAAGGAGGTAGCCACTCTCAAAATCGGGATTCTCAGAGACAGATTTCTCAAGGAAAAACCTGGCCTTTCTGTAATCTCCGGTCAGGAAGTAGGCCTGACCCGTAAAGTAGTCTATCAAGTAGTCGTTTTTAAAATGCTTTCTGGCATCTTTCAGCAGTTTAAGGGCTTCATCTGTTTTCTTCTCGTTGAGGAGAAGGTTTGAAAGAAAAACATAAGTGTCCCTGTCCGGTTTTATCTTCAGAACTTTTCTGTAGAGATTCTCAGCACAGCTGTAGTCTCCACGGGCTATACAGACACCGGCTTTAAGCTTTAGAGCTTCTACGTTGTCCGGGTCTCTTTTCAGAACCTCTGTCAACAGCCTATCGGCTTCGTCAAATTTCCTGAGTGAAGCAGCAAGCTTTGCAGCCTCAAGTCCCAAATCGGTGTTCTGCCTGTTTAAACGGTAGGCTTTCTCTATAGACTGTAAAGCCTTATCTTCTTCCCCTTCTGAGAGGTAATTAAGGTAAAGCATGTAATAGTAGGTATAGTCAGGCCTGAAATTTACAGGTTTTAACTCAACTACCTTTTCTGTTTTCTTTTCAGCCGCACTTTTAACCGGAACAGTTTTCGGTTTTTCCTTCACCGGAAGGGTGCACGATGAAACTAAAAAAAGAAGAGCAAGAAACAGCTTTTTACCCATGACACTTCCTTCTCTCTAAAGTTGCCCTTATTATAAAATTTCCCCAAATGGAAAAGACACTGAAGAGGATAAGGGAGCTCCTCTCCCTTCTCACAAAAGAGGACTTCAAATACTTTAACAGGGTTAAAGACCCGGACAGAGTTCTCTCCAAACTTCTTGAGGAGCTCCTTCCCCATTTAGACAGAAAGAGGAAGGCCTGGGTTCAGAAAGTAGTAAGAGTTCTAAAGGATTACGGCTCCTTCCCCGAGGAAAAGAGGAAAAAGCTTTTCAGGGAGCTCCACTCAGTCTTTACCCTGAAGTTCTCCCCCGAAGAAATAGAGAAAGCCCGAAGTGAGGAGATTCCAAAGGAGAGGGTAATAACCGCCCCAGAAAAGCTGGAAAAGAGGCAAAGGCGATATCCTATAAAGGCTTTCTTCCAGAAAGTAGAAGTTGTTAAAGGAGTGGACAGGAGAAGGCTCAACAGGCTCAAAAAGCTTGGAATAGAGACCGTTTTAGACGCCATCTACTACCTGCCCTTCAGGTATGAAGACAGGTCAACGGTTACCCCCATGGCCTACCTGAAACCCGGAGAGAACATACTCGTTAAAGGCCAGGTTGTAAGCATCTCAGAGGTTCAGACCAGTAAGAAGAAGAAAAAGCTCCTGAAAGTTGTCCTCTACGACAAAACGGGAGCTGTAACCCTCCTCTTTCTTCAGGAGAGGGTTTTCGGCTACTACAAGACCCTTTTCAACAAGGCAAAGGAGCTGAAAAAAGAGGTTCTGGCCTACGGAACCGTTAAGAGGAGCTCCACAGGCTTCACAATGGTTCACCCTGAAGTTGAGGTCTTTGACCCGGCAAAGGGCAAACTTGAAAAACTGGGAACAGTCCTTCCCGTTTACCATTCGGCAGAAGGGTTAAAACAGTCAACGGTGAGAAAAGACATTCAAACGGTTATAAAGAAAGTCCTTCCCTTCCTTCCAGAGTATCTTCCCCCAGAAATCCTCAAAAGGCACGGCTTTCCTGAAGCTGCCGACGCCTTCTGGAGAGTCCACTTCCCATACGACGAAAAGGTTGAGGAGCTCCTCTCCTTCAAAACTCCGGCCCAGAGGAGGGTAATCTTTGACGAGCTTTTCCTTTTCCAGTTGGCCCTCGCACTCCACAGGCAGAAGATAAAAAGAGAAAAGGGAATAGCCTTTCCAGTTTCAGAAGAGCTGATAGAGGAATTCAAAAAAGCCCTACCGTTTAAACTGACAGGCGCTCAGGAAAGGGTTTTAAGGGAAATCGTCAGAGATATGAAAAGCCCCGAACCCATGAACAGATTGGTTCAGGGAGACGTTGGAAGCGGAAAGACCGTTGTTGCCGCCGCTGCAGCCTTCTTTGCGGCAAAGAGCGGTTATCAGACGGCCGTTATGGCTCCAACAGAAATCCTTGCGAACCAGCACTTTAAAAAGTTTAAGGAGTTCCTTTCACCCTACGGCGTAAGGGTCGGCCTTCTAACGGGAAGCATGACAAAAAAGCAGAAGGAGACCGTTTACAGAGCAATAAAGGAAGGATTCATTCAGGTTGTTGTCGGAACCCACGCCCTAATACAGGAGGGAGTTGAGTTTAAGAACTTAGGCCTTGCAATCATAGACGAACAGCACCGCTTTGGCGTGAAACAGAGGGTTGAGCTGAAGAAAAAGGGAAAGATGCCGGACGTTCTTGTTATGACGGCAACTCCCATTCCCCGAACACTTGCGATGACAGCCTACGGAGACCTTGACGTCTCTGTAATAGACGAGCTTCCCGCCGGAAGGAAACCCATAGAGACAAAGATTGTCTTTGAAGATGAGAGAAACACGCTGATAGAGTTCCTCAAAGAAGAGATAGAAAAGGGCAACAGGGTCTATATAGTCTACCCTCTCATTGAGGAGTCTGAGAAGTTAGAGCTGAAAGCTGCAAAAGAGATGTTCCACTACTGGAGTGAGAAGCTGAAACCCCACAGGGTCGGCCTTCTACACGGCAGGATGAAGCAGGAGGAGAAAGACGCCGTAATGGAGGCCTTCAAAAAGGGCGAGTTCTCTGTCCTTGTTTCAACAACCGTTAT
>JALTBO010000013.1 GCA_027075275.1 Desulfurobacteriaceae bacterium
GCTCGTTGTAAACCTGAGGAGGTAGGACGGTATTTCCGTTTTTATCCTTGATTCCGTTCAGTAGAACAAACAGGTATTTATGGCCTGCTTCAAGGGGTTTAACGGGGTAAAACTTCAAGTATTTTCCGTCCTGCATAAAGTAGAGCCTGCTGTTCTGAATGAGGATTGAAGATAGTTTTTTCCTCTCGTCGTCTGACTGGGCCTGTGAGAGCTCCCCCAAAACCGTCAGGTCAACAAGGAGAAACTTACCGTTCAAAGAGGCCATATCTAAAGGTTTATCAGATGAGAGGGGAATGAAAATCGGAGTGTTGGGGCTTAAACCACTTATGTGAAGCTGGTTTATGGCCTCAAAGAGGAGCTTCTCGGCAGGGTCTGAAACGGAAGAAATATCAAGGTTTACGTATCCCTCTCCTCTACTCTGTGAAGCCCAGAAGACGTCGTTTGGAAACGGTATTCCTAAGGGCTGGTTTGCGCTCTTTGAGAAGGGGTCAAACACCAGGTAGCTCCTTTCCGTGTTTTGTGTGTTTATCTGGGAGGGAGCTCCCTCTGAACTCTGCAAACTCCCGCCACAGGAGGATATTATAGAAAGAACGGTTAAAGCCGCCAGAAGCTTTCTCATCTTTCCCCTCCGTTAAAACCTGTAGCTGACGGTTATTCCGTATCCCCACAGGTGGCCGTCGGCAGACATTGAAACCCTGCCGGGATTACCGGAAACACCGGGGTAGCTGTTATTAAGGTTAACGCTCTCTCCACCAATCTCCCTCTTATACTCGGCGACGATATACTGGAGAACCGTATCAACGGTTAACCTGCCGAAATGGAGGCCTGCACCAACCGAGTAGGTTTTCTTGTCGGCATCGGGCCAGAGCATGTCAAATGTGTGATCTGGAATGGGAGACGGGTCGTAGAAGTAGCCGCCCCTCAGGGTTAAAAATTCATTCCACTTATACTCAACACCCAACCTGACCTGCCTTGTATCTTTCCAGTCCCTTGGGAAGTTCTCCTCAGTTCTCCCGAGAAGAGGTCTTTTGAACTTAACGGTGTAGCCGTGTATCTGACTCCAGTTTGTCCAGACAACGTCTGCCGTAAGGGTGAGCCTCTTGTTGGGCTTATACTTAACGCCAAACTGGAGCTGGTCGGGGTGGTCTATGCTGGTTGAAGCGTCTACCTTATCAAGACCTTTAACTTCAACCGTTCCGTCAAAGTCTGTATTTGTTTTAGAACGGTAAGTCAAACCAAAAGAGAGGTTATCGTAGAGTTTATAGAGGATACCGGCGTTAAAGGAGATGTTAAAGTCGTCGTGCAAATCTCCTTTTATAACTCTGCCGTTAAGTCTTGGAATGGATGGGGCGTATATTCTCCTCTGCGTTCCAGCATCTGAACGGCCAAAAGAGATTCCAAAGCCTACAGAGAGCTTATCTGTAAGCTTTACAGCCATTGTGGGAGTTACAACTCCACGAACATAGTAGGACTCAAATCCGTTATAGGCAGCAGAGTTTTTAGATGTATCGTCTTCCCACTTAATGTGGAGGCCGTAAGGGATGTAGGCGGCAATTCCGAAGTAGATGTTGTTCCACAGGTGTGTAGCAAATCCAAAGTGGGGAACAACAAGGTTATCGGAGGAGTCTGAAAATGAGATTCCGTAGGGTTCAACCCTGTTTCCGTCTCCGTCAACGGCTCTGAAAT
Organism: Desulfurobacteriaceae bacterium; assembly: GCA_027075275.1. Classification (GTDB taxonomy): domain Bacteria; phylum Aquificota; class Aquificia; order Desulfurobacteriales; family Desulfurobacteriaceae; genus Balnearium. The sequence goes on from JALTBO010000013.1 coordinate 1,687, forward strand.
TGTGAACCTTTATTTTCGGGTTAAGAACTTCAAAACCGATTGAAACTGTCGGCCTTTCTATCTGTGTTAAACCGGCAGGGTTGTAGTAAACGGCAAAGGGGTCGTCTGCGTAGGCTGAGAAGGCACCGCCTAAGGCTGTTGCCTTTGAGCCGATTCCAAAGGTATCAACGTTTCCGGCGAGTGAGGCGGCAGGAAAAGAGAGGAAAACGGCCGAAAGAAGATAAATCGGTTTTTTCATATCCCTGCTCCTCCTCCAGAGTATAAGGGAAATCTTATCAAAGAGGAGAGCAGGGAAGAAAACTATTTAACCACTTTTATGTCAGGCTTTTTCTCCTTTTCTTCTTCCTCTTCCTTTAAGCCCTTTTCAAACTCCTTTTTTGCCTGGAAGAAGGCTTTAAAGAGGTTGAGAATCTTATCCCAGCCAAAAATTACGCCAACAACAATGAGAAGAATTAATATCTTAACTATCAATTTGAGCTCCGTATTCTGTTTCGTTAAGAATACCAGAAAGGGGCAGACCGCCCCTTTAAATTAACCTCAGCCAAAGGGAGAACAGAAATTGGCAATGTCTATAACTTCAACGTCTTCAGAGCCGCAGTAAGGACATTTAATCTCCATAAGCTGGAGGGGAGAGTAGATGGTCTCCTCAAACTCGGCACCGCACTTGTTGCACTCAAACACATAAATTTGCATAAACACCTCCAAACACTGAAAAATTTGGTATCTCTTAATTTAGGGAGAAATTTAGAGAATGAAAACCATTAAAGTTTTAGAATCGTCTCAGTTTGATGGAAAATCGGGAAAGACCGTTTTAACTGTAGATGGGGAGACTGTGGAGCTCCCCCTAACCGAAATCTTGAAAGAGGAGCTCCCCTTTCCCTACAAGCTCTTAAACCCTCTTCAAACGGCATTTTACAGGTTCTACGATGGAGGAAACGCTCTTGTCTCATCTCCAACAAGCTCGGGAAAGACCCTGATTTCACTCCTCTTTTACCTGAGAAATAGAGGGGGAAGGTTCATCTACACGGCTCCAACCCGCTCACTAATATGGGAGAAGTTCAGGGAGTTCAGGAGCTTTTTTAAACAGGTTGGGATAAGGACGGGAGATTTGATTGAGGAGCTCTCTGAGATAACCCAGCCGGCAGTTGTCTGCACCTACGAGAGTTTGCTATCTGCCGCAAGGAACAGGGCAAAGTGGTTTGAGGAGGGGGGAGCTCTGGTAATAGACGAAATCCACATAATCAGGGAACCCTCAAGGGGAGCGGCGATTGAGGAGATTGTCAGCTACGCCTTAGAAGAGGGAATTCCCCTCCTTGCCCTCTCTGCGACGATTCCGGGAGCTCCCGAACTTTCAAGGTGGATAGAGGCGGAGCTCCTTTTGGAGTCTGAGTGGCGGCCTGTTCCCTTAGAGAGAAAGATTCTCAACATGAGGAAGTTCTTAAGCAGAACAAAACTTCCCAAGGGAACGCCGGAAGAAAAAGTTGTTTCAACAGTTGAAGAGCTGAAGCTGAAGGGAAAAACCCTCGTCTTTGTTCCCAGAAAAGACCTCGGGTGGCAGGCTCTACAGGTTGAAAACGGCGTTTACAAAAAGAGGGTTTTAAATGAAACTCTCCCTTTTATTCCGGAAGAAGGGGAAAAGGGAAGTGTGGCTTTCCACAACGCAGACGTTCCGCAGGAGGAGAGGGAGGTAATTGAGAGGGAGTTCAAGGAGGGAGAACTGGAGAGGCTCTACGCTACCCAAACACTTGCCTACGGTGTTAACCTGCCGGCAGACAACGTTGTGATTTTTGTAAGGGGGAGTTTTGACAGGCTAACCCTCAGGTACCGTTTCTTCCCAGACCCTCTAACGATTCTCCAGATGGAGGGAAGGGCCGGAAGGTTCGGCCTCTCTGAGAAGGGATACTCCTACATAGTTGTTACAGGAACAAAGGAGAAGGCCGTTGAAGAGGCCCTGAAGGAAGAGATGGAGATGCCCTTCTCTACAGCCCTATCATCTGGAATTGAGAGAGAGGGGAAGGCCTGTCAGAATAGAAGGAAAGCCTTTCTCAGCCTGATGCTCTTAGGCCCACTAATCAGGTATGGAAAGGAGTGGAAGAACGCCCTTGCCAAGATGTTCAGCCTCAAAAAGAACCCGCTCCTTTTAAAGGAGGTTGAGGAGATAATGGGGGAGCTCCAGGAGATGGGCTTTTTAGATGGAACAGCTCCAGCTCCCCTGACGAAACTCCTCGTCTCCTCTTTCGTCTCTCCCTACTGCTACAGGGAGTTCAAGGAGAGGTTAAACGCCTCGGAAGAGCTCTTAGAGGAGAACCCCACAGTAGGCTACTCCTTTGTTTTAAGACCTTTCATAAGGAAAGAGTTTAACCCGCGGAGCGTTGAGATCTTCACGGGAGAGGGCTTCCGGAGGGAGTCAGAAAAGATTATAGAACTTGTTGAAGAGAAGACGGGACTTGAGGCGGACGACAACTACGAGGTTCTATCCTTTTACGCTTCAGGTGGCTTTTTCCCCTTCAAGAACGTTGCAAGGCCGCCGGGGGAACTCTCCACTCTGCCGCCGGAGAGCTCCCTTTTAGGTCAGCTCCTCTGCAGGCTCAACATCTTTGACTTTGAGACAGTCCACAGGGCTGTCATGATGGTTCGGAGCGGAATTCCCTTTAAGTTCTCGCTACTTGGAAGCGTTAAGGGACTTGGTTACATGAGGGGAAATGCACTTGCAAGGGCTGGGGAACTTCTCAACTACCACTCAGAGATTCCACTTATCAACGGCCTGAAAGAGGAACAGCAGGAGGTTTTAGACGCCCTGAGGGAGGCCCTCTCATACAGGTATGAAACGGTCCAGCAGGTTGAGAGGGAAGCCACGGCAATTGTTAACGCAGTAAGGAAGATTAAATTTCCCCTAGGAGATGAGAAGCTCCTCAGGTTCCTTTCCTCACTGTTTGTGGGAAGGAGAGAAGCAGTTAAGCTAACAAAGGAGAGAGCTCTGGAGGTGCTCTTTGAGAACGTCACGGGGAAAGAGAAAGCTTAAGGTAAGGATTGACGGGAAACCGGTTGAGTTTGAAGTTGGAAAGCAGGCTGAAGGGACATCAACAACCGGACTTTTACGCCTCATAGAGTACCGCTACCTCTTTCCTGAAAGGTCAATTAAGTATGTTGAGAGAAAGGGGGAGAAGCTCCACCCATCCAAAGTTGATGAGGTGAAAGACCTTGAGGAGCTCAACATAGTAACTGAACCTGCACAGAACATGATAAGGAAACAGATTGAGCTTGCCCTTGTAGCACTTGATGGGATGAGAAACGCCATAGACCAGATAGTCTCTGACTGGAACACAAAGCCGGAACTTGCAAAACTGATGCTCCACAATCTGTTAGATTCCTTAGACTGGACTGTGAAGCTTGTAGATTCCGGCTCAAAGATACTCCCCATCTACGAGGGAATAGACGAAGAGATTGCAAAGCTTGAGGACGCCGTTTTCAAGTTAGACGACCTTATGTACGAGGGAAAGGAGGAGGAAGCCCTTAAGGTTCTTCAGACAGACGTGAAGTCTGCCGTTGAGAAGTGGTCCGATTTCTTAAGGGGGCTCGTCCGTTTCGTTAAGTCTGCCCCCAAGGAGACCCACTGATGGGAATAATCTGCCTCGGAGCCTTTATTTTAGGTCTCTTCATAGGCAGTTTCCTGAACGTCTGCATCTACAGGATTCCTAAGGGCGAATCTGTCGTCTGGCCGCCGTCCCACTGCCCGGAGTGCGGAGAAAGAATAAAGCCCTACGACAACATCCCGGTCATCAGCTACCTGATACTGAAAGGAAAGTGCAGGAGCTGTGGTGAGAGGATAAGCTATCAGTATCCGGCAGTTGAACTCCTCACCGGTTTACTAACAGCTGCGGCCGTCTGCAGATTCGGGCTAACCTTTTCTGCCCTCTACTACCTGATACTGACCTACTACCTGATAGTTGTCTCCTTTATAGACCTGAAAACGATGGAAGTTCCCGTTAGGCTCAGCTACGGAGCTCTCCTCTCAGGCCTCTTACTCTCATTCTTCGTTCCCAACCACTCTTTCAAAGAGGCCGTTTTTGGAGCGTCGTTTGGAGCGGGTATCATCCTCTTTATAATAGAGACCTACTACGTTTTTACAGGAAAAGAGGGAATGGGGTACGGGGACGCCAACATAATGGCCGTTGTGGGGGCCTTTTTGGGGTGGAAGAAAGCTTTGCTTACCCTCTTTCTGGCCTCTTTCGTTGGAGCTCTCATCGGAATCGCCCTGATCCTGATTAACAAAGATAAACGGGAAAAAGCGATTCCCTTTGGGCCTTTCCTCTCAATCGGAGCTCTTCTATCCCTCTACTTCGGAGATGCCCTGATAAAATGGTACTTAGGAGGAATGGGGCTGTGACAACATTCATAAAAAGAGCTGAACTTTTTCTTACGAAGATATCAGATCTGTTTCTACTGGCCATATCTTTTACACTTCTCGTGATCTCCATAGTCCTTTTCTTTGAATTTCTTTTCCTATCACCAAAGATGGTCCACATAGGAGAAATTGTCCTCTCAGGCCACATGAAGGATGCAACAGAAAGCCTTAAAGATCTAATCTCTCCCCTCCTTATGTTTGTTATTGTTGTTGAATTGGTAATAATGTTAATAAAGCACCAACCAAGAATTGTATTTGATGTCCTATTAATAGCTATTGCAAGAGAAATTATTATAGCTGGATACGATTTTAAGAACGTTTTATTAGGGACTCTCTCACTTCTTATTCTATTTTTCATCAGAAAGTTCTTAACTATTAAGAACGTTCCTCCAGGAACTGCCGTCATTATTGACCCATATATAACAATTGAATCACTAAACGAAATGTTAGGAGTCCATATCCCCTTTGAAGAGGACAAATATCTAATTGACTTAATAGAGAGAGTCGCAAAAGAAAGAGGAATAGTTCTTAAAAGACGTAAAACTTTAGACATTGCAAACGTGAAAATAGAAATTTTGGATATAGATGAGAAAGGAAAACCCATACTCGTAAGGGTAATAAAGACAGCATGATAAGGCTTGCCATAGATCTTTCTCTACCAGAAGGAAGCGTTTCTGTTGAAGTTGATGGGAAAGCTATCGCTTCTATCTGCTGGAACAGGCCCAAGCTCCACGCCGAAGTTGTATTCAGCCAGATAGAGAGAGTTCTCTATCTGGCAGGAGTGAAAAAGGAAGAAGTTGAAGAGGTTGTCGTCTCGTCAGGTCCCGGTTCCTTTACGGGAGTAAGACTTTCAGTCTCTATAGGGAAGGCCTTTAAAGAGTGTGGAGTTAAAGTTCTCTCTGGAACAACGCTCAAAGCCCTGAAGTGGGGATACGAACGCTTAGGGTTTAACGTCTTTCCCGTAATCCCTGCAAGGAGGGGAAAGGTCTATTCGGAGCTCCACGGAACAGAAGTTGACATAACTCCTGAAGAACTCTACAGGGAGCTCTCAAAAATTAAAAATCCTCTGTTAGTTTTTAAAGGGGAGCTCCCCCCACCCCTCGCAGAGCTCCCACACCTTGAGGAGAGAGCTCCCCTATCAGCGAAACTCCTCTTAATCCCAGAAGAAGAACTCTCACCCTTAAAGTTCCACTACGTAAGAGACCACGATGCAAAACCTCAGTGTAGAACGCTTTAAAGAGGAAGACCTATCGGATATACTTAAGTTAGAGAGGGAGCTCTTTGATAATCCCTACTCAGAGGAAACGCTGAGGAGAGAGTTGGAACTGCCCTTTTCAATTGGCCTTGTCGCAAAAATTAACTCTGAAACTGCAGGATACTGCCTCTCGTGGGTTATCGGGAAGACCTGTGAGCTTCACAGGATAGGTGTAAAGAGAGAATTTCAGGGAAAAGGAGTAGGAGGAAAACTCCTCAAAGAGCTAATCAAAACTGCCAGAGAGAGAGGTGCCTGTGAAATAGTCCTTGAAGTAAACGAGAAAAACAAAAAAGCCATTAACTTTTACAGAAAATTGGGTTTTTCTAAAATCTCTGAAAGAGAGAACTACTACGGAAAAGCAAAAGCGCTGGTAATGAAACTCAATTTAGGAGGAGAAGATGCTAAGAGACGAGAACCTTAAAGCCCTTGCAAGGGAGAAGTTCCACCACTTCAAAACCCTTGAGGAGAAACATCAGGAGCTTGACGACATAATAGACAAAATGGAGAAAAAGGCAGTTCTTACCCCCCAGGAGGAGTTAGAGCTTGAGAAGATGAAGAAGGAACGGCTCCGCCTGAGGGATGAGATGATGCTCCTCATGAAAAAAGCAAAGGAGGAAGCTGAGAATGAGGAGTGATGTTCTCAGAGAATTTGAGAAGCTTCCGGCAAGAGCCCTGATGATGGCGACCGGAATTCAGAGAAAAGACATTGAAAAACCGCTAATCGGAATAATCTCAAGCTGGACAGATCTGGTTCCCGGCCACGCCGACATGTTCTCCTTGGAGAGGTTCATTGAGAGGGGAGTGGCAGCGGCAGGGGGAACTCCGTTTATTGTTAGGGTTCCTGCAATCTGCGACGGAATAGCGATGGGACACGAGGGGATGAGGTTCTCCCTCCCTTTAAGGGAGCTTATTGCAGATGCCGTTGAGGATATCGTAAACGCCCACCAGTTAGACGGAATCGTCCTCTTAACGGCCTGCGACAAGATAACCCCTGGAATGCTGATGGGAGCGGCAAGGGTAAATATCCCTGCAATAGTTGTAACGGCCGGCCCTATGCTTGCAGGAAGGAGAGGGAAGGAGAGATTAGACCTTGTTACACATACATTTGAAGCAATCGGCAGGTACAAGGCAGGGGAGATAACCTTAGAGGAGCTCCTCGAGCTTGAAGGAGCCGCCTGCCCCTCCTCGGGAGCCTGCCAGGGGATGTTCACGGCAAACACAATGGCCTGTTTAACAGAGGCTTTAGGAATGTCTCTACCCTACTGCGGAACATCACCTGCACCTCTGGCTGAGAAAAAGAGAATCGCCGAAGCCTCTGGAGAAAAGATAGTTGAGCTGGTTAAGAAGGGAGTAAAGGCGAGAGATATACTGACACCTGCAGCCTTCAGGAACGCCATAAGGGTTGACTTGGCTCTTGGAGGCTCAACAAACACAGTTCTCCACCTGCCGGCAATAGCCCACGAGGCGGGAGTTCCCTTTGAGATAAAGCTCTTTGACGAGCTGAGCAGGGAAACCCCAAAAATCTGCTCAATGAGGCCCGGCGGCAGATACCTGATGGAAGACCTCCACTACGCCGGCGGAATTCCGGGGGTTATGAACAGGCTCTTTGACAAATTAGAGAGTAACCCAACAGTTCTGGGAACAGACATAAAAGAGATTGCAGCTGCTGCAAGGATATGGGACGACGACGTTATAAGGCCGGTAGATAGGCCCTACAGCCCTGAAGGTGGAATAGCAATTCTCTATGGGAACCTTGCGCCAGATGGAGCTGTAATCAAGCAGGGTGCAGTTTCAGATAAGATGAAGGTCTTTACAGGAACGGCCAGAGTGTTTGACTGTGAAGAAGATGCGATGAAGGCCGTTATGGACGGTCAGATAAAGGCAGGAGACGTAATAGTCATCAGGTATGAAGGACCCAAGGGCGGCCCTGGAATGAGGGAGATGCTTGCAGTAACGGCTGCCGTTATGGGAATGGGGCTTGGAGAGTCCGTTGCCCTCATAACAGACGGAAGGTTCTCCGGCGGAACCCACGGCCCCTGTATAGGCCACATCTCACCTGAAGCAGCAGAAGGAGGCCCAATAGGGGTTGTGAAAGACGGGGATAAGATCCACATAAACGTTCCTGAGAGGAAGTTAGAGCTCCTCATAAGCGAAGAAGAACTTCAAAAACGGCTCTCTGAGTTCAGGCCGAAGCAGAAGGAGATAAAGTCCAAGTTCCTCAGGAAGTACGCAAAGCTCGTAACCTCTGCCGCAAAAGGTGCCATTCAGGACGTTTAATGGGGGGAGCTCTCCCCCTTTCCCTCAAATCCCAGATGAAGGAGAGAACCTTGAAATTTGTAGTTTTCGGAGCCGGTGGAGTAGGAAGTTTCTACGGTGGAATGCTTGCAAGGTGCGGCCACGAGGTCGTTTTCATTGCAAGAGGTGAGCACCTTAAGGCAATGAAGGGAAAGGGATTAACAGTTAAGAGCTTCAAGCACGGAGAGTTCACAGTTAAAGAGGGAGAAAAAGTAAAGTTCACAAACAGACCAGAAGAAGCAGGAAAGGCAGACGTTGTTTTAGTCTGCGTAAAGTCCTACGACACAGAAAAGATTGCTCCTTTAATAAGACCTATGCTGAAGGAAGACACAGTTGTTGTTTCCGTTCAGAACGGAATTGAAAATGAAGAAATACTGGCAAAGTACTTAGGAGAAAACCACGTTTTAGGAGCAACTGCATTCATAGGAACATACGTCTCCGAGCCGGGAACAGTTATCCACGAAGCTGCCGGGCTTTTAGAGATAGGGGAGCTCTCCGGGAAGCCTTCAGAAAGGGTTGAAAAGTTAGTTGAGGAGATGAAAAGGTGCGAAATTGAGGCGAGGGCTTCAAGGGACATTAGGTATACCCTCTGGAAAAAACTCGTCTGGAACGTGGCTTTCAACCCCTATTCCGTAATAACAAGGGCAACAGTTGGAGAGATGCTGGAACTTCCCGAAACATACCAGATTCTAAAGAAACTGATGGAGGAGTGCTACGCCGTTGCAGAAGCCTACGGAATTAAGCTAAAGCCGAAAATTATGGAGAACTACTTAAAGTCCTCTCCAGACCTTATGAACTACAAAACCAGCATGCTCTTAGACTTTGAGAGAGGAAAACCGATAGAGCTTGAGGGAATAACGGGAGCTCTCATAAGGAAGGCTGAGAAAAAAGGCGTGGAAGTTCCATACAACAGGTGCGTTTACGGAACGGTGAAACTGCTACTGAAGAAGAGAGATCAGGAGAGGAGCTCCCCGTAAAGATTCAAGTGTTCCTTTACAAAATTCTCAAGCCTGAACCTCTCTGCCCTTTTTCTTGCGAGAGCCGATCTGTTCTTCCAGAGCTCTCTGCTGGTTAAAAGAGCTTTAAGGCTTGCAGCAACAGAGGTAACGTTCTCACTGCAGACAAAACCGCCTTCACCTACAACCTCAGGAGCAGATCCGGAGTTCAGACAGACAACTGGAAGGCCGCAGGCCATAGCTTCGGCAAAGACAAGACCAAAAGTCTCATACTTAGAGGGAAGGAAAAAAACGGAAGATGAAGAGTAGAGCTCCACAAGCTTTTCCCTTTTAACCTTTCCTAAAAAACTGACCCTTACGTTCAAATTCTCAGCAAGTTCCTCCAGTTTTTTCCTCTCCGGTCCCTCTCCCACAATCAAATACTCAAAATCTAATTTTTTCTGAACTTCCGATACAGCACGAAGACCAAATTCAAGGTTCTTCTCTGGAGCAAGCCTCGTTACAGTTATAACCTTTCTGCCGAAGGAAGCCCCTTTAGATTTAAAAAAGTAGTCAGGAATTCCCGGGTATATAACCTTTACAGAGAGGTTATCAGGGAGGAAAGACTTATAGGTTTCAAGCTGATAGTTTGAAACAAAGACCATCGCATCCGATTGTCTCGCCATAAAACCAACCAGGAGCTTTGCAATCTTTCCGTTATCAAACTTTACTGAGTGATAGGAGATATGCATAGGGTCAACGTGAATTGTTCCTACAACAGGTTTTTTAACGTACTTACCTACCATAACCGCCACCATTCCTGCAGTAAAAGGCTCATGGTAGTGGATAACGTCTGGGTTAAACTTCTCTATTTTCTTTATAAGCTCAAGGCTGGGTAGAACGAACTCCGCTTTATCGTAAAAGGGATATTTAAAACTGGGAAGACTGAAAACCTTAAACTTCCTTTTAAGGGAACTCTCTACCGATTTTCCTGTTACTATCAAAACATCGTGTCCTAAACTTTTAAGGCCCAATGCCAAATCGTGAGCAACCTTTGTTCCCCCTCCCATATCAAGCCTGAAGTTATCTGTAAAAATCGCAATCTTCAACGCTGGTCCCCCGAAAAAGAGATACTAAATTCATACTACACAAACAATTTATTGAACAGGCCGGCAAAAGGAGTTAAGAAGATGAAAAAGAAAATTGGCTTCTGGGAGGCCTACTCAATAGGCGTTGGAGGAATGATAGGAGGTGGAATCTTTGCCGTTTTAGGCCTCACAATTCTACTTTCAAAAGGTGCAGCGCCCGTAGCTTTCCTTTTTGCAGGAACAA
>JALTBO010000014.1 GCA_027075275.1 Desulfurobacteriaceae bacterium
GTTCCAACCTGAACGGCTGAAGCACCTGCAAGGAAAAACTCAACGGCGTCTTCCCAGGTTGAGATTCCCCCAATTCCGATTACGGGAATAGAAACTGCCCTGGCTACCTGATAAACCATTCTCACGGCAACGGGTTTTATTGCAGGACCGGAAAGGCCGCCAAACTTGTTCTTTATTCTCGGTTTTCTTCTCCTTATGTCTATCGCCATTCCAAGGAGCGTGTTGATTGCAGAGAGGGCGTCTGCCCCGGCAGACTCAATTGCCTTTGCTATCTCAACTATGTCTGTAACGTTTGGAGAGAGCTTAACGATTACAGGTTTATCTGTGGCCTTTTTCACAGCCTCTGTTAGCTTTGCAGCTTCAACCGGGTCAACTCCAAAGGCCAGCCCCCCTTTTTTAACGTTTGGGCAGGAGATGTTGAGCTCAATGGCGTCAACTCCTTCAACTCCCTTTAAAGCCTTTGCTACAGCTACATACTCCTCAACCGTTGAGCCGTAGATGTTTGCAACAACCCTGCACCGGTATTTTTGGAGCTCTGGAACGATCTTTTCAACGAAGTACTCAACTCCCGGGTTCTGTAAACCTATGGCGTTAAGCATTCCGCAGGGAGTCTCCCATATCCTCGGTGGCTCGTTCCCTTCCCTCGGCTTTATTGAAAGACCCTTAACGCAAACGGCTCCAACCCTATTTAAGTCCATGTATGGAGCGTACTCAAGGCCAAAACCGAACGTTCCGGAAGCGGTCCAGACAGGGTTTTCAAACTCAACTCCAAAGAGCTTAATCTTCAGCATCACTTAACCTTCCTCAAGTAGGCTATTGTCTCAACGTGGAACGTTTGAGGGAACATGTCTATAACTTTAGCCCTCTCCATATTTATGCCGTAGCGGTGGAACGTTGCTATGTCCCTTGCCAGGGTTGAAGGGTTGCACGATACGTAAACAACCTTTTTAAGCCTTGAAAGGTTTGCTATTGTTTTAATTATCTTCTCGTTGAGCCCGCTCCTTGGTGGGTCAACGATTACAAGGTCCGGGTTGTGCTCCTTCAGTATGGGAAGTCCCTCTTCCGTCTCTCGGCAGTAGAAACTAACGTTTCTGAGGCCGTTTATATCCTTGTTGTAGAGGGCGTCGCTGACTGCTGAGAAGTTGGCCTCTATCCCAAAAGCCCTATGAACGTATCTGCCCACCGGAATTGTCAGTGTCCCAACTCCGCAGTAGAGGTCTCCGGCAAGCATGTACTGGTGCTCCATTGCAACCTTTGAAACCCTGTTTATCAGGTTCTCAAGCTGGAACCTGTTTACCTGGAAGAAGGAGTCGGCACTTACCCTGAACTTGAACTTTTCCGTGAACTCGTATGAGAAGTCCTTTCCAAAAAACCTTACCCTTTCAGGGAATCCGTTTGACTGCCTGTATATGCCGTAACCTACAAGGTTAACCTTTAGAACTTCTTTTAACTTCTCAACGGGAATCTCAAACCGCTTAAACCTTCCTTGAAAAACGATTTTCAGGAGAACTTCATCTTTCCCCGAGGAGTAGACGTGAAACTCTGAAGGTTCAGATGGGAGGAGTGTAAGGAGCTCCTTGAGCCTCGGGAAAATCTCCGCTATGTCCTCTTTGAGGAGAGGGCATCTGTCTATATCAACAACCTGGTGAGAGTTCTTTGCGAAGAACCCTACTTTCCCGTTCTTCACTTTAATCTGTGCTCTGTTCCTGTAGTGCCACGGAGAGGGCGAGGGAATTACCTCGTCTATGTTGGGTTTCTTAATCTTTCCTATCTTCTGAAGATTCTCCTCTAAGATTGCCCTCTTATACTCAACCTGCTTTTCATACTTTACGTGCTGCCAGTCGCACCCTCCACACTTTCCAAAATAGGGACACAGAGGTTCTACCCTCTCTCTGCTCCTTTCTAAGATTTTTACAACTTCAGCTTCGCTGTATCCGCTCTTCCTGCTCTTTTCCTCTACTAAAACAATGTCTCCCGGTGCTGTAAATGGAACAAAAACTGCCCTTCCGTTGAGCCTTCCCAGTCCTCTACCGCCGTAGACCAGCTTTTCTATTTTTAGCTTGAACCGTTTGCCCAAGGGAACCTCCTTCTTTAAGCTCTTGAATTATACGAATTTGTTGCGATAATTAACCTTAAGTATTAACTAAACAGAAAACATGCGGAGAGGAGAGAGGTTATGAGGATTAAAACTAAGCTTGTTGTTTCCCTTATTGTTGAAGTCTTGATAATCCTTACATTGACTGAGTTTGCCTACCATAAGATTGAAGACTATCGGAGTAAGTATAAGTTCAGTGAGACTGTTGCTCAGCTTGAAAAAGAGCTTTTGAACGCTGAGTCATTAATATTGTCTGGAGATAGAAAACGGGCAGCAGCAGAACTTGAAAAAGCAGCTCTGGAAGTGAGCAGCTATTCAGACCCTCAGGCTACTAAGGTTTACTCTCTCCTCCTTTCTGCTGCTTCTTCTGTAAACTCTCAGAAGAGCTCTGATGAGCTGATAAAGGAGCTCCATCAGAAAGAGTCTGAACTTGAAAGGATTGAAAGTGAGATAAAGGAAGAGGCTAACAGAACTCTCTCTTTCGCTGAAGATGTTGTTCGGATAATTCCTCTTTTCAGTCTCTTTATCATAGGAATTGGAGCTTTAAGTACTTACAGAGCTATAGTTGCTCCTCTAAGTGAGATGTCAAGAACCATGAGAGATATTGAGAGAGGAGACCTTACAAAGGAACTTCAGGTTAAGAGAAACGATGAATTGGGAGAGCTTGCCAAAGAGTTTAACAAGTTTCTCGGCTGGATAAGGGAGACCTTTAAGGAACTTGAGGAGCTTTCTGCAAAGGTTTCAACAGAGGCAAGTATGCTGGTTGCCGAGCTTTTCAATACAGATCTAAAGAACAAAGATGTCAAAGATAAGTTTATGGAGCTCTCCGTCTCCTCTGAAGTTCTTGCCAGTTCAATTGCAGATGTGAACAGGCTTATAAACGTCTCTTCGGAGGAAGTTAAGAGGGTAGATGAAGAAACGGAGAAAGGTGCCAGCATCGTTTCAAGATCCGTTAACGACGTTCAGAGTCTTGCAGACAAAGTTATCTCTCTGAGGAATCAAATTGAGGAGCTCCAGCAGAGCTCTGTAAAAATCCAGAACGTTGTTGAGACCATTAAGAGCATTGCTGATCAGACGAACCTTCTTGCACTTAACGCTGCCATAGAGGCCGCAAGGGCTGGAGAGGCAGGAAGGGGATTTGCCGTAGTTGCCGAGGAGGTTAGGAAGCTTGCCGCAAGGACGGTAACCTCTGCTGAGGAGATCGGCCAGATAGTAGGAAACATAATTAACCAGATTGAAGAGTTCTCTAAGAACCTTGAGGAGAGGGCTACAGAGGCAATCAGCGTTAAGTCTGAAATGGCAAAGACGGAGGAAGTTCTCAAGGCCATAAGGGAGTCTGTTGAGTCTCTCATTGAGGTTACTAACAACGTTCTATTCTCCATTAACCAGCAGGTCAGTGCCCTTGATACCGTTAGGGATAACATTTCGTCCATTAATACAGAGATAACGGGATTCCAGGAGATATTCAGGAAGCTCCAGAACAGGATCTTCTCCACCCGTTCTTCCATAAAGACTGTTCACGAGAACCTTTCCTACTTCAACATTGGAGAACTCTCCGTAGTTATAAAAGGAATGGAGCTCTTCTCCGACTGGCTTGCAAAACTGCCTGCTTCCCTTGAAAATCCTCTCCTTTTGGAGTTTGACCAGTCTCCTTTAAAGGAGTGGCTTGACAGGGAGCTCCGCCAACTTAAAAGGGTTGACATTGCCGATGTTGTTAACCTTTTAGAGGAAAACCTTGAATCGGCGTTTAGGGTAGCAAAAGAAGTGGTTGAACAGGCGAGAAAAGGTAAGGTTGACAATAAGCTCTTTGAAGAGTTTGAGGGTTACGCCGAGAAGGTTGCCGATGCCTTTGAAAAATTGGTTGAGCGGATGAAGGTTCAATGAGGCACGACGGAATACTCTTTGAGCGGATAAAGTGTTCTCAGTTTAAAGAGACTCTTGAGCTTCCTGTCCTTTTTAGCTTTAAGGCCCGGAAAATTTCAGAGAAGGAGATGGTTGCTTACTCCTTCCTGCCACCTGGTATGGAGAAACTTCTTGAGGGGAGAGAATTCCTGATACTTGAGCCCTTTAACGGTGGGCGTTTTAGTATAGTGAAGGCCTTTGCGCAGGAGCTTAAGGACGGTGAGTGTAGGATCGTTATAGAGGAGGAAGCGGCAAGGGATAGGAGGCTCTTTGAGCGGTTCTCCTTCTGCCCCGAGGAGGTGGGAGAGTTTACCCTTCAGAGGAAAGACAGGGTTATCAGGCAGGTTTACATTGTTGATATGAGCCTGAAGGGAGTTAGACTCTTACTGAAAGGACAGAAGCGGGGGGCAGTTGAGAGAGGAGAACTCCTTACGCTTATTCAGGGAAAGAGAATTCTCACAATCAGGATCCTTTGGGACGATGAGACCCGCGACGGTCTGCTTTTAGGCTGCGAGATTGTTAAGGCCAACTTTAACGTGATGAAGTTCATAATGGACCACTACGTTAGACACGTTAAGGAGCTGATGTTTCAAAACGCCTGAGCTTCCTGTACAGTGTATCCCTCTGAACGGGAACGTAGCCGGCGTCTCTTATTAGTCTCAAAATCTCCGATAGGGGCATTCTGAACTTAACCCCTGCTGCTGCAACAACGTTCTCCTCTATCATCAATGAGCCAAAGTCGTTTGCTCCAAACTTCAGTGCCACCTGCGCCATTTTTCCACCCTGAGTAACCCACGAGGCCTGAACGTTCTGGAAGTTGTCAAGGTAGATCCTGGAAACAGCCAGGACCCTTAGATACCTCTCTCCGCTTGCCTTCTCTTTAACTTCTTTCCCAAGCTCTGTGTTGTCTGGCTGGTAGCTCCACGGGATAAAGGCTGTAAAGCCTCCCGTTTCGTCTTGGAGCTCCCTTATAACCCTCAGGTGCTCAACTATGTCCTCGTCGGTGTCTAAACTGCCGAACATCATCGTTGCTGTGGTTCTCAGGCCCAACTTGTGGGCAGTTCTGTGAACTTCTAACCACTCTTTTGTTTTTGCCTTGTTGGGGGCGATTCTCTCCCTCACCCTGTCAACTAAAATCTCAGCTCCGCCGCCGGGAATTGAGCCAAGGCCTGCCTCCTTCAGCCGTCTTATCACTTCCTCAATGGAGAGGCCTGAAACCCTTGAGATGTGAACAATCTCAGGGGCGGAAAAGCCGTGAACGTGAATCTGGGGAAACTCGCTCTTTATAAATGAGAGGAGCTCCTCGTAGTACTCAATTCCTAAATCGGGGTGAAGTCCCCCCTGAATGAGGATTGCCGTTCCTCCAAGGTCAATCGTCTCCTGAATCTTTTTCCTCAGTGTTTCTTTGTCTATTACGTAGGCGTCGGGAGCTCCCTTCTCCCTGTAAAAGGCGCAGAACCTACATTTGCAGACGCAGACGTTTGTGTAGTTAATATTCCTGTCTATGACGAAAGTTACTTCTTTTTCAGGGTGAATCCTGTTTCTTACAAAGTTTGCAAGCTGTCCTAACGTTAAGAGATCTTCATCCTTTAAAAGCCTTAAAGCTTCTTCCTCCGTTATCCTCTCTCCAGAAATCACTTTCTCCTTTAAGTCCATCTCACCTCTCCGGACTATAATTAGAGTTAGCCAACAGTTGAAGTCTAAGGGGTAAAACTTGGAGTGTCAAATATGCCGGGGAACCGGTTGGGTTATTGAGGAGAAAGACGGCCGGCGAATTGCAAAGAGGTGCCGTTGTCAGTTTGAGAGGCTCAGCAAGGTTTACCTGGGGAGCTCCGGCATTCCCACCCGTTATAGAAGTTGCCGTTTCAAAAACTTTGCCCCAGAAACACCTTACCAGCTAAAAGCTCTTAGAACCTGTATAGATTTTTTCTCCCGATTTCCTTTTGTGAGCCGTGGCATTCTGCTCTACGGTCCTCCTGGAACGGGCAAGACCCATTTAGCAGTTGCAACTCTTAGAAACGTTATTGAGTACAAAGGTCTCAAAGGGTTGTTCTGCGACTTTCGGGGTCTCCTCATAGACCTTAAGAGCTCCTACGAAGGGAAAGCGTCAACTTCAGAGATCCTTGACTCTGTAAGAAAGGTTCATCTCCTCGTTTTAGACGACGTAGGGGCTGAGAGGAATACTGACTGGGCCAAAGATATCCTTGCCGAAATAGTTAACTACAGGTATACCCAGAGTTTGCCCACAATAATTACTACAAACTTGCGGTTTGATGACATTTCAGGAGAGACGTTTGCCGAAAAATTTGACGAAAGGACAGAATCGCGCATCTATGACATGTGCCGGATAGTTAGGGTGGAGGGTCATGACAGGAGAAAGGCTGGCGTATAAACGGGTTGGTGTTGTTGCAAATCCAACAAAGCCTGAGAGTGCAGAAGGTTTTAAGAGGGTCGTTAAGAAACTACTTGAAAAGGGAGTTAAGGTTTATACAGACGAGGAGTCGTGCCGCCTTGTGGGAAAGGAGTGGTGCGGCAGTGAAGTGAAAGTTCTTGACAGACTTTTACTTCCCGATAAAGTTGACATTATTCTGGTCTTAGGTGGTGATGGAACCTTTTTAACAGTTGCGAAGCTTATAGACAAAAGGCCTGTTCCCCTTCTGGGTATAAACTTCGGAACTCTCGGTTTCCTTACAGAGATATCAATAGACGAGATTGACCAGTGCATAGAGAGGCTTCTAAAGGGAGAGTTTATTGTTGAGAACAGACCGGTTTTAAGGGTAAAGGTTGTTCGGAGGAACGGCCACGTTTCTATCTACAGGTGTGTTAACGAAGTAGCAATAAAGAGAGATACTCTTGCCAGGATTATAGAGGTAGAGGTAAAGGCAGACGGAGATTACGTTACCACTTTTAGAGGAGACGGTGTTATTGTTGCAACTCCAACAGGATCAACCGCTTACTCCCTCTCTGCCGGTGGTCCTATAATCTACCCCACCCTCAACGCGATGCTCCTTACTCCCGTATGCCCTCATACTCTAACCCTCAGACCCCTTGTCCTAAAAGGAGAAGTCTGCCTTACAGCAAGTCTTAAAACGGAGAGCGAGAACGTTATGGTTATTTTTGACGGTCAGGAGGGGATAGAGCTCCGCCTCGGTGACCTGATAGAGATAACCCGTTCTCCTTACGATCTCCTGATTCTCAGAGACCCTAAGAAATCCTACTATCAAACCTTAAGGGAGAAGCTAAAATGGGGATAGTTGCAGGTGTTACTGCCCTTTTTGCTGCTGTTGTTTTCCTTTTTAACATTAATCAGGGCCTTAAAACTCCTGAAAGTGCTCAGGTTTACAGTGGTAAGCTCTACATCTCAAACATCGGAAACCTTCCCCCAGATAAAAAAGACGGAGATGGTTATATTGCCGTTGCAGATTTGAATGGAAACCTGATTAAAGATAAGTTTATAAAAGGACTCAACGCTCCTAAAGGAATAACCTTCTGTAATGGAAAGCTCTTTGTCGCAGACATAGACAGGGTTGTTGTTGCAGATCCCGAAACAGGGAAAGTTTTAAGAATTATCAGCGTTCCTGGTGCTGAATTCCTCAACGATACTGCCGCTTACGGTGGGAAGGTTTACGTTTCAGATACTCAGACAAACACTATTTACCAGATAGATGCTGAAAGCTATGCTGTTAAAGTTTTTATTAAGAGTCCCCTGTTTCAGGGTCCTAACGGCATAGCCTTTACTCCAAACGGAAAGATGATTGTTGTAAGCTGGGGAGGTGGTAAGGTTCTTCAGGTTGACGGCTCTATAAAAACCCTTGCTTCAGGGTTTGAGAACTTAGACGGAGTTGTTGTTACAGAAGACGGCACAGTGATCTTCTCAGACTTTTCGGCAGGCAGGATATACGCTCTGAAGAACGGAAAAGTTTCACTGATTGCAAAGAACCTTATTTCGCCTGCCGATATTGGCTACTACGGTGGGAAACTCTATGTTCCTGAGTTTATGATGAACGATGTAAAGGTTCTGGAGCTTAAGAGATGAAGAAAATGCTGATAATAACTGGAGAGGCAGGAGCCGGGAAATCCAGTGCTGTTAAGCATTTGGAGGATTTGGGTTTTTACTGTATAGACAACGTCCCACCGGCTTTAGTTCCGGAGCTCCTCTCCCTCGTTGAGAAAAACCCGGAGATAGAGAGGGCTGCCTTAGTTGCCGATGTTCGCAACCCCGAGTTTAAAGAGTCTGCCGGGGAGCTTTTCAGACGGATAAAGGAGGAGTTTCCCGCCGTTGAGATATGGTATTTCACAGCCGATAAAGATACTCTGATAAACAGGTTTAAAGAAACGAGACGCCCTCACCCTTTCCAGCGATACTACCCTGGAGAGAGTTTAGAGAACCTGATAGAGAGAGAAAAAGAGTTCTACGAGGGACTGAAGAACTCCTTTGATAGAGTTATAGATACGAGCAACCTGACCTACCACGATTTAAAGAGGCTCATCAAAGAGCTCCTTGAAACCGGAAAACCTCAGCTTCAGGTCAATTTTCTTTCCTTCGGTTTTAAGTACGGCATCCCACACACGGCCGATAACGTCTTTGACGTCAGGTTCCTTCCTAACCCGCATTTTGTTCCCCATCTGAAAGACAAAACCGGGATGGAGTCTGAAGTAGAGGCCTTTGTTATGGGTTATGAGGAGTCCCGCAGGACTCTTGAAACTATACTCAACTTTGTGAGGCTGACGCTTCCCCTCTATGAAAAAGAAGGGAAAGCTTACATTACCTACGCCGTTGGCTGCACAGGTGGCCAGCACAGATCCGTTGTCTTTGCCGAGGCCCTTGCAAATAGGGTGGCAGAGGAGTTTCCCCAGTACGAGATTTACGTTGAACACAGAGAGCAGAAGGTCAGGCGAAAAGTGAGTAGAGAACAGTAAGGTGGTCTTTCCCCGGGAAAACAGTTAACCGAACGTTCTTTAAGCCTTTAAAAACAGAGAGAGCTCCCTCAACTCCTGTAATTGAGTCTTCCTCTCCGACTGCTATTTCTACAGGGATTTCAACCCTTTTCAGGTAAGGAGAGAGGTCAAAACGGGCGAAACTCTCAAGGAGCTCCGTTGCAATCTCAGGGTTGAGTTCCGGAATCGGAAATTTCTCTTTTGAACAGAGTTTCCTAAATTCCAGAACCGTTTTCTGAAAGTTCCTATTCAGTTTTTTCAGGAACCTCTCAACAACAACTTCAGGCTGGGAAACTCCTGAGAACTTTACAGTTGGAGCAAAGAGAATCAGTTTCTCCACCTTTTCCGGGTGGAGAGCTCCCACAAGTAGAGAAACGGTTGTACCTAAAGACCATCCAACAAGAACAGTTTTCTCGGGAAGAGCTTTTCCGATTTCCTCAGAGAGCTTTAAAAGGTCTGTTGACTTAAAGGGAGACTCCCCGTGGCCGGGGAGCTCCAGGTGATTACCATCTTCAAAAGTTGTTCCTCTCCAAACGTTCCTGTCAAAACTCCAGCCGTGGAGGGTAAATATCACGCCGCCTTTTTCCCCTCCTCAGCCTTTCCTGTAAGGGCTTTAAAGAGGTGAAACTCCTTAATAACCTCCATAGCCCTCTTGAGCTGGTTGTCTATCCTCTTCTCCTGCTTCTTCCTTATCTCTTCGGTTTTTTCAGGGTGCTCTTCCATCTCCTTAAACTCTTTCTTCAGGGTCTCAATGTCCTCTTTAGAGAGCTTCACAACAATGTCCGGTTCAATTCCTTTACCGTCTATGCACTTGTGGTTTGGCATGTAGTACTTGGCCGTTGTTATCTTAACGGCGTATCCCATGTCTAACGGGTAGAGGGTCTGAACAGAGCCCTTACCAAAGGTCTTTTCGCCAACTACGACTGCTCTGTCGTTGTAGCGGAGAGCTCCCGTTAGAATCTCAGCAGCGCTTGCCGTTCCGCCGTTTACAAGCATAACAACAGGAATATCCGTTGGAACTATAGGGTCGTGGAGAGAGTAGTATTTCTTAATGCTCTCTGGAATCCTTCCTTTTGTGTAAACGATGAGTTTTCCTTTTGGCAGGAAGAAGTCACTTATTGCAACGGCTGAATCTAAAAGGCCTCCCGGGTTATTCCGAACGTCAACGATGATTCCCTGTAGCTTCTTATCCTTCTCAAGGGCTTCAAGGGCTTTCTTGAACTCGTCAACAGAAGTTCTCTGGAACATTGTAAACCTTATGTATCCGATGTCTCCCGGCAGAATCCTGTATTTAACGCTCTTAATCTTTATTATCGCCCTTGTAATTGTAAAAGGCTTTGGCTCAGCCCAGCCCTTTCTCCATATCCAGATCGTTATTTTAGTTCCCGGCTTGCCTCTCATCAGCTTAACGGCTTCAGAGAGGGTCATATCGGGAGTGACCTTCTTTCCGTCTATCTTGACTATTATGTCTCCGGGCTTTATTCCTGCCCTGTAGGCCGGTGTATCCTCTATCGGCGTGATTATCAGAAGTTTCCCGTCTTTCGTTTTTGTTATCTGGATTCCCAGCCCTCCAAACTCACCGCTTGTTTCTATCTGGAACTCTTTGAGCTGGTCTGGAGTGAATAGAGTGCAGTGAGGGTCTAACTTGTTGAGCATCCCCTGAATTGCTCCCTCAAACAGGACTTTCGGGCTCTTCTTCTCTACGTATCGCTCCTTTACAAGCTGGTATGCTTCCATGAAGAGCCTTATGTATTTCAGCTCACCTTCAGAGGCATTCTGTTTAACGGTTGCGGAGATAGAGCTTTTACCGACGAGAAAGATAAATAGAAATAGAGTTAAGAAGAAGAGGGCCTTTTTAAGTCCTGTTCTCATCTTTTCCTCGCAAGAACTTTTTTGATTTTCTTCTCAATTCCCTTTTCGTCAAGTCCAAAGTAGTGGAGGAGCTCCCACCCCTTTCCAGAACGGCCGAAAACATCAGGAGTTCCAAGCCTCTCCATTGGAACGGGACAGTTCTCTACCAGAACTTCAGCCACTGCCGAACCCAATCCCCCAATTATTGAGTGCTCCTCAGCCGTTACAACGGCTCCCGTTTTACTGGCCGATTTTACTATAAGTTCCGTATCTATAGGTTTAACAGTTGGCATATGAATCACTTCAACTGAAATTCCTTCCCTTTCAAGGTTTTCAGCTGCAAGGAGGGCAAAAGAGGTCATAACACCGTTTGCTATTACAGTAACGTCCTCTCCCTCAACTAAAACATGTCCCTTTCCAATCTCAAATTTGTAGCTTTCATCAAAGATCCTCGGGAACTTTTCCCTGGTTAACCTTACGTAGAATGGGCCGTCTGTGTATGCAATCTTCCTGATAACCTGTCTGGTTTCTATATCATCAGCAGGAACAATAACCTTCATGTTGGGAATATTCCTCATATTGGCCACATCTTCAAGTGCCTGGTGGGTAGCTCCGTCTTCTCCAACAGTTATTCCGCCGTGGGTGCAGACAATCTTCACATTAAGATTAGGGTAGCAGATTGTTTGCCTTACTGCTTCCCACGCCCTTCCCGTTCCAAATATTGCAAAAGTGCTCACAAAGGGAATTTTTCCCGTTGTTGCGAGCCCTGCAGCTGCGTTCATCATGTCAATTTCAGCAATTCCGAAGTTAAAAAACCTTTCAGGGAAAGCTTTTGCAAACTTCGCAGTTTTCGTTGATCCTGAAAGGTCAGCATCAAGAACAACTATCCTCTCATCCTCTTTTCCAAGTTCAACTAAAGTCTCTCCGTAGGCATCTCTCAGGCTAATCTTTTCCATCTTTTCCTCCTTAAACGATCTCTCCCAGCTCTTTTAAAGCCTCCTTCAGTAGATCCGGCGGGAGAGCCTTTCCGTGCCACTCTGCCCTGTTCTCCATAAACGAAACGCCTTTACCCTTAACGGTTTTTGCAACTATCATCGTTG
>JALTBO010000015.1 GCA_027075275.1 Desulfurobacteriaceae bacterium
TCTATAACGGTTTTCCAGAGTTTACAAGCTTAATGGGAATTGAGTTTGACCTCTTCAGGGAGTTCTGGAAGTCCTTTGCAAACTCCTTAAAGTGCAACCTTCATATAAACTGCCACTACGGTAAGAACCTCCACCACATGGCAGAGGGGACCTTTAAGTGCGTTGCCAGAGCCCTTAGAATGGCGATTGAAGTTGACCCGAGGGTAAAGGGGATTCCGTCAACAAAGGGGGAGCTCTAACGTTTACACCGTTTTAAGATTCATCATATAAAATCTTCTTAATTTCCACCTCTGGAGACAGAAATGAAGAGGACACTCCTTGGAAACGAAGCGATAGCATGGGGGCTTTTATACGCCGGCGTTGATATGATGGCCGCATACCCGGGAACTCCCAGCTCTGAGATACTTGAGACTTACCAGAAGATAGTTAGAGAGAAGAACCTCCCGGCATACGCAGAGTGGTCAACAAACGAAAAAGTTGCCTTTGAAACGGCCTACGCAGGGGCAATTACAGGGAAGAGAACCGCCTGCGCAATGAAGATGGTGGGGCTCAACGTGGCCTCAGACGCCATGATGAGCGCTGCATACATAGGAAACAAGGGAGGATTCCTGATAATTTCAGCAGACGACCCGGGCTTTTACAGCTCTCAAACCGAGCAGGACTCCCGCTACTTTGCAAAGTTCGCAAGGATTCCTGCATTAGACCCGTCCGACCCGAAAGACGCATTCAGGCTTGCCGTTTTAGGGGTAAACATCTCTGAGAAGTTTGAGATTCCCGTTCTGTTAAGACCTGTTTTAAGAGTCTGCCACGGAAGGCAGATAGTTGACATCCCAGAGTTTGAGTTTAAGGGAAGGAAAGGGAGTTTTGAGAGGAACATTGAAAGGTGGGCTGCAGTTCCAAGAAATCCGAGGCTGAAGCAGGGATACGAGCTCTTAGAAAAACTTGAGAGAATTGCACAGTTCAACTGGGATGAGTTCTTAAAAGAGCAGTTTGAGAGCTTGAAAGGGGGGGAGCTCCTCCTCATCACCTCAGGAACCCTCTACGGCTACGCACAGGAAGTTCTGGAAGATACAGGAATAAAGGCAGACGTTGTTAAGGTTGACATGCCAACTCCACTGCCAGCAGAAGAAATAGTTCCACACCTCAGGAAATACAGAACCGTTTTAGTCCTTGAGGAGACCTACCCGCTGATAGAGGAGCAGATAAGACACGCCGGAAACGTCAGAGGAAAGCTAACGGGAGACGTTTACAGGATAGACGAAGCCACCCACTCAAGGGTTGCAGAGGCACTAAAAAGGGTGGGAGCTCTCAAGGAGAACATCTACGTTGGAAAGAGCTACGAGGGAGAAGTTCCACCGAGGGTTCCAGCCCTCTGCCCGGGATGTCCTCACAGAACGGTTTTCTACGGAATAAAACGGGTTTTCAAGAACAGAACAATCTACCCGTCAGATATCGGATGCTACACTTTAGGACTCAACCAGAAGGCCGTTGATACAGTCCTCTGTATGGGAGCGTCTGCAGGTCTCTCCTGCGGTTTTTCAAAGGCAGATACAGAAAAGCCCATAGTTGCAACGATTGGAGACTCAACGTTCCTCCACGCAGGAATTCCTCCTCTCATAGATGCAGTTGCAAATAGGCACAGGTTCATCTTGGTAATAATGGACAACAGCACAGTTGCTATGACAGGCCTCCAGCCAACACCTGAAAGAATCGGAAACGTCAGCATTCCAAAAATAGTTGAAGGGTGCGGAGTTAAACCTCTAATCCTTAACTACGACGGGACAATCAAAACAACCGTTGAGTTCTTCAAAAAAGTAAAGGAGACCTACGAGAAGGCAAACGGCCCCGTTGTTGCAGTTGTTAACGAGTTCTGCACATTTGACAAAGAAAAGGCAAAACTTCCCGGGAAGTTTGCAAAGGTTGATCAGGAAAAGTGCACAGGTTGCGGCCACTGTATAAACGACTTCGGCTGCCCCGCCTTTGAGTGGAACGACGAAGGAAAAGTTGAGGTTAACCCATACTTCTGCGTCGGCTGCGGCGTCTGCCTGGAAGACCTGTGCCCATTTGACGCCTTTGTGGAGGATAAGAGATGAGATACCAGATAGTCCTTACGGGAGTCGGAGGTCAAGGAACGATATTCCTGGTAAAGGTTTTATCCCGGTGTGCAATGAACAGAGGAGTTGACTTTATAGGAACAGAAACCCACGGAATGGCGCAGAAGGGAGGAACCGTTATCTCCTACATAAAGATTGGAAATTTTAAAGCTCCCCTTGTTGGAGAGGGACAGGCCGATTTACTTTTAGGGCTCTACCCAACAGAAACTCTCAGGTTCCTCTACTACCTGAAGCCCAACGGCTACGTTGTGACGAATACCGAAGGAGATTTCCCGGAGCTCCCCGGCTTTAACGTTGTAAAAGCTCCTGCCTCTCAGTTAGCCGTTGATGGAAAGATAAACCCTAAGTCGCTTAATGTTTTTATGTTGGGAGTCGCCCTTAAGACTGTTCCAGACTTTCCGTTCACAAAAGAGGAAATAGAAGAAGCAATAACAGTAGTTAACCCGAGGTTTTCAGAGGCAAACATTAAAGCCCTTGAAAAGGGATACGCCTACAGCAGCGAGTAGAAAAGGTAAACAGTTGAAATGAGAGAAATCAGGAACGTAAGGGCAAGGAGAATATTTGTTCCCAGGCTGTTTCTGTAATCTCCAAGAATAGAGCTGTTCCCAAGAACAAAAAGAAGAGCACTGATAACAGGAAGGAGAATTCCGTCAAAGACCTGACTGTAAAAGAGGGCTTCAACAGCCGTAACGGGAGAGAGGTCTATAAGGTCTCCAAGGAGCAGGGAGCCAAGGAAAACCAAATAAAACCCCTTTGCGTCGCTTATCCTGTTCTCAAGTCCCTCCCTCCAGCCAAAGGTATCTGCAACGGCGTAGGCAGAGGAACCTGCAAGAACCGGAACTGCAAGAAGGCCAGAAACGATAACTCCAAGGCTGAAGAGCAGAAAGGCATACTCTCCTGCAACGGGTTTTAGTGCAAGGGCTGCATCTCTTACTGTTTCAACTCTGTGGCCGTAAAGGGTAAGGGCCGACGAGACGATAATTGCGTAGGCTATAACGTTTGAGTAGACCATACCAAGAACCGTATCCAGCTCAACTTCTTTGGCCTGAACGACCGTCGCATGCTCCTCTTTCTCCTCAGATGCCTGCCAGAAGACCATGTAGGGAGAGATAGTTGTCCCTAAAAGTCCTAAAGCTGAAAGGATAAATGCGAGATTGAAGTCAATTTTTGGAATTAGAGTGCTGTAGAGGAGCTCCCCCACAGAGGGCTTCAGGTAAACAGCAGAGACAACGTAAACAAATAGGAGAGATGAGAAACCGATTAAAACCCTCTTTATCACCCTGTAACTCTTAAAAAGAACCAAATAGGAGATAAGGGCAACAATTGGAACCAGAAAATAGGCTGATTTAATTCCTGTAAGAACTTCAAGAATTGAGGCGATTGCGTCTATGTCGGCACCAATCGTCAAAAGATTGGCTATAAAAAGAAGAAGAACAATAAAGTAAGTGAGCTTTTGGGAAAATTGGTCTCTGAGAATCTCGGGAAGGCTTTTCCCGGTAACAATTGCCACCTTTGCAGCAGTGTTCTGAACGGCGGCCATCATCGGAGTTGAGAGGAGAAGAAGCCAGAGCTGTGAAAAACCTGTTGTTGCTCCAACAATAGTGTATGTGAGAATACCGGCAGGGTCGTCTCCAGCCCCGCCGGTAATTATTCCAGGTCCTAACCTCTTAATTTTCTCCTTAAGCCCAGACGGAGTTCCGCCTCTTTCCATAGAGAGAGTTTAAACCTACCTCCAGAAGAGGTCAAACCTGTCAAGGTTAACTACCTTACTCCAGGCTGAAACGAAGTCCCTGACGAACCTCTCTAAGAAGCTTTCAAAGGCGTAGACCTCTGAAACCGCACGGAGCTCCGTATCTGCAGCCAGTATCAGGTCAAACCTCGTAGTCCTCCACTTTGGCTCTCCCGTTCTCCTGTCAAAGCCGATGAAGTGGAGCTCCTCCTCATCAACAGCCTTCCACTTAACTTCAGGGTCTAAGAGGTTTACGAAATAATCGTTTGTCAGTGTAAACTCTTTATCTGTAAGAACTCCTTCCCGGCTTTTTCCGTAGTTTCCGCCTAAAACCCTTAAACCTCCTGTCAGGACAACCATTTCCGGCGGAGTAAGGGTTAGGAGCTGTGCTTTGTCTAAGAAAAGCTCCTCAGGGAGAAAGAGCTCGGTGTCCTGAGGCAGGTAATTTCTGAAGCCGTCAACTTTGGGCTCAAGCTCTTTGTAGAACTCCACGTCTATCTGGTCCTGCTCTGCGTCAACCCTCCCAGGGTAGAAGGGAATTTCAACGTCAAACCCTGCGTTCTTTGCTGCAACCTCAACTGCAAGGTTTCCGGCAATGACCAGAAGGTCTGAAAGTGAAACTTTCCTTTCGCTCTCTGAGTTAAACTCATCCTTAACCTTCCTAAGGCCTTTGAGAACCTTCTCAACAGTTTCAGGCTCGTTTACCTCCCAGCTCTTCATCGGCTCAAGGAATATCTTTCCGCCGTTCACTCCGCCCCTCTTGTCTGAGTCCCTGTAAGAAGAGGCAGCAGACCAGGCGACGTAGAGGTAGTCCCTCAGCGGAACACCCGATTTGAGTATCTTCCCTTTCAGCTCTTTAACGTCTTCACTGTTTATCGGCTCACCCTCAGGTTCAGGGAATGGGTCCTGCCAGGGAAAGACCTCATCAGGCTTTTCCTTCCAGATGTACCTTGAAAGGGGTCCCAGGTCTCTGTGTGTCAATTTGAACCAGGCCCTTGCAAAGGCCTTCTCAAATTCCTCGGGATTTTCAAGGAACCTTAGGGCAATCTCTCTGTAAACAGGGTCAAACTTCAGGGCAAGGTCTGTTGTGAGCATCATCGGTTTGTGTTTCTTGTTCGGGTCAAAGGCGTCTGGAATTTCTGCGGGGGCATCCTTTGCAACCCACTGGTAGAGGCCGGCAGGACTTTTAGTTAGCTCGTAGTCGTAGGCAAAGAGGTTCCTTAAGAAGTCAAGGCTCCACTTTACGGGGGTTCTGGTCCAGGTGAGCTCAAAACCGCTCGTTATCGCATCAGGACCTTTTCCCGTTCCGCATCTGTTCCTCCAGCCAAAGCCTGCCTCCTCAACCGGGGCTTCGTCTGGGGGCTCTTCCAAGCAGGAAATAGGACCCGCACCGTGGCACTTACCAAAGGAGTGGCCTCCGGCTATGAGGGCAACGGTCTCCTCGTCGTCCATTCCCATCAGCCTGAAGGATTCCCTTATCTCTTTTGCAGACTCTACCGGGTCAGGGTTTCCCTTGGGTCCTTCAGGGTTAACGTAGATGAGCCCCATTGTTGAGGCTGCGGTGGGGAGCTCCTCAGGCTTTTCCTCTTTCAGCCTCTTCTCTTCCGCCATAACCTCAAGCTCTTTCTGGTAGTAGATGTCCTCCTCAAAGTAAAAGGTATCAACCCTTCCGCCTGCAAAACCTAACGTCTTAAAGCCCATGTCCTCAAGGGCAACATTTCCTGCCAAAATAACGAGGTCTCCCCAGGAAATTTTCTCTCCGAACTTCCTCTTTACAGGCCAGAGGAGCCTTAAGGCTTTGTCAAGGTTTGTGTTGTCGGGCCAGTCAAGGATGGGGTAGAGTCTTATGAGGCCGCTGTTTGCTCCCCTCCTTCCGTCCTTAACTCTGTAGGTTCCTGCGCTGTGCCAGGCCAGGCGAACAAAGAGAGGGCCGTAGTGTCCAAAGTCTGCAGGCCACCAATCCTTTGAGTCCCTGAGGACTTTCCTTATCTCTTCCTTAACCTCGTTGATGTTGAGCTCCTCAAAGAGCTCCCTATAGTTGACGTCTCTCAGCGGGTTTGACTTCTCGTTCCTCTGGTTGAGGAACTTTACAGGTAGCTTCTTCCTCTTTCTTCCCATGGTACCCTCCGGTGGCTGGTTTTAACTCTAAATTAGTGCCACCGGAGAGCAATTGCAAGTTATTTTCAGTAACAATTAATTATCATACAGCTACAGCTTCAAACGAAACGCCGATAACCTTTGAAACTCCGGGAGTTTCCATAGTTACGCCGAAGATTGCGTCGGCAACCTCCATGGTCAGCTTGTTGTGTGTGATGATTATCACCTGAGTGTTCAGAGCCATCTGTTTGAGGAGCTCCGTTAGTCTCACAGTGTTGGCGTCGTCTAAGGCGGCGTCAACCTCGTCTAAAACGATGAAAGGAGCAGGCCTTACGGAGTAGAGGGCATAGAGGAAAGTAAGTGCAACAAGGGTTCTCTCTCCACCGGAGAGGAGGTTCAGGTTTGAGTGGCGCTTACCCGGCGGCTTAACCTCTATCTCCAAACCGGCCTCAGAGAGGTTTTCAGACGTGAGAATGAGTTTGCCTGTTCCACCTCCGAAAACCGCCTTAACGGAGCGTCTGAACTCCCTGTTTACAGCCTTAAATGTCTCGTAAAACCTCTTCTCAATCTCCTCGTCTAAGCGCTTTATAGCCTCTTTCAGGTTCTTGATTGACTCTATAAGGTCTCTCTCCTGCTCTAAAATGAAGCCGTAGCGCTCCTTTATCTTCTCATACTCCTCTATTGCCAGCATATTAACGGCACCTAATCTGCTGATTCTCTCCTTCAGGTTTATGAGCTCCCTCTTAAGCTCCTCTTCATCTTCAACAGACTCGGCAAGCTGGAGAGCTTCTGAAACGGAGCCCTCCGCGTCAACGATTTTCTTGAGGAGCTCCTCCTCCTGAACGGTCAGTTTTGCAAGCTCAATTTCTGAAGACTTCAGCTTCTTTGAGACCTCCGAAAGGTGAGCGTTCCTCTGCTTTAAAGCCTCCTCTTTGTTCTTAATGAGAGAGGAAAGTTCTTTTCTCTTTTCTTCTAAGTTTTTCAGCTCTTCTGTTATATCCTCAATCGTTTCGTCAACTCCAGAGAGTATCTCTTCAGCCCTTTTAAGCTCAGACTTTGCCCTCTCAAGCTCTTTCTGAGCTTTCTCAACTCTTCTCTCAGACTCCTCAACTTCACGTCTTAAAGACTTGAGAGCTCCCTCTTTTGCCCTTATCTTCTCCCTCAGCGAGGAGAGTTTCTCAAGGAGAACTGAACGCTCTGATGAAACCTTAGAGAGCTCCTCCTTTACCTCTTCGTAGAGTTTCTCAAGCTCCTCTTTTTCCCTCTTTAAACCGGCAAGTTTTGAAAGGAGCTCCTCCTTTTCTTTTTTAAGCTCCTCTATTTTGTTTTTCAGTATTCCTGAACGCCTCTCAAAGGAGTCAACGCTCTCCCTGGCCCTCTTCTCCCTATCAAGGAGCTCCTCTTTCCTCCTCTCAACCTCAGAGAGCTTCCTTTTCAGCTCTTTCAGTTTGGATTCAGCCTCAAAGAGGGCCATCTTTTTCTTCTGAATCTCCTCCCTTACCTCCTCAACCCTCTCCTCTAAGGCCTCAACATCCTCTCTGTAAGGAGTTAATTTCTCCTTCAGCTCCTCAATTTCAGACTCAATCTCAGAGAGCTCCTCTCTTTTCCGGCGAACCTCCCTTTCAAGCTCTAAGAGTGAAGACTCTTTGAACTTACCGACAACGCACCCCTTTGCCGAGAACAAATTGAAATCCCCATCAATGAAAACAGCATCAGGGTATCTGGCCGCCAGGGAGGGAGCTCCCTCCGGAGCGTAGTAAACTTTGTGGAATATGGCCTTTATAAGGTTTCCAACCCTTGAATCTCTCGGTTTAACAAACTTAACCACAGGGAGAGCTCCCTCAATCTCCGGAGTTTCAGGAACCTCTGTAACACCCACAAAGAGGAGATTAACCCTACCCTTACCTTTCAGCTTCTCTTTAACCCACACAACGTCTTCAGGAGTTTTTAGAACAATTCCGGCACCAAAGGTTGAGAGGTAGTTCTCAACAACCTTCTCCCAACCCGGCTCAACCTCAATCAGGTTCAGAAGAAGCCCTATATACCCCTTAACTTTCCCTTTCTGTCCGCTCTCAACGATCTTCTGCTCAACCTTTTTAAGGTTTATGGAAGAGAGAATCCTCTCTGTGTTCTCAATCTCAGTCTTTACCCTTAAAGCTTCCCTCCTCTTCTCCTCAAGTTCAGCTTCGGCTTCCTCTAACCTTTCTCTCGCCTCAGAGAGCTCCTCCCGTTTTAAAGAGAGCTCTCCTTCCAACTTCCCAATTTCGCCTTTTATCTTTTCAATCTCTCTTTCAACCCTCTCAACCTGAGAAGCGTAGTAGTCTTTCTCCTTTTCAAACTGCGAGATTTCGGCAGGAATTCTCTCTAAGAGGTTCCTCTGGGATTTAAAACGCTCCTCCTCCCTCGCCAAGTCCATCTGGAGCTTATTTATCTGAGCATCAACTCCAGAGATTTTCCTTGATAGGGAGAGCTCCCTCTCCTCAAACTCTCCTCTTTTCTTTCTAATTTCACTAATCCTCTCCTTTACGGCCTTTTCCTCCTTTTCAAGCTCGGAGAGAGATTTGAGGAGCTCCCTCTCTTTCCCTTTCAGCTCCTCTATTTCAGAAGCAAGGGCTGAAAGCCTTTTCAGTTTAAACTCTTTCTCCTTTTCCCGCTCCTCTATCTCTCCTTTCAGCCTCTCAATCTCTTTCGTTAAAAACTCCCTCTTTACAGAGGCCTCCTTTTTGCTCTTCTCAACCTCGGCAAGCTCTTTTGCAGTATCCTCTACCTCTCTGTTTAAACGGTCAAGTTCCGAGCGGAGCTCCTCAATCTCAACCGTTAAAAGTGAAACTTCCCTCTCTAAAGAGGCCCTGTCCTCCTGTAAAACCCTAATGCTTCCCTCTAACTTTGCCTTTTCCTCCTGAACCTTTTTCAGCTGATAGCCCAGGAGTTTCAGCTCAAGCTCCCTCTCTTTTGAACGGAGCTCCTTAAACCTCTTTGCTTTCTCTGCCTGATTTTTGAGAGCCCTTAAGTTCTTTGCAACCTCGTCTATAACGCTCCGCGTGTTCTCAAGGTTCTGCTGGGCTTCCTCCAACTGCCTTAAGGTCTCCTCTCTCTTTACTTTAAAGGGAGTTATACCGGCAGCCTCGTCTATGAGAGCTCTCCTCTCAACAGGCTTCATCCTAAGGACTTTCTCAATCTGCCCCTGCTCAAAAAAGGCGTAGTCCCTGTTTGAAAGGCCTAACTTTAAGAAAACCTCCTGAATGTCTTTGAGCCTCACCTTTCTTCCGTTTATTAAGAACTCACTCTCTCCGTCGGCCTTAACTCTCCTGGTAATCTCAGTTTCAGGAAAGGTCAAATCCTCTGAGGCCACAACAACAGAAACCTCTGCGCTCCTTGCAGGCCTTCTCCCCTCTGCTCCCTTAAAAACAACGTCCTTTATTGAGTCTGCCCTCATTCCTTTAGCAGATGTAACCCCAACAACCCACTTAAGGGCATCAACGATGTTGCTCTTTCCACAGCCGTTTGGCCCAACAATACAGTTGATTCCGTCTGTAAACCTTATTTCCGTTTCGTCTGCAAAGGACTTAAAACCTTTCAACTTCAGACTCTTTATCATCTGCCATCTGCTCCGTAGGAAGTTTCACTCTGTAATGTTAAACTACCTGTCAAAATTTAAAAGTGGAGAGGGTTCAATGAAAACTGTTCTCCTTACAGGTGCGGCAGGTTTCATTGGAAGCTACGTTGCAAAGAGGCTCCTTGAAAAGGGATACAGGGTTATAGGAGTTGACAACCTGAACGACTACTACGACCCAAGGCTCAAGAAGTTCAGACTGAAACAGCTCTCAGAGAACCCAAACTTTACCTTCTACAGAGTTGACATAGAGAACAGAGAGGCCCTGAGGGTAATCTTCCAGGACACAAAGCCAGACGGCGTTATAAACCTTGCCGCAAGGGCTGGAGTTAGATACAGCCTCGTTAATCCCTTTGTTTACGAGACAACCAACTCACTCGGAACTCTCAATCTTTTGGAGCTCATGAGGGAATTTGGACTCAAAAAATTTGTTCTGGCGTCAACTTCATCCCTCTACGCCGGCCAACCCATGCCCTTCAAGGAAGACCTGCCAGTAAACACCCCCATCTCCCCTTACGCTGCAAGTAAAAAGGCAGCAGAAGTGATGTCTTACACCTACCACTACCTATACGGTTTTGACGTAACGGTAGTTCGCTACTTTACAGTATATGGGCCAGCTGGAAGACCAGACATGTGCATTTTCAGGTTTATAAAGTGGATAGACGAGGGAACACCAATTACAGTTTACGGAGATGGAACACAGAGCAGAGACTTTACCTTTGTTGAAGACATAGCAGAGGGAACTGTAGGGGCTTACGAAACAGAAACGGGATACGAAATCATTAACCTTGGCGGAAACCACCCCCACCAGCTCAAAGAGGTAATTGAGCTGATAGAGAAATATTTAGGTAAAAAGGCAGAGATTATCTACAAACCGTTCCACAAAGCAGACCTTAAGGCTACCTGGGCAGACATAACAAAGGCGAAAAAACTCCTTGGCTGGGAGCCGAAAGTTCCCCTTGAAGAGGGACTGAAGAGAACAGTTGACTGGCACATAAAGAACAGGGAGTTTGTGAAAACAATCCCTCTGCCGTAAATCCAAAATTCAGCAGAGTGTAAGTTTCTTTATCTGCTGTTTAGTAAAACAGAAGTAACTGAATTTTTTCCAGAACTTCTTTTAAAGTATTTTCAGGAACTTTTGCTATAAACGATGCTTTCCTGACGTTCCAATCTAAGTTACGAATCTGGTCTGCAAGAATAACACCTCTTACAGGGCAGTTATCCGGTAGAGGAACCTCAAAAGGATAACCTTTCCGTTTAGACGTTATCGGACAGAATAAACCTAAGCTTGTCTTCTCATTATAAAGTTTGGGAGATAAACATAAAGCTGGTCTTTTTCCTGCTTGCTTATGTCCTGCCTGTGGTGAAAACTGTAACCACAGGATATCTCCTCTTTCAGGAACATATTTACCACTCTTCCTTTCCACTATTTTTACCCCAATCAACTTCACTATGAAGATTCTCAGGAGTTATCTGCTCCAATAACCTTTTCAACTGCTTTTTCCTGTTAGGAATTATTACCAGCCTGTTATCCTCAAGTCTCAACTCCACTTCTGCATCAGGATAAAGTCCTATTTCTTTGGCAAAAGCTGACGGAATTCTCACAGCCAAACTGTTTCCCCATTTTTGAACTTTAGTAAACATCTTAACTTCTCCACATTGATTTACGTATAAACTATGTAGAAACATTAACAGCGAGCAAGGGGCTCTCAGAAAATTGAATTTACAATTTCAGAAAAGAGAGGGCTTGAAGCGATAAACTCTGCAGTCAGGCCGTTGAGAAAGGAGAGCTCTCCCCTCTGAAAAACCGGCATCCTGAAGGCTGTAAAAAGAGAGGAAAGGCCCCAGAACTCCCAGAGTAAACCAGAGGAGAAAAAAAGAAAATAGCCGTTAGATAACCACCTTCTCAAGGAGCTCCCCCGGAACTAAAGACATAGCCCTGTGGGAGAGTATCTTATCTCTATCCTTTATTCCGTTCAGGTTTATTAAAACAATCCTTCCGTAGCCCCTGCCGTAGTAGTTACCGAAGTCGTAAACGGCTCCCAAAATGGCAAGGAGACCCCTCGTTACAAGAAGGCCATACCTCTCAAGTGCAACCCTCACCTGCCAGTGGACGTTCTCCTCAACGGCAGTGAGCCAGTCCTTCTCAAAATCTCCAGTTTTCTCAATCTTAGAAACGGGAATACAAA
>JALTBO010000016.1 GCA_027075275.1 Desulfurobacteriaceae bacterium
TTTTAAAAAAGATTCACTGTTCCAAACCGGGTAGTATCTCCTCCTCAAGGGTTCTGGTATTAAACCTCCCTTTCCTAAACTGCTCAGTTTCCAAAAGCTTAAGGTGGAAAGGAATAGTTGTCTTCACAGCTCCGTCAATTACAAACTCTGAGAGAGCTCTCTTTCCTCTCTCTATAGCCTCCTCCCTCGTCTCTCCCCAGACAATAAGTTTGCCAAGGAGAGAGTCGTAGTAAACAGGAACTGAGTAACCTTCATAAATGTAGGTATCTACTCTTACTCCAAAACCACCTGGCAGAAGGAGTTTCTCTATCTTTCCTGGAACAGGTCTAAAGTTTTCTGTGTAGTCTTCACACGTTATTCTAAATTCTATGGCGTGACCGTTCAGTTTTACTTGACCTAAGTCAAGTTTATCTCCAGCAGCAGACCTTAACTGAAGAGATATAAGGTCTTTTCCCGTAACCATTTCTGTAACCGGGTGCTCTACCTGAATACGGGTGTTCATTTCTATAAAGTAGAAATTCTTATCCTTATCTACAAGGAACTCTACTGTTCCAGCACCTTCATAGTTTATATATTCGGCCAACTTTTTCGCAGCTTTAGAGAGCTCTCTTCTCAGTTTTTCGTCAACAAAAGGGGAAGGAGCTTCTTCAACAACCTTCTGGTGTCTCCTCTGAAGGGAACACTCCCTTTCTCCAAAGGTGTAAACGTTGCCGTGGCCGTCGGCAATCATCTGTATTTCTATATGGCGGGGTTCCTCTATGAACTTCTCTACGTAAACCTCTCCGTTTCCGAAGGCCGCTTCAGCCTCAGCCATTGCGGTGGCTATGAGGGTTTCCGCATCCTTAACCGATGTAATAAGCCTCATACCCCTTCCGCCACCTCCGTGGGCAGCCTTCACAAGAACCGGAGGTCCTATTCTTTCAACCTCTTTCAGCGCCTCCTGAACGCTACGGCAGACTCCGCTTCCCGGAACAACAGGAACACCGGCTTCCTGAGCCACCTTCCTCGCTTTTGCCTTATCTCCCATTAAGATCATCGTTTCAGGAGAAGGGCCTATGAACTTGATTCCGCAGGCGTTACATATCTCTGCAAATCCCGGGTTTTCCGAGAGGAAACCGTAACCGGGGTGAATGGCATCGGCGCCGGAGAGCTCTGCAGCTGCAATTATTGCCGGTATGTTCAGGTAACTTTGTTGCGGCTGAGGTCCACCTATACAGACAGACTCGTCTGCAAGGTAAACGTGGAGAGATTCCCTATCTGCCGTTGAGTAAACGGCAACGGTTTTAATACCTAACTCCCTGCAGCTCCTTATTATCCTTACTGCTATTTCACCCCTGTTGGCAATAAGAACTTTCCTGAACATTCACAATCCTATTTAGGTTCTATGTAAAAAAGTGGCTGGCCAAATTCAACCGGCTGGCCGTTTTCAACCAGGATTTTCCTAACAACTCCAGATACTTCCGACTCTATCTCATTCATCACTTTGAGGGCCTCAATTATACACAGGGTTTGCCCTTTTTCAACGTAGTCTCCCTCTTTTACAAAAGGCTCTGCACCAGGAGCTGGAGCCCTGTAGAAGGTTCCAACCATCGGAGACTCTACAACGTAGTAGTTCTCCTCAGGCTGAACCTCTCTTTCAGCAGGAGAGGGTTCCTGGGTTAAAGGGAGTTCTGAAGGGGCCGTAACTGCCCCTCCTTCTCGCTTGAACTTCACTTTTATTTTGAGCCCCTCAGCTTCTACTTCAAGCTCCTCTACAGAAGAGTTTTCAAGGCTTTTAAGGAGCTCCCTCACTTTTTCAATATCGGCCAACGGTTCCTCCTACTTAACGTTTACCCTTTCTATGTACTCTCCAGTCTCAGGGTTAACCCTTACCATATCTCCAACGTTAATAAACATAGGAACCTGAACAACCGCTCCCGTTTCAAGTGTTGCAGGCTTTGTAACGTTAGAGACAGTATCTCCCTTAAATCCGGGCTCTGTATCTACGACTTGAAGAACTATGCTCTTTGGAAGTTTAACTGAGATTGCTTCACCCTTGTAGAACTGAACCATTACAGGTGTGTTTTCTTTTAAAAACTTTGCTCTATCACCAAGAGCCACAGCAGGAACGCCGACCTGTTCATAGGTCCTTGAATCCATGAAGTAGTAGTAGTCTCCGTCGTTGTAGATGTATTCCATCTCCCTCTCTTCAAAATCGGCAAGCTCCAACTTCTCACCAACTTTGTAGGTTTTCTCAACAACGTTTCCGGTTTTCAGGTTTTTCAGCTTTATCCTTGCAAAGGCCTGTCCCTTTCCCGGTTTAACGTGCTGGTAGTCTATGATTTCGTAGGGAACTCCGTCTATCTCCAGCTTCATTCCTTTTGCGATTTGGTTTACATCAATAGAAGCCACCTTTAGACCTCCTGAACGGGTTTTGGGAAAATTATAACAGCAAACCAATAATTTAACCGGAGGAGTTTTGAAAAAGTTTTTTCTAATTACCCTACCTCTCCTCTTTTCATTTTCTACCTGCGGACACAGGGGAGCTCCCCTACCTCCCCTTACAAAAGAGCCGTCGGTTCCCAGAATAGAGTATCTGTTCCAGGATTTCAACAGACCACTTCTCTACTGGGAACCTGTAAAAACCTACAGGGACGGAAGGAAATTGGCCAATCCGAAAGGAGTAAGGTACGTAGTAAGCGTTAATTTCGGGAAGAAAAAAGTTGAAACAGGGGAAAACTTCTTTATTGACCGACCGGTGAAAGTAGGTGAGAAAAGGTGCTACTCGGTTTTAGCCGTTTACAGAGGAAGGTGGAGTTCCCCCTCTGAACCGGTCTGTATAGTAGGGAAGGAACCGATAAACCAAATACCCGAAACAGAGCTTACAGGAGAGGACAGCAAAGTTATAGTTGAAATTAAAAACCCAAAACCGGAATTTACAGTAGAAGTATTCAGAAACCAGAAACAACCGTTTGTAAAACCCTACGCCGTATTTAGAGGAAGGAAATTTGTTGACCGAAAAGTGGAAAATGGAAAAGCCTACATTTACACGTTCCGCTTCTCTGACGGCAACCTGAAAGGACGGTTGACAGAACCTATAACCGTTACTCCACAGGACAGAACTCCTCCTCTCCCCCCTCCCCACGCCTACCTGATAGAGGGAAATCCCTGCACGGTAGTCTGGGATCCCTCTCCCTCTAAAGACGTTGTTTACTACACTGTGAAAGCAGGAAACAGGAGTTTTACAACTTCTGGAATATACTTAACCCTGCCAGAATGCCAGAAAAGTGTGGAAATAACAGCTGTTGACAAAGCAGGGAACAGATCAAAACCTGTAGAAGCGGAGGTGGTGAGGTGAAAAAAGTTGCCGTTGTTATGGGAAGCAGATCAGACATGCCGGTTATGGAAAGCTGCATGAAAACTTTAG
>JALTBO010000017.1 GCA_027075275.1 Desulfurobacteriaceae bacterium
CTTGACGGAAGCCCGGTCTTTGCCTCTGAAACCTGCGCCTTTGACCTTATAGGAGCCCGTTACATAAGAGACGTTGAGCCCGGAGAGGTAATTCTTATTGAGAACGGTCGTATGGAAAGCTACAGAATACCGGGAAGTGAAGGTGCAAGACGTTCCCAGTGTATTTTTGAGTTTGTCTACTTTGCCCGTCCAGATAGTAAGATATTTGGAAAGAGTGTTTATGAAGTGAGGAAAGAGTTTGGAAGGCTCCTTGCAAGGGAAAATCCCGTTGAGGCAGATATAGTCATTCCCGTTCCAGACTCAGGCGTTGTTCCGGCTCTGGGGTACTCTCAGGAGAGCGGGATTCCCTTTGAGATGGGGCTTATCAGAAACCACTACGTTGGTAGAACGTTTATAAAGCCCCAGCAGAAGATGAGGGATATAGGGGTTAAGGTGAAGCTCAACCCGGTGCCGGAGCTCCTTGCAGGAAAGAGAGTTGTTGTCGTTGATGACTCAATCGTAAGGGGAACTACGAGCCGTAAGATTGTTAGGATGCTCAGGGAGGCTGGAGCTAAGGAAGTTCATATGAGGATAAGCTCTCCTCCAACAAAGTGGCCCTGCTACTTCGGTATAGATACTCCGACCAGAGACCAGCTTATAGCCTCAAGCCACTCTGTTGAAGAGATTTGCAGGTATATTGAGGCCGACTCTCTGGGATACCTTTCCCTTGAAGGAATGATAAACGCAGCCGGCGGAGACGGAATGGGCTACTGCACGGCCTGCTTCAACGGAGACTATCCGATAGAAGTTTCAGAGAGAATAGTTGAACAGGCTAAGAAGGATTAGTGGTGCGCCTGGCGGGATTCGAACCCGCGACACCAGGATCCGGAGTCCTGGGCTCTATCCAGCTGAGCTACAGGCGCATTTTACTGGAAAATAATATAAGTAGCTGAAAGGAATATGAGAAGTCTTTTGACCAGGTTTTGTTTTGTTGCTTATGCTGTTTCCATACTTGTTTTTATTGTTCTGGCTGTAAAGGTTGTTAATGTTCGCTCAAAATGTACAGGAGAGAAAGCGAAAATTTCAAAACTGGTTTCGGAAATAAAGTCTTTAAAAGACGAAAACAGCAGACTTGTTGTGGAATTTTATAGAGAGGTTCGTCCAGAAATTGTTGATAAAGAGACAAAAGATATGAAAATACTTCATGAAAATGAGGTAAAATACCTTAAATGAAGCTGTTATTCTATATAAAAGAAGCTATTTTAAGAGTTTATGTATTTGTAAAACCTTTTAAGGATGAGCGGCTTAACCTGTTTTTTCTTATGTCTATTCTGCTTGTTTTGATCTATTCCTACAGGATTTTTGATCTTTCCTATTTTAAAAAGGACTACTGGATAGAAAAGGTAAAAAACCAGTTTGCTGGAATAATAAAACTTTCACCTCCGAAAGGTTCCATCCTTGATAGAAATGGAACCGTTCTTGCGGCCAGTGAAAAGGTTATCTCTTTCTATGTAAGACCTTCGGAAGTAAGAGATTGGAGTTTATTTAAAAGTATAATCTTGAGGGATGGCTCTGTTCTTAAAGAGTACTCTCAACAGAAGAAGGTTCCTGTTGAAAAATTGAAAGAGCTCCTCTCCCCCTTCTCTTCTATAACTGAGGAAGACCTTGATAGAGCTTACACAAAAAAGTTTACTATTGTAGAGAGAAGCGGTAGAGAGATAAAGGTTCCCTTTGTCTGGCTTAAAAAAAGACTCTCTTTAGGTGTAGAGGAGAGCTCCACCGCTGTAAAAGTAGCCCTGAAGATCTACTATACCCTTTCTGGAGAAAACCGCTTCCGGAAGAGATATCCCGATCTTATCGGCTTTACAACGGAGTATAAGCGGGTTTACCCTTATGCCGTAGGTTCAACGGTTGTAGGAATAACCAGTCCTTTTGGAGAAGGTCTTACCGGACTTGAAAGGTATCTGGAGAAAAAAGGCCTGATTACCGGTAAAACGATAGAGGTATGCGGTAGTAAGGATGCCAGAGGGAAGGTCTACTTAGGAACCGATGCTACAGTTTTTGTTACCAGAGAGAAGGGAAGGAACGTAGAACTAACGATAGACGGGAACCTTCAGTATATAGTTGAGAAGACCATCTCCGAGTACGGAGAAAAGTGGCATCCAGAATTTATAAATGCCGTCCTTATGAACCCCAACACCGGTGAGATACTGGCTGCAGCTTCCTGGCCTTTCTTCAATTACGATGACCCTGAGAATGGTGGCCCTCTGACTCCCCGCTATGCTGTTGCTCCCTACGAGCCTGGTTCTGTTATGAAACCTTTTGTTCTTGCAGCAGCACTTAACGAGAAGTTGATAACTCCCAATACAGTCTTTTTCTGTCCTGCCCACTATAAGGTTGGGAATAAAGTTTTTAAGAACGAGTTCCACGGTAGGGATGTTAAACTGAGGGCCTGGGAGATTATTGAGTACTCTGACAACGTTGGAATAATTCAGGTTGCCCAACTTCTGGGGAAGAAGAAACTTTACAATTACTACAGAGCCTTTGGTTTTGGACAGAAAACGGGGGTGGAGCTCCCCGGCGAAAGCCCGGGAATACTTCACTTCTGGAAGAAATGGAGAGACGTTGACTTCGCCACTTTAGCCTTTGGTCACAACATATCGGTAACAACACTTCAGCTTGCAGCTGCTTATTCTGCTCTTGTTAACGGTGGAATTTACTACAAGCCTACATTTCTAAAGGCTGTTTTAGACGATAAAGGGAGGATAATCAGAAAGTTCACGCCTGTTGCAGAAAGGAGAGTTCTTTCTGAGAAAGTTTCTAAAGAAATGAGAAGAATCCTTACAATGGTTGTTGAAGGAGGAACGGGAACGGCAACAAAGTTTGTTAACTTTTACGTAGGAGGTAAAACAGGAACGGCTCAGAGGTGGAATCCAAAGCTCCATGCTTATGATAGAACAAAGATAAACGCGACCTTTGCCGGTGCTTTTCCAATGACGGATCCTAAGTATGTTTTGGTTGTTAGTGTTGTTGATCCAAAAGTTCCAAAAAATATGTTGTGGGCCAGTGATATCGCCGTTCCTATCTTTAGAGATATTGCAGAGAGGGTCATTCTTTACGAGCGGACAGCTCCCGATAGAAAGGAGTATTTCATTGATAAAAACGGATGTATAGAGTCAAGGGATATAAATCAGGACTTTACGTTTAAGAATGGCCTTCAACAGAAGAAAAAATAGTAGAATACGGCAGAAATTAGGGAATGGAGAGGTTGTAGATGGTTGTTATAGAGCTCCCCGACGGAAGCAGGTTGGAGTTTGAGAGTGAAACGAACGTTAAAGAGATAGCAGCAAGGATTTCAAAGAGTTTAGAGAAGAACGCCGTTGGAGCTCTCTTCAACGGAGAGCT
>JALTBO010000018.1 GCA_027075275.1 Desulfurobacteriaceae bacterium
TCACGCCCGTGCGGGTTCAAATCCCGCCCCGGGCACCACTTTAGCAGATCTCTCTACCCCCTATAAATGTGGGGACAGAAATCCCTCCCAGCTCCTCGCAAAGGTTACAGCCACAGGAAGCAGGAAAACAGAACCCATCTGTTGATTTAAGGAACTCTTTAAGTTCAGACATTCCCTCTTTAGGGTCCGAAATTGGTTTTACCGCTACGCCTAACCTTATTCCACTTGAGAAGAGGTACTTAAGACACGGATTTTCAGTTAGAGCTGTAGTTACTTCTCTCTTAAGTGAGTCTGTTATACCAATGTAGAGAGCCCTCGTAACAACCCTAATGGTGAACCCCTTATGGTGCTGAAGGTAGAGCCTAACGACAAAACCTCTGGTAAGTTTTCTTCCCAGAGCTGAGCTGTTGAGAAGACCCAACCAGTAAGTTTTTACCCCTCCAGCGTTAACAAGGGCAAAAAACTGATCTTCAGGAAAGCAAAAACAGTAAACGTACTTTCCTTCTGGAAAAGAGGAGATGTTCTCAAGAGAATAGATAGTGTTCCAGAACAATTTCCCCCCTGATTAAATAGTATTAATTATGAATAGCAAATATACTACCTTCATAACAGGAGGAGCATTAAAAATGTTTGAATTTTCCGAAAAACTGCAGAAAGTTAAAAAAGTAGGAGTGCTGTCTGGAGCAGGACTGAGCGCTGAAAGCGGAATTCCAACTTTCAGGGGAAAAGATGGCCTGTGGAACAGGTTCAGCCCTGCAGAGCTGGCAACCTTTGAAGCCTTCTCAAAGAACCCAAAGCTGGTCTGGAAGTGGTACTTGTGGAGAATGCACCTGATTGCAAAGGCCAGACCAAACCCGGGCCACCTCGCAATTACTGAAATGGAGAGGTTATTTCCCCATTTTCTCCACATTACCCAGAACGTTGACGGACTCCACAGGGAGGCTGGAGGAAAGAAGTTTGTGGAGCTCCACGGCTACATATTTGACGGAAAATGTAGATTCTGCGGGAGGCACTACCCTGCAGAAACCTTTCAGGAAATTTACCCACCTGCTTCTAAACGGTTTTTAAAAAACATTTCAGAAGAAGAGCTGAAGGAGAAGGTCTTTAAGAGGGTTGATGAGGGGGAGCTCCCAATCTGCCCAAACTGTGGAGAGATTGTAGGTCCTGGAGTTGTCTGGTTTGGAGAGAACCTTCCAGAAGAAGCACTTGAAAAAGCCTTCAGTTTTTCCGAAAACTGTGATGTTTTTATAGTTGTTGGAACTTCGGGAGTTATCCAGCCAGCTGCAACACTACCGTTGATTGCGAAGAGGAAGGGAGCTCTCCTTATTGAAGTAAACCCTGAGGAAACTCCTATTTCTCCTTACTGCGATCTAACCCTGAGGGAGAGCGCTTCTTCGGGCCTTTTAAAGGTTCTTGAGGCTTTAAAGAGGTAATACCGTAAGAACAGAGGTAAAAGGTGTGCCTGCCCAGACTGTACGTTCTTAGAACGTGGGCTTCTGGTCTCCGGGAAAGAAAGAGAGCGTTTTCTGGAGGAGAAGCTGTAAATTTCAAAATGCTGTTTCTTCCTTTTTCAACGTAAAAACAGAGCTGAAGGTAGGTTGTTTTTGTAAAAAGTGGGAATCCTTCAGAATCTTTTACAATCTTAGATGCAACTTTTCTAACAGAAGGGTACTTAAATTGAGCAACTGGATAGTAGTATGAACTGTAAAATCCCCTTAACAGGAGCATAAGAACTGAAAATAGAACAACTACATATGTAAAGTTAAACTTAAACCTGGGAAGGAAAAAAAAATAAACAGCATAGAGTATAACGAGAAACTCCAGAGTTGACTTTAAAATTAGAGAAGGATTCCTTGAAACAGCGATTCCGACAACTATAGCAACGGGAACCGTTAACTCTGCAGTAAACCGGATAATCTCTTTGGCCCTCTTATGAAGAATCTGGAATTCAGAAAGGTAAGAGCCTGAAAGAACGGCAAGCAGAGGAAGGGCAGGCATCAGATATCTAAGTCTGCTCCCGGGAAATGCCCAGTATAAGAGCGCATCCAAAAGAAAGGACAGAGCAAAGATTTTTAAATTACTGTCTGCAAGAAAGTTAAGCTCCCTTTTCTTTTTCCAGTAGTAAAGAAGTATGAAGGACCAGGGAAATGTGGCAGCTAAGAGCCTTAACGGGTAGGTTAGGTAATTTTTAAAGGCATGGGAATTAGAGACTTCGCCAGGAGCCCTCGCCAGAACCTCAGAAAAGAGGGTCTTAACTGCACGGTCGGTTTTAACGGCAGAGAGCCAGAGCAGAAATGGCAGAAGGCCTGAAACACCTCCTAAGAAGTGTTTGTAGGAGATAAATTTTCGGAGCTCCCCCTTAACAAACAGGTACGGAAGAACAAAAAAGTAGAAAAACTGAATGGCTGGAAGACCTTTCGTTAAAAGGGCAAAAGAGGTAAACAGGTATCCGAAGAACCAGGCGGAGAGCTCCCTTCCCCTCTCAAACAGGTAAAACCAGCTAAAAACAGCCGAAGTAACAAAGAGGGAAAAGAGAGTGTCGGGCTCACACTTTGAACCGTAGCCTATAAGAACAACGTAGAAAGTAGGGTAGATTAAAGCTCCAAAGAGGGCTTTCCTCTCTCCCAAAAACTTCCTGACGCCGTAGAAAATAACAAGGGAGGTCAGAACAACTGAGATAGAGGAGGGAAGCCTCAGTGAGAACTCACATACCTGACCCGAGATAACCGAAAAGAGTGAAGTTATCCACTCGTGAAGAGGCGGTTTTTTATAGTAAGGAACCCCCAAAACTGTAGGCTGGAGGAAGTTGTGACTTTTTAACATTTCAAAGGTAATAATTCCCCTTCTGGGCTCCTCGTGAATGAGAACCAGAACTCCGATATTCACGAGAAACGACAGGAGGAGAAGCGAAAGGAACCACCTGAGGAAACTACTCTCCCAGCTCCCCTTTATCCTCTCCAACTTCCCTGAAAACCTCCGGCGGAACGTCTGGTCTCTCTCCTACAGGACTGAACTCAACCTCTACAGCTCCACAGTTAGGACACCTGTAGTAGCTTATCCACATAGAGGCAGAACCGATTATATCCGAAACATCTCCCTTTCTGTTAACGTCGCGGGAACCTATATAGTCAAACTCTCCAACGTTTCCACATGTAGAACACTTTAAAAGCTTCCTGTAGACCATCTTTACTCTCTCCCAGCTGGGCTATACTTTCTACACAACAATTTAATCTTCAGGATGAGACGATGAAAAGGAGAAACCTCCTGCTCCTTCTGATTCTTTCTTTTACCCTTTTAGTTCTGCCAAACGGCCTCTACTCAGCGTTTGACAAAGACGAACCCAAATACTTAGAGGCCGCCTACGAAATGGTAAAGAGCGGAGACTACATAACCCCCCACTACAACTACGAATACAGGTTTGACAAACCCATACTAATCTACTGGCTGATAGCTCTCGGTTATAAAATCTTTGGAGTTAATACGTTTGGAGGGCGCTTTTTCGTCTCTCTCTGCGGCGTTTTAACGGTTCTACTCCTTTACTGGTGGCTCTGCCGGTGGAAAAGTGAGCGGTTCGCCTTCTGGTCTTCACTGGTTCTACTATCACTCCTTGACTTTATCGTTATGTCTTCTGTAGCAATGCCCGATATCGTACTAACATT
The DNA here is from genome assembly GCA_027075275.1 of Desulfurobacteriaceae bacterium. Lineage (GTDB taxonomy): Bacteria > Aquificota > Aquificia > Desulfurobacteriales > Desulfurobacteriaceae > Balnearium. The sequence continues at coordinate 3,660 of JALTBO010000018.1, forward strand.
TTTCATAACCGCCTCTCTCATCTTCTTCTTTGAGGGCTACCACAGGAAAAACAGAAACTACTACAGGCTGGCGTTCCTCTTTTCAGGTCTTGCAACCCTCACAAAGGGCCCTGTAGGTCTTGTTCTTCCCGGTCTTGTAGCAGTTGTATACCTGATACTGAGGAGAGACCTTATCAAAACCCTGAAAGAGATTCCATGGTTCTCCGGATTGGGAATCTACCTCGCAGTTGTTCTCCCCTGGTACGGAGCGATACTCTACAAACACGGCTATCAGTTCTTCAGAGATTTCATAATCTTCCACAACATTCACAGGTTTGTAGGGAAAATTCCCGGACACCCAACGGAGTGGTGGTACTATCTGGCAAACTACTTCTGGCTCTACCTTCCCTTCTCACTGATATTCCCCTTTGCCGTCTATTACCTGTTTAAAAGGAAAAGAATTCTGGCAGATACTATTTTAGAGTTCTCAACGGTCTGGTTTTTTACAGTAGTCCTGTTTTTCCAGATAGCCCACACAAAACTGGCACACTATCTTCTTCCCTCCTTTCCCCCATTTGCCGTTATAACCACCTGGTACCTGTTCAACCTGAAAGAGAGAATTTCTTTATACCTGACAGCCTTCCTTTTCACAACGCTGGCCCTTGCCGGCGGTGTATTCTGGATGCTAAAACACTGGCCTCTTATAGGTCTTCTATTTCTTATTCCCCCACTTGTGGGAATGTGGTGGGCAGTGTGGACAAAAGATGCTCTAAAACCGATAACAGCAGGTTTTCTTACCGGAATGTTTCTCTTTAAGTGGGTAACGCTTCCATCTTTAGAACCTTTAAGGGCGAAACCTTTCATAGGAAAGGAGGTTGCAGAACTGAAAGAAAGGTGTAGCAAATGCCGGGTTGTCTTTTTGGATTTCTCAAGTCCGGAGATTGTTTTCTACTACAGGAAGGGTAAACTGAGCGACCTGAACGTAAAGACCGTCGAAAAACTGCTTGAGAGCAAAACTCCCGTTCTTGTAATCACCAGGGAGAACAGGCTTAAAAAGTTGAAAGGTGTTAGATTCTTCAAAATAGATGAGAGAAGGGAGCTCCTCACAAAACACTCCATAGTTGTAATATCCAACTACCCCAAGGAGAGGTTCTATGGAAAAGGTTAAGAAAATCTCCGTTGTTATTCCCGTTTACAACGAGGAGGAAAACGTTCCAATCCTCTACGAGAGGCTGAAGGAGGTTCTTGATTCCATTCCATACGACTACGAGATAATCTTTGTAAACGACGGAAGCACAGACAGAACCGGAGAGATTCTAGAGGAGCTGGCAAAGAAAGACAGAAAAGTTAAGGTAATTGAATTTGCCAGAAACTTCGGCCAGACCCCCGCAATGGTTGCCGGAATGGACTACGCAACGGGAGACGTGATAGTTACGATGGACGGAGACCTCCAGAACGACCCTAAAGATATTCCAAGGCTTCTTGAAAAGATTGAGGAAGGCTACGACGTAGTCAGCGGATGGAGGAAGAACAGAAAGGACGCAGCAATTTCAAGGAAGCTCCCGTCAAAAATTGCCAACTGGCTGATTGGAAAGTTAACGGGCGTAAGGATCCACGACTACGGCTGCACGTTAAAGGCCTACAGGAGCGACGTCATAAAGAGAGTGAGGCTCTACGGGGAGCTCCACCGGTTCATCCCTGCCCTTGCCTCAACTGTAACCTCCGTTGACAGGATTATTGAAATACCGGTTGAACACCACCCAAGGATTTACGGGAAGTCAAAGTACGGAATCTCAAGAACTTTTAAGGTTATATCAGACCTTTTCTTCATCTGGTTTATGAAAAAGTTCCTCCAGAAACCCATCCACTTCTTCGGCCTTTTGGGAATAGTTCTATTTTTGCTGGGGGCTTTCCCGTTTACCTACCTTGTAATCCTGAAGTTAACAGGCCACTCCATAGGAAACAGACCCTTACTCATCATCTCTGTTATGCTTATCCTTGCTGGAATTCAGATGTTCACAACAGGACTGATAAGTGAAATGCTGATGAGAATCTACTTTGAGTCTCAGAATAAAAAACCTTACGTTGTAAGGAGAGCTCTCAACGTTGAAACGGGGTAGCCTGGTAGTTTCTTTAACAATTCTTGTGGTTTTCTGCTACTTCCTCTACGAGTACGATGTCTTCCACAACTTAAACAGAATCCTGAGGGAGCTCTCCCTTCCGTTTCTCGCCCTTTCCCTTCTTCTCTACACCTTTACCTACTACTTCAGAGCAAAGAGGTTTACAGTTTTCTTTCCAAATATAGATACCAAAGACCTTGCTGCGGTTATGGCAGTCCACACCTTCTTTAACAACCTCCTCCCTTTCCGCTCAGGAGAGGCTTCATTTCCCATAATTCTCAAAAAACTGTTTGGAGTAGAAGGAGTAATCTCCTCCGCAGCTCTCGTAGTTGCAAGACTTTTTGACCTTCTATCACTCTCAATTCTTTTTACAGCTGCAACTTTAGGAGTTTCTCTAAACAACAGGAAATTTCTCTGGGTCTCCATTCTCGTAGGAGTTTTTATTATTCTGGTTCTCATTTTAGGGTTTAAGCTCCTTAAATTTTTAAAGAAGCGGTTCGGATTTGCAGCCGCCCTCTTTTTCTTCTTCACAGAGTTTAAATCCGTAAGGAACCTATTTCTGGTCTTCCTTTACTCACTTCTCAACTGGACCACAAAGTTCACCGCTTTTTACTTCATAATGAAGGCCGGAAAACTGAAACTGAACTTCTTTGAGAGCACCTTTGCAGCAACTTTCGGAGAACTGACAACTGTTCTCCCCATTCACAGTATAGGTGGTTTTGGAACTTACGAAGCAGGTCTCGTAGGAGGATTTGCACTCTTAGGCTTTAAAGGAAGCTACGCTCTAACAGTTGCCTTCTACTTCCACCTTCTTCTCTTTGTGATGTCGGGTCTTTTAGCGCTTACAGGCTGGATTTACCTCTCCCGCCGTTTAAAAGGGAAATAATCTCATTTACAACCTCATTGGGGCTTTTCCCCGAAGTATCAACGGTGAAGTGGGCTTTCCTATAGAAGGGAAGTCTTTTCAGGTAGAGCTCCCTCAGTTTTTCCCTATCAAGGGAAGCAAGAGGTCTGTTTCTGTCCCCTGAAATTCTGCCGTAGAGGGTTTCAAAGTCTGCATGGAGGAAAACAGAAGTGGCAGAGCTGTTTATAACCTCCATGTTGTCTCTGTAGGCAGGAGCTCCTCCCCCCGTTGAGAGTATAAAGTCAGACCTTTTCTTCAGCTCCTCTATCAGAAACTCCCTCTCCTTTTCTCTGAAAAATGCCTCCCCTTCTTTTTTAAATATCTGAGGTATAGAGAGACCGATTCTCTCAACAATAACGGAATCAAGATCTACAAAGGGAATTGAAAGTTTTTCTGAGAGAAGTTCTCCCACAGTTGACTTACCACTTCCCATAAAGCCAACTAAAACTATCTTCATCACTTTACCGGAAGGGCAAATACGGGAGTGTAACCTTTATCGGGAAGCTTAACTGTAATATCGTCTCCCGTTCCTACAGTCCCATCTATACCAGGGTTAACAACCCTATCAGCTATCAGGTAGAAGTCGGTTCTTAGGCATCCCTTTACCGGAAGCTTCTCCCTTACACTACCTTTTACAATCTTCTCCCTCAAGCCCCAGTTAACAGCCTGACCAATTTTAAACTGGTTGAACTTCAAATAGCCCAACGGTAACGTAAAGTAAATAACCACCAAAAGGGCCAATGCCTGAACAAACAGTCTAAGCTTGTAAGGAAAACTCTCCATAACGTTAAATTGTTTAATTTCTATTAAACCTGCTTCAATATACCTTAAAATGTCTGTGAGAGTCAAGCCGTACTTGTAGACCTCATCTCTGTTGACCGGCCGTCTGGCAGTCCAGTGAGCAACTAAAAAGGAGGGAACTCTTTTAACGTCTATTTTTGTTATCTCAAAGTAGGGAGGGAGCTCCTTTACCATCTCCAAAAACGGGTCTTTTAAAACCTGTAAAAGCTCATCTTCCAGAACAGGAAGACCCGAAGAACACCGCTCTCCCTCAATAAACTCAAATTCCGGAGAGAGGTCGTTTAAAAGCCACTTTTCAATAAAAATCTTAAGCGCCTTTTTTTCAGGGAAGTCGGAGATATTGGTTGAAATGTAGAAGTTTATACCGTCGTAGCAGATAGTCACCTCCTCATTAAAATAGGGAAGGTAGAGCTCTAAACGTCCACCCGTATCCTTCAGTCTGTCAACAAAGATTATCAGGTCATCTAAACTGTTCAGCCGTCCCTTTACACGCTGCATATTAATCTTCCCAGAATTATGTTAACGAGAAAAACTATAAGGGATACAAGAACTATATGCTTAATACTGGAGTTAATAAAAGCCCTCATACCCGGAACAAGGAGGAGTTCCGGGTCAAAGTTACCGAAAGTAGCAAGGTAAAACCGCGCAAAGATAACTCCCAAAAGGAGGCCTACAGCAAAACCGAAGATAAACTTAAACGGAAAAACGTAACCGGGCAGTGGAACCGACAGGTGAACAAGAACAGGAACAGGTGGAAGCTTTTCAACGGAGATACCTTTCTGGAGGAGCTCCTCCTTTAAACGGTTGGCCTCCTCCAGTTTCAAAAGTGAGGAATAGGTAAGGTAAAGGTTATACTCCAACTCGGAAGATGGATAGAGCTTAAACGCACTTTCAAAAAGTGAGAGGGCTTTCTCAAAATCTCCCCGAAGGAAGTAAACGTATCCGTAATCGTTTAAAACTATTGCCTGACGCAGAGGCTCAGAAAACTTTAAGGGCTCAAGCCGGGCAACGGCATCAAGCCTACCAAGAGCCAGCTGAGACGTCACACTTTCAAGGGTAAAATCCCGATTATTGTGAAAAACCCTCTCTATCAGATAGTCGGGAGCGTAACCGTCTCTAGTTACTTTGATGTAGTAAAGGAGATTTTCAGACTTTAATCTCAAAGAGGCGTTATCGTAAACAACCTGAGACACAAAAAGGAGCGAGAGGGCAAACAGCAGGTAAAGTCCTAAACGCTTCTTCTTTAAAACAGCCAGAAGAACAAACCCAAAACCTGAAACAAGATAAATGAGAGAGCATATATTTACAACAAAGGCAAAAACCAGAAAGAAAACACCACCAACGGTAAGAACTCTCTTTGCAACAGGCTGAACTTCAATATTCTGAAGGTAGAAGACGAAGGTATAAAAGAGAATTAAGAAAAGGAAAACTTTAAGAGCAACCTCTAAAGGATAGATGTAATAGGCAATCTTCTTTAAAAGAGTCAATTCCGTTACGGGAACTTTCTCTACGTATGATTTCATCAAGTAGTTAAGCTCAGGCAAATAGGAAACTGGAAGGTTCGCTTTGGCATTTTCTATAAGTTTAAGATCTGAAAAGAGAACTTTTTTTGGTTTTCCTGTTTTTAAATCATCCTCAAGTTTTAAGAGAAGGTTATAGACGGAAGCTGGAGCAGTTACATTACCGTCCTTCGTTTCCGGTAAAGCCCTATTCAAAAAGCTAAAGCAGAGAATTAAGGCGAGCAATAAAACTTTCACTATTTTCATAATTCTCAATTCCCTCTATCTCCCACGTTCTAAAGCCCACAACCTTCTTTCCAAGCTTTAATGCATGGGCAATTTCGCTAAGAGTTCCGTAGTTTCCCCCAACTGCAACTACTATTTTACTTGCCGATGAGACAACTATAACGTTTCTTGCGTGACCCATTCCTGAAGGAATTTTAATGTCAACGTAAGGGTTGGAGAGGTTTTCATAGTGTGGAAGTATTCCAACAGTAAGTCCCCCCTTTTCTTTTGCTCCCCTTGATGCCCCTTCCATAACGCCGAAAAGTCCGCCGGTAACCAGAACGTAGCCCTTTTCGGCAACAAGCCGTCCAACCTTTCTTGCCGTTTCGTAGAGGGAGCTCCCCTCGGGAGCTCCCCCATCACCTATAACCGAAACCGTCTTCACTTCCTTCCCCTCAGGTATTCAACAAGTGGCTCTTTTATCTCAACGAGGCCAAGTTCAGTAATCTCCATCAGGTGGAGCCTCGTATCGTGGCCGCAGAGCCTGCAGCCGTCAATTCTGAAAAGCCTTAGAATGTCTCCGAGCTCTTTCTTGAAAGCCCTTGCCCTTGAAGGAGAGAGGAGAATCTCCTTAGAGAGAACCATTGTGCAGTCTACAATGTGGCCTACGGCGTATCCTCCGGCGGCCTCGGCTGAGAGCTCGTCGTGTCCACTCCTTTTCTGTGAAACGAAGATGGCGGTCTGGTACCACTTCTTCATGAAGTTGAAGAATGCCCTTACAATTGAGCGGGCAAGCATCTCTTTCGCCTCGTATAGCCCCGTAATTGAGTCTATAACCGTTCTGTGGCAGTGGTAGGTTCTGTAAACGTAGGCAAGTGTATCAAGCATTGTAGGAATGTCGTCCCTGAGCCTTGAGTTGCTGGCCGCGTCTATCAGTATGATGTTGTCCTCAATCTCCTCAAAGTTTACGCCCATTGCCAGAGCTCTCTCCTTCAGCCCCGCCGCAACGAAGTTCGCAGGACTCTCAACCGTAACGAAGCAGACCTTCTGCCCCAAAGACGCCTGTTTTATTGCGAACTGTTCGGCCATAAGGCTCTTACCGGTATCCGGCATTCCTGTAAGGTTTACAACGGCGTATTCGGGAATTCCACCTAAGGGCTTGCGGACAGGTTTCCCGTCCTCAATCTCAACTTTGAAGAAAAGGTCATCCAGCCCTTTTACGCCGGTTGGAACGCCCCGGAGCTCCGGCGCCTTCTTTACAGCCTCTCCAAGAACGTAAACGTAGTCTTTCATTACCTGAGGCTGCCTTTCGCTGTAGCTGTATCCTTCTGCCATCTCTCCCTCCTAATTAGTTTTAACTAAATTCACGCCCCAGTTTAAAAGCTCCTCAGTTGTCTTCTCATCTGGAGTTTCTGCGTAAACCCTGAAAACGGGCTCCGTTCCAGAGGGTCTGAAGAGGATCCAGGAGTCGTTCTCAAAGATTATCTTGACACCGTCAATTGTTAAAACTCTGCTGACCTTCAGCCCTTTCCACTCTTTTGGTGGGTTCTCCTTGAGCCTTTCAAGGGCTTTCCTCTCCTCTTCTGAAACCGGCAGGTCAATCCTTTTGTAGTAGGCGGTTCCGAACTCTTTAAAGAGGTCTTCAACCATCTGCGAAACGGTCTTATCCTCTACCAGCATCTTCTCAACCATTAAGAGCCCCATTAAAAGTCCGTCCCTTTCCGGGAGGTAGTCAACGAGGGCGTATCCGCCACTCTCCTCTCCTCCAAAGAGGACTTTCTCCTTAACGATTACCTCGCTGATGTTCTTAAATCCAACGGGAACTTCAAGGAGCTCCAATCCCAACTTCCTGCATACCCTATCTACCAAATAGCCTGTGCTGACAGTCTTAACAACAACTCCTTCCCTTTTTCCTTTATTCCTTACAACGTGAAGTAGCAGTAGGGCATAAACTATCTGAGAGTTAACAAAGTGGCCGTTTTCATCAACTATTCCAACCCTGTCGCCGTCTCCGTCGTGGGCAATTCCTATGTCGGCCTTAACAGCCCTTACCTTCTCCATTAAGGCCGTTATGTTCTTCTCAACGATGGGCTCCGGGTGTTTCCCTCCAAAGAGAGGGTCTCTGTAGGCGTGTATCTCTGTGAGCTCGGCCTTTGTTCCAAGGAGAGCTCTGTACATAAGCCCCTGCTGGGCTCCGTACATCGGGTCGTGGACGATCTTTACAGGTTTCTCTTTAAAGAGGGAGAGCTCTACCTGCTCCCTCACTCCCTCAACGTAAGGGGAAACGAGGTCTTTTGTCTTGAATTCCCCAACGGGTCTTTCCACCTTCTCAGCTTCAGGGAGCTTTGCCTCTATCTTCCTTGTTATTTCCGTTCTTGCAGCTCC
>JALTBO010000019.1 GCA_027075275.1 Desulfurobacteriaceae bacterium
AAGCATCATCGCTCCTGCTTCCGTAAGCTCCTCCAAAACAGACGTGGGAACCGGAAACCTGTTCAGGGTCGGTTGAACTGTCAGCATCAGTATCACATAGGCCTTTAGCGTAACTATCTCCATTAGAGGGAGCGTTTACATAGGTCTGCTCTGCCCATACATCACCCTGAGTATACCCGCTGTTTAACCCTTCTACAGGAGAAACTGTTTTTGAATCAACAACGACGTAGTAATCGTCGGTATTAAGGTTAGCAAAGTAGTAGTAACCGTTGCTGTCAGTTGTTGTTTCAGCCTTTAAATCTCCTCCCTTTGAAAACAGTCTTACCTTAACACCTTCAACAGGCTTTTTATCGTCCATATTTCCGTCACCGTTGGGATCCTCATAAACGTGACCTGCAAACCCTGTAACCTTTAAATCATAGATGGCAAGAGCAGACACAATAACAAGATCCTGTCCCGTAGAGAAAGCCCAGTTGAGTGAAGTATCTCCAGGATTAACGTACTGAGAAGCATCAACAGAGTCTATATCAACACCGTAGGTATCATCCTTAGGAATGGCCGTTGAATTGGAGTCAAACAGGTTCGTTCCTGCAGCATGACCGTTAATTTCAAGCTCCTCATTATTGTTAAGATCCGGGTCACCCTCCCATACAACGCTCAAAACCTTTAAACTTGGATTGTCAGCTGCAATAAACCCGGTAAGATCTTTGGAAAACGAATTATTATGGACAATCTTAAACCCCTCATAAAGATGAATAAACTTCATATCCGATGAATTTGATTCTTTATAAATAACAATTAAAGACCATCCACCAAGAACCGTGCAGTAGTTTTTCCAGGGACTTCCGGTATTTATCGTTAAATCTGTAAGGGTATACGTTCCAGAACCGTAAGATTTGACAAGATCTGTAACGTCTGCGTAACAGCCGTAGAAAGAAAGGCCATCAATGCCAGAGTATTCTGATAGGTGGCAGTTGGAAGAAGGAGCTGTTATCTGATTTCCGTTAAGGGTTACTGTGTCGTCTATTTTGCTATCTGAAGCTGCCCAGAAGAGGAAAGCCTTTTCAACTTGAGCACCGGTGGGGAGACTAAGCTGAGCAGTAGAAGAGTCGGTAACAGCTGTACAGTCCTCATCGTTAGATTTAGTTCTGAAAGTACCTCCTGTAGCAACAAGTTCAAAAGGTCCAGAAATACTGTATATAGAGGTCAAATCATCTCCGTCATTATTATCACTGTCTGCCAGAGAAACAGAGGAAAAGAGGGAAAGGGAAAATAGAGTCAAAACTAAGGAAATTAACCCTATTTTAAAGAGATCTCTTATATTCAACATGCGGTCTCCCCTCATTATACTTACCTTGCTTTCCAATTCTTACTGTAAATTCGTATAATTTCTCGGAATTTTTACCTTTAAAGTAGAATCTAACCTTGAAAGGTGGGATTCCTTTAAGAAGTATCTCCTTCTTTTTTCCATAATGCCACTCTTTTCCACCCGGGAAAATCACATGAACACCTCACGGTTTATAAACACTCTGAAATATCAAAGGTTCTTTCAAATCATTTACCAGAGTAATTTTCACTCTCGCTCTACCTGGGAAAGGGTACTTAACAGAAAGACTTCTTTTTGATAAAGGAAATCCTGCTGCACTAAAACTTACAATAAGGCACAGAAAAAAGGTAAAAAGTATCTCTTTAATCTTAATCCGCATAGCGGGTTCTCCTACTGAGAAGTCTATCCAGCTTTTTAAAGGTGTTCTCGTCAAACTTTACTCTGAACTTCATATAGAAACCTTTAGCCCAGTAGTTAGCATCTTCAAAGTCCCTATCGTAAAAACCTGAAAAGTTGTAACCTACAGAAACCCAGAAGTTCTCTATTACTCTCACTCCAACTTCCGGTCCCCAGCTCAGAAGGTAGCTGTTTGTATTAATGTTTCTCATAATCCCAGCGTGAAAGTTTACGTCAAACCTGTCGGTTAAGTCGTAAGTAACCCTTCCCCTTAAAAGGTCGGTAAATGAAGTTCCCACAGATTTAACATCTTCGTACTTCAGAGCATACTCACCCATAAAGGTGAGCCTATAGGTCGGCTGATAGTTAACGTGCGTGGAGAGAATAGCTTTCTTTGTTACTTCGTCTCTGTCTGAAAGTTTCAACCTGAGTTTCAGGAGCCAGTTGAGTTTGTCGTTCATCAAAGGTCTCCTGGCAAGACCGAAAAGGAGGTCGTGTTCTTTGTAGGAGGAGATGAAGAAACGGTCCCTTAAGAATAGGGTGTAGTCTTTACCTACCTTAAAGATACCTCCAACCCTGAGGAGATGTTCCGTCTTTACGTTGCCAAACCTTATCTCGTAGTCACCCGACAGGAGATACTTCTCATCCTGCCTGTAAATGCCCCTGAACCTTAAAGCGGTGTAGTCGGAGCTCCCCTCACCCCTGTAAGTGTGAACGTTCTCTCCACCCAGGTCAAAGGAAACCTTATCGCTGTACTTAAACGTCCTGTTCAGCCCAAGGTGGGACTGAACCCTCCAGCCAGAAGCGGAATCGTCAAGGGTGTATTTAGAATATGCCGTTGTGTTCTTATCAAGCTTTGAGTTGAGGCCGAAGGTTGTAAGGCTCTCGTCTCTGTCTTCAAGTTCTCTGTATTCCGACTGAAGGTAGGCAGTAAGATTAGGACTTAAACGGTAAGAAACTTTGCCAACGGTTCTATTAGGATAGTAGGTAGAGTTGTTTCTGCCCGAAAAGGACTGTTCGCGCCTTAAAGAGAGGGACAGTTTATCGGTTACGTTCCAGTGGAGTTCTCCAATTCCCTGAAGGTAGGAGTCGGTCCCATCAACTCTCTCCTCTTTATTCCACCTTAAACCAGCCCCAAGGGAAAGCTTATTAGTAAAAAGATACGTTCCCCTCAGATCTGTTTCTTTCCGGTCTATATCTTCTCTGCTTTCAACAGTTCCTGAGGAAGAAAGCCTGAATTTCTTCCAATCCTTTGAAAACTGGTAACCATAAGTCCTGTAGGCCTCCTCAACCGTATCGGAAGACGGGTTCTGGAAACCGTCTGTAACCTTTTTGAAAAAGACTTTTCCTGAGATTCCCGATGAACTGTAGCTGGCCTCAACTCTGTAGGCCTTCCCCGACGTAGAAGTAAAATTCTCACTTTCAAACCCAAAAGACTTAGAATACTCACCCAAAAACTTCAGAGGACCGTTACTGTAGTAGAAATCAGTTCCAAGGAGCTCTCTATTCCTGACCGGGTGTTCCTCCCTAACAGAAAAAAGGCCAAACCTTACACCTTTTATCCACTTCTCAGCCCTTAAACCGTAGAAATACTCCTCTTTAGGAAGGGATGTTGTCTCATACCTAACAACCAAATATTCAGGGTTAAGGTTATCGTCAAACTGAGGTAACGGCTCCTTTAGAACAATAAAACCTTCTGTATAGTTAATTTCATAATCAGTAAATCTGTTTAACTCCCTTCTGCTGAGGACAACTTGAGGGTTATACCTGTCCCTTACCTCTATCCATACCTTTTCTGAGAAGGGCTCTATGGAACCTTTTACAAAGAAGGGACCTGAAGTTCCTTTTCCTTCAAACTCCTCCCTAACAATATCTTGATCGTTCTTAGTTATAAAACCTCTTAACCTATAATTTCTTTTCTTTTCAAGATTTAGAAAAATTCCGTTGAATGTTCTATCGTACCTGTTATAGTCAAACTCGCTTCCGAAATCGGTTCTGAAATCACCAAAAAGTCCGTAAGAGAGACCCTTTTCTATCCTCAGGAAAAGATGCCTTCTACTCTTAGCTTCAAAATACTGTTCTGAATCGTCTCCATAAACCGGGTAAAACTCACCCTCTTCTGTAGAGGGAACGTTCTGACGGAGAAGAACGTCTTCAGGTCTTTTGGTATCGTAGCGGAGAGTAACCACGTAATCCTTTAAACTGCCTTTTGCAAAAACAGCCCCCCTACCCCTTGCGTGAGTTCCACTCCTTGAATGGTCAAAAGGCATATCCTCCAACTTTGGAGGTGAGTTATGGGTGGAGGAAACTCCCAAATCTCCTTCAAGTTCTCCAACAACTATCCAGGGTCTCTTTTCAGGATAGAACTGGAGAGTAAACTCTCTGCTGATTTCACCGTAAGTTACGGTAATTTTCCTTTCCTCAAGGCTCTTTGCCGGAGAAAGTTTCAAAACTGCCCGGCCGTTAATTAGCTGAACTCGCAAAGGATGGTCCTGAAACTTTTCAAATCTTCCCGTTGAGTAGTCAAAAACGTCACCTTTATCAACCGTTACGGTAATGTAACTGTTCTCCTTTGCAGGATTCCCATCTTTATCGTAAGCTTCTACAACGACGTAAGCATAACTTCTGCCATCTGCAACCGGTTTTTCTGGAAAAACTTTGAATTTAAAATCTGAAATATCGGAAGAAACTATAATTTTTTTCTTATCAACGATTTTCCCATCAACAATTAACTCCAGCTCGTTAGACCCTTTCTTAAGAGGAACTCCGTAGTATTTGAGAAGGAGAAGCTGACGGGCTCTATCCACTCCCTTTTCAGCCCTGAATTTCCGGGGAATTCTCTTTCCGTTAAGAAGAATCTGGTATCTGCTGTTGAGAGGAACCGATACGTAAATCTCTGTAGCCGGCTGGGGAAGGACTACATCAGAGGAGGGAAAGAGGATAGATGCTCTATTAACTTTCTTTTCACTGTTACTTTTTGAAACAGAATTAGAACTATTTATCTCTTTTAATACACGATTTGTAAATTTGCTGTTTTTACCAAAAGAGAGAAGGCTTCCGTTTTCTGTCTTTACAGAGATAACAGAATTTACAGTTTTTACCTCTTCAGGAGAGGTAAAACGGAGCTCCAGCTCAAAACCACCGTTCGGCTTTAAAGAACCTACAGGTATAAAGAGGAGTTCTCCCCTCCTTTCCGGAATAACAGGTTTACCGTTGATAAGAGGAGTTCCGGCAACGATCCTTGCTTTCGGCGGGAGCTCCACCACAACCTTTACATCTTTCAAACCCACTGGGTAGAGGCCTTTAACCGTCAACGAGTAAGTTGTAAGGTATCCTTTGAGAAAAGGAACAGATTTAACGGAAGAACTAAAGGGAGAAACTCGCTTCTTAATCACCTCCGGGGCAAAAGCTTTTACGTTTACTTCAGCCCGCCTGTTCTGAAGCGTTCCGGGGTAAGATGAAGTAACGTTCTTTACCTTAGGTTCTAAAGCACCGTGACCCTCAACCTGAAATACCACTTCAGGCTTCTGGAAAAGCTCACACCTGAAACCCTTTCCAGAGCTTACCTTTATAGGTTCGTCATCTAAACTGTTTGTTTTAGCAACTGTAAAACTTCCAGCCTTTTCTGTTCTGCTTACAACTTTTGAGGGATCGGTTTTTACTAACCTGTAACCTTCAATTCCACCCTTTTTAAGGAGTTCCCTTTCGGCCTTAGTTAGAACCCTATTCTTCTTGAGAAAAACCCTTACAGAGAGTTCTCCGTTTTCCTTCTTATAAAGGAAAGCCTTCGCTTTCAGGCTCTCCGGCAGAGAATCATAGTAAGAACGGGCAATCTCCTCGTTTGATGTCGACACAAGCTCAACACTATAAAAGTGAGAAACTTCCCTTGCTTGAGCCTGAGAAGAAACCCCGCCGGCAACAACAGAAGCAAATAGAAGGAACCCCTTTAATTCCCCCTTTCTTACCATTCCTTAATCCTTAAAGTCAATTTTTACTTTTCTGGTATCAATTAAAAGTTCTCTCAAATAGTGCTCTACTGCTTTAGCACGCTTTAAAGAAAGCTGTCTGTTATTTCGGTAACGTCTGTTAGCCTTACTTACCCCAACACTATCAGTATGACCCACAATCTTTACGAAAACCTGCTTATAGTCGTTCTTCCTGAGGAAATCGGCAAGCGCCTGCAGAGACTTTTTCGCATCAGCAGAGAGCTCGTAACTTCCAAAATCAAAGTAAACTGTTATTACATAAGTTTTTGGAGATTTAACGGAGAAGATAACAGGAATAGAAGCGGAAACCTCCTTAGAAGTTCCTTCATAAGGTTTCAGACTGTAGTAAACAACCGATTTAACCCCAACATCTTTAGAAACAGGTTTTGAAAGCCAGGTAAGGCAAACCGACTCGCCCGGTTCAACAATAGGCAGACTCCAGCTAAAGGAGCTCCCGCTTACTTCCGGATTTTTAAAGGGAGCTCCATTCAGCTTAACAGTTCCTTCTTCCGGAACAAAGGGAGAAGACTCTACAAACCTTACCTCATATAGAGGAGATTTAACTCCGTTCTTTAAACAGAAACAGTGCTTCAACATCAGAGTTTGATCTCTGGGATCAACTAGAACAGCAGCTATCCCCCTCTTTGCTTCAAGATTACCTGAAGAAACTTTTTCAGTTTCAACAGAGGACTTTAATTTTGCAGGAAGAGGTATAAGTCTGAAGTTGGCCTTAAAGAGTTCCCCCGGGAAAAGATCAACAAACAGAGAACCTGGGTCTCCGGCGTTCCTGTTACCGGTGACCGCTAAAACTGTGTTGGCAGGAATGGTAGTTCTATCAACCTTTAGAACGTGGGTCCCCGGTCTAACATTATCAAAATGGTATTTCCCTTCAGAATCCGTAACTACAAACCGCCCATCTTCCATATAGATCTTTACGCCACCAACTCCCGGCTCTCCATTATCCAGAACTCCATTTCTGTTGTTATCAAGAAAAACCCTGCCCAATATGTAACCTTTACTTGTAAAAACACCGGGAATAACTCTGACATAGGCATAAGCTTCATTTGAAGAAATCGGAACTTCCCCTTTTGGGTCTATCCAGCCGGAGGCTCTGGCCCTATTCTTTTGCTGTCCCTCCTTCGCCCCCGGCGTAACATACGTGTAGAAAGTTATCTCTTTTGTATCACCAGCAGTTAACTTCCCAAGATTCCAGACAAGCAGAGAGCCGGAGGAGGAAACAGAAGGGTCTTTAGACCTGTTCTCATTAACTTCTGTCGTTCCACCTTTATATCTGAAACCGCGAGGTAGAAAGTCATAAACTTTTACACCAAACAGATCAAAGTTGTTAGGGTTCTTTACCTCTATAGTCCACTTCACAAGCTCCCCGTAGTAAACAGTAAAAGAAGAGACAGACTTCCTAACTTCTATCTGTCTAAGCCCTTTAGGAACAAGAGGTATCCTCAGTGCAACAGCTCCGGGAAAGGAGTAGTCTACGTAGAACTTTTCTCCCGTATAGGGCTTTCCACTGTAAGGAGACCAGACTAAAGAATTTTTAAGGTTGACAGGAGTGTACTTATCTTTCAAATCTTTATCGGCAGCAGGATAGTTGCAGCTGTAATCAACAGTTATAAAGTACCATCCAACATCTAAATCTGTAAAATTCGCTATCTGAAAAACAAAAGCTCCATCGTCAAGCCCTACCGGTTTTCCGTTAACATCCGTAGGTCCAGAAACCTGTGGATTCTCCTGCCTTGTTGTCCCATCTGGATAAAAGTCAAGCTTTGCAGGGTCTACAGGAACATAAGAGGAACAGGAACCATCGGAACATCTGTAGAAGTGAACACACGCCCCATTTATCTTTTTCCCTGTAATGGCATCATAGACGTACCCTGCAGGATCTATTGGAAGCCGTAAAATCCTTGCTCCACTACTGTTTACAGTAACTTTTATAACTGCAGCTCTATCTGAACAGCTCACTCTTTTCATCTGCCAGTTCCAGCAAGCAGAATCTCCCGGTTTACCAACAGAATTCAGAAAATCCTTTCTGAACGGTGGAGACAGAAAGTAAAGGAAACCGTTCTTTTCCTTTTTTACAGTCAACCTGTAGATATAACCGTCTCTCATCCAGGAGTAGAGAGAATTGGGAACTCCTGAACTATCAAGGGAAACACTTCCTGAACTATCAGTCATAAAGAGTTTTTTCCTTACTAACTTTCCATCAGGAGTATACTCATAAGCCACAACCTGCTGGTTCCCTGCAACCTGCTCAGACAAACCGCCAACAGAAATAACTTTTGTTTTCACAATAACTTTAGTTTTTTCAACACTTTCAGCCTTATCATACGTGTAGTCGTAAACACCTGGATTGAGAGAAGAAATCCCCTTAATAGCTACTAAAAAGGAATTTTTGTCGTAATCGGAAGGAATAAAAACTTTTGTATAGAAAATTTTTCTTCCTCCCGGTGGAATCTGACCAACATCTGGAAGTCCATCTCCGTCGGAATCCGTCAAAACCCGACCTTCAGAATCGTAGAACTTAACGGTAAGTCCAGAAAGGTTTTGAGAAAGAGAAGTATCAATCGTTAAATTAACAACATCAGGTCTATTCCCCAAATTCCACACTTCATTTTCAAACACCACCCAATCACCAGTGGAAATACCCTTAATCAGCATTAAATCATCTGGATCGTCTGGCTTACCGCTTCCCGAGTAACTGGTAGCATCATCGGTATCGTCAACAATAATCCTAACAAGAGGTTCCACATTAACAACAGCGGTATTAGACTCAACAATTTCTCTCTTTCCTCCAGAAGTATAAACACCATAAACTCTGTTTTTTAAAACAGTTCCACCAAAAGAAGGACTTAAATAACCCTCAACGGTAAACGTTCCAAACTGTGAAGCTGAAAGCTGAGAATCTTCCTTAGACAGAAGACCAACGTACTTCAGCTTTCCGGAAATTGAATCGGGATCTTTCTTCCAGTAAGAATCCCCCGTCCCCTTATAAATAACAGTCCAGTTAAACAGGTTGGTATATGCCCTTTTAAAAACGAAACCGTCCGGTAGTTCATCGTAAATAAGGATTCCTGTCCTTTCCTCAGGGGAACCGTCGTTATTAAAATCGGTAAAAATCTTCGCCCCGTTTATACTTTTATCACCAGCATTTTCAAATTTTAAAGAGTAAGAAAGCTTATCTCCCGGCTTAACCTTAGATGAACTGGGTGATTTTTCTATTCTTAAGTAACCCTCTCTCAAAACTTTAACGATGTAGATATTGTCGGAATCTACTTTCGTTTTATCTCCTAAAGATATACCTACTACCTGTACATCTATTTCTCCATTTGAAATATCTGAAGGAACCTTACCTTTTAAAACGAGTGAAATAACTTGTCCCGGCTGTAAAAAGTCTGTTTGGGAAATGGGAACTTCACCGGTATCAACCTTTCCATTACCATTTTCATCATAAAATACCTGTAGATCAGTGAGATTCCCGTTATCACCTACAAGATTTTCCGCCGAGATGACAAAACGGTCCTTCCCGTTACCGGTATTCTCTAAAAGGAAAGGAATTTCAACAAAACTCCCCGGAGATGAATCGGCTTCCAAGCTGTTGGGCTCAACTAGGACTCCGTAAACCTGAGCAACCACAGTCTCAACTGTATTGGAGACTTGAGTGTAGCTGTTCCCTTCAGGCGAAACATAAGTACAGAGAGCGGTATTTGAGATAACAGTTCCGCTTTTTGAAAGCCCCCAGCTGTTAGCCGTAAGAAACCCCAGAAAGACAAGCCAGACAAAAAGGAACCTCTTAATCACCGCTTACTCCAGTAGTTATTAAAAGGGGGGAGAGCCCCCCCAAAGTTGAGATATTTGCGGCAAAATCATTGAATCTTCACCTTAAATATCACGCAGCCCTTCTCGTTAGGAGCAACCTTACCGCCATGAGTAGCATCTGCACCTATTCCAACTCTAAACCTTACAAGTTTGTTGGCAGCATCGTACTCTGCCTGGTCATCACCGGAAGCATCTGTAAGGTTTGTATCGCAGGTTCCATCACAGTTTGTATCAAGGCAGAGAGAACCTGGAACGTAGGTTGTGTGGTCTGGAATTGGGTCGGTAATTATGACGTTAAGGGCATCTTTGTCACCTATGTTCTTGTACTCAATGTGGTAAACGATAGTATCGCACGGACCGGGAACTATACCATCGGGAGTTGCTGTACAGGCACCTGAACTGTCAATACCTCCTGTATCAAGCTCGTCTTTCGTCTTAGTAAGCTGGAGGTAACCGGAGATAATTGTAGTTGTATCAACTGCTTCGTCGGTACAGTCCGGCGTGTTATCTCCATTGATATCAGACTCAGCTTTAACTGTCAGGTTCTCAACGTAACCGGAAGCAACGTCACTGGGTGCATTGACTTTTACGTAGAAGGTCTTCTGTTCACCTGGAGTAAGTGTAACAGTGTAAGCAGTTCCAACAGGGTTCTTGTTCTCGTCAAGTATTGTATAAGAGAGCTGCTTGTTACTTGTATCAAGGGTTATCGTAACTGTTGCATCTGTATTGCCGGCGTTCTTTACAACATGCTGATAGGTAGTTGTTCCAGATGGCGGTAATTGATCAGAGTGGTCAGGTGAAACAGAAACTCCACAAATCTCATTAACCTTAAGGTATGCATCAATACTGTCTGTAACTCCTGAATTCTTGGAAGTTGAATTAACAACTACGTTGTAATTTCCCGGAGGCGTACTATCAGTTGTTGTCACCTCAAGGACAACGCATACATCCTCAGAAACTCTTTCACCTGCAGCGTGGTCTTTTGTCAGATTTCCAGCAAGAGTAATCGTTCCAGCGTTAGCATCTACAGATTGAACTTTCACTTTCTCAGCATGGTCTGTACCAGCTCCAACAATTACAGTATCACCGGCCGAGAAGTTGGCAACGTCGTAAACGGTAAGTGTGTTCGTTCCTGATGCAGCAGCAGACTTAAGAAGTGTTCCACCAAGAAGAGGTGTATTCGTAATCACCTGACCATCTGATGGGTCACCATCACAGTTGGGGTCTGTCATAAACTGAACTTCAGAACCGGAAAGTTCCGAAGGCAATGTAGCTGAAAGGTTGAACTGATCTGATGAAGCACCGGTATTGGCAACTTCAAGGGGATAAACCGCTGACTCTCCAGGGTTAACAATATCTACAACGCCGTTGTGTCCGTTATCTCCAGGCAGTACATCGTCCGAGTCGTTTGTTCCATCTGTGTTACCGTCGGAAGGATTGTTTACATCATCTCCTACTGTCCCGACCTTACCAAGGTCTACACCAGCCTGAACAATATTTTGAACTGTATCACGAGACTTATCCTGCTCTGATGGATTGTTCTTTGAAGTAGCAACAACATCTACGTAACCACCGGAAGTGGCATTTGCAGGAATGTAAACTTTAACAATGAAATCTTTTTTAGACTGACCAGGAACGGTTCCAAGGTCTACCTTTCCGTCTCCGTCAGTATCTATAAGCTTGGCAGTTCCATCTGCATTCCAGAATTCAACGATCCATCCTTGAGGAACGTTTTCTGCAGAGAGCTCTATAACGTCATCGGAACTGGATCTGTTGGCTGCAGAGTGTTTAAACTCAACCCAACTTCCTGCAGGAGCCTGGGCTACAGTGTTATCATCCTGCCAGTTGTTTCCATTATCTTTTTCTACCTGATCCCAGGAAGCAACCTGCTGACTAACTGCAATATCAGCAGCTGCAGTTTGAGGAATCTTGGTATGGACATCGTTAGTATCAACTTCCTCATCAGTTCCGTCAGACTTGGCGTAGTCAATAACTGCTTCGTTATCTACGCTGAGATCCGGGTCATCAAAAGGAGAGTCAACTGTAACCTGGAATTCAAGGTAGCCTTCCTGGTCTGAATCAAGAACGTTCTCCTTAACGTTGTCTGTTGGATTGCTGTCTGGAATGAAGAATCCCACATATTTAACACCGTTAGGTACCTTATCTTCAGACTTGTACCAGTTCTGCCCGTCGCTTGAATAGACCGGATAGCCGTTGGAAGGAGCTCCCGCTGCAGAACCTGACTTATAGGTAGCCCCTTTTGGAATCTGGTCTTTAATGATGATACCTTCAACGTCCTGCTCGTTGTTGTCAATATTGCCGTCATCGTTAAGGTCTACTTTCAGACCATCAACAGACTTAGCTGCCTTAAGTCCAACGTTCTTGAAGGTTACACGGTAAGTAAGCACATCACCTGGAACAGCCTGAGTCTTGTCAACTGACTTGTTTGCCTGAATTAGAGCATCACTGATTACAGTTACAGAAGCGTTCTGATCAGAGGCACAGGAAGAATTATCTGGATTTTCAACGTGGAGTTTAAACTGATCTTTATCTCCGACGTTTGCCCCGGGATCTACAGAAACTGCTACAACAAGGTGCTTCGTCTCTCCCATACCGAGAGTAACAGAGGATACCTCCTGTTCACCTGGATCAACAAGACCGTTCTGGTTCTCGTCAAGGTAGATGTGCTTCGTGTAGTTGGGACCGGAAACCTCAATAGTTGAAAGGTTGAATGTGAACTGTGAGTTACCTTTGTTGGTAACCTCAAATGGAACGTAAACAGTTTGACCTGGCGTTCCCTGATAGTCTCCACCACCGGCAGTTGTTACGGAGCAGACCGCCTCAACGGTCGTCTGGACCACGTTTGACGTGGTGGTGTACTTGTTGTTGTCTTCATCCATGTAGACAGCTGTTGCTGCGTTGCTGATCACTGTTCCTGCCGGAGTTAAAGCCTTCGCCTGAGGTGAGAATAAAGCCACACCTCCAAGAAGACCCAGCAGGGACAGCGACGAGGTCAGCAGTTTTCGGACTCGCCTTTTCCCCCACATAATCTACTCCTTTTATTAAAGTTGTTTTAAAGCCAAAGTTTTTAGTTAGCGTTTGTTCAAACCTACTTAACTTGAACTCTGTACTTTAAAATTCTCTTTACACCGGGAGATAACTGAGGTATCTGCCACATTAGGTTGGTATACATATCGGGAGTTGCCACCTTCTCAATTTCTTTTCCATTCTGAATAACCTTATACTTAATAGGCTCTGGAGAGAAAGTTTTACCGCCGTCAATAGAAAAGAGAGGTTTGCCAGTTGCTGAATGTTCAACGTAAACTGTAGTTTTTGGAATCTGTGCTCTTATTTTTACGTTCTTAAGAACCTTTCCAGACAAGTTCTTGACGGTTATCTGGTATTCAATAACGTCTTTGGGATACACCTTTTCAGGAAGGGGCTTGAGTACTTCTCTCTTCTTTCCATTCTCAATTTCATTAACTACCAGGAATCCTCTGGTTTCCAGTTTAAGAGGTTGAGAAGCAGAAAACGCAGAAGCCGTAAAAATAGAGATGACAAAGAAAAGAGGTACAAGTAAAAACCGCAAGTACTTCCTCACCTTTTCCCCCTTAATTAAGTTCGTTTTATGTAAGCGATATTATAAATCGCCCGTTAGTAGAAAAGTTTAAAATGTATTATATTTAGTCATCAAATAACTTTTGAACTCTTCTAATTTTTCTTCTTTTATAGCGTTTCTTATCTTTCCCATCAGTTTAGCGTAGTAGTAAAGGTTGTGAATTGTATTGAGGATTACCGCGTTTACCTCTCCGGAAACATAGAGATGGCGAAGGTAGGCCTTTGTAAAGTTCCGGCAGGTGTAGCAGTCACAGTTGGGATCTAACGGTGTAAAGTCATTCTTATACTTAGCCGCCTTTATGTTTACTTTTCCTTCACTTGTAAAGAGTGTTCCGTTTCGGGCATTTCTTGTTGGCATTACGCAGTCAAACATGTCAACGCCGTTTTCCACTGCTGTAATAATGTCTAAAGGAGTTCCAACTCCCATCAGGTAGCGAGGTTTGTCAAAGGGGAGCTCCGGCGCAACGAGGGCCGTTATCCTGTACATCTCCTCTTTCGGTTCTCCAACGCTTAAGCCCCCTATGGCGTAGCCGTCAAAGGGGAGCTCCGTGAGGAGCTCCACACACCTAAGCCTTAAATCGTCGTAAACTCCTCCCTGAACGATGCCAAAGAGAGCAGTTTTATCTGTTGTTCTTGCATTTATACTCCTCTCTGCCCAGCGAACAGTCCTTTCCATTGAGTGTTTTGCATACTCGTAGGTTGCAGGGTAGGGGGTGCACTCATCTAAAACCATTCCTATGTCAACACCTATCCTCTCCTCAAACTCAACAACGAACTCGGGAGTGAAGAAGTGTTTTGAGCCATCTATGTGGGAACGAAACTCAACTCCATCTTCCGTTATTCTCATAAGTTTTCCAAGGCTGAAAACCTGAAAGCCGCCGCTGTCTGTAAGTATCAGCTCCTTCCAGCCGGTAAAGGCGTGGATTCCCCCTGCAGACTCTATTACTTCAAGGCCGGGCCTCAAGTAGAGGTGATAAACGTTTGAAAGGACCAGGTGGTAGCCCATTCGGGAAATCTGCTCCCAGGTAACCCCTTTAACAGCTCCAAGAGTTCCAACAGGCATGAAGCAGGGGGTTTCTGTTACTCCATGTGTCCCTTTTAAAAGGCCAAGCCTTGCTTTTCCGCAGGTTTTAAGGACTGTAAACTCCATAGCTACTTTTCCAGGCTGACAAGTGTAAAAGCTCCGTTTTCTGTAACGTAGCAGTCGTCTTCTATACGAACTCCCCCAAGTCCGGGAATGTAAACTCCGGGCTCAACTGTAACAACATTTCCTCTCCTTAGAACTTCATTTGATTTAGGCGAAAGGGTGGGGGATTCGTGAACCTCAACACCTATCCCGTGGCCAAGGGAGTGGACAAAATACTCGCCAAACCCCTTTTCCTTTAAAAATTCCCTGACTACCTTATCAGCATTCCTGCACGATTTACCGGAGCGGAGCTCCCTTATTCCTATTTCCTGAGCTTCCCTTACAGCATCGTAAATTTCCTTTAGCTGTGAAGGAACGTTACCGACAAGGAAGGTTCTGGTTATATCTGAAACATATCCCTTATAAACCGTCCCAAAATCAACTATTACAACGTCTCCGTCCCTTATCTCCCGCTTTCCAGTCTCCCAGTGGGGAACAGACGAGTTGGGCCCTGAGGCAACAATTGTGGGGAAGGCCTCTCCCTCTCCACCGAAACGGAAGAAGGCTGAGAGGAGCTCCCTCCTGAACTCAACTTCCGTTATTCCCGGCTTTAGAAGGTGAAGAACGCTTTTAAGGGAGATTTCTGCTATCTGAACGGCTCTCGTTATCAGTGAGATTTCCTCTTCACTCTTAACTGCTCTAAACTCAAAGAGGAATCCCGGCTCCTCTTCCAGCTGGAACGGAGAAAGCCTTTTAACGGTAGAAAGTTTAACCCTGTTTGGGTCAAGTATTAGAGTCTCTATCCCTTCATCCTTCAGGAAGCCTATAAGATTCTCCCAACCTTCCCACTTTAGAACTTTAAATCCCTTTACTTCCTTTTCCGCCCTCTCAATGTAGCGGCCGTCTGTGAAGAAGTAGAAACGGCCGTCTCCCGTGACTACAGATATACCGAAGGTTGACCTGAAGGATGTAAGGTAGAAGTTCTCTGCAACGTCTACGCTGAAAAAGGCCTTTTTCCCGTCTCCTACTTTCTGAGCTACAGAAAGGAGCTTCTCCATCAGAGGATATACCTCGTCAGGTCTTCATCTTTTATTATTCCTTCAAGCCTTTCCCTTACGTATTCTCTGTCAATAACAACTTTCTGCCCTTTCATCTCAGGAGCGTTGAAGGAGAGGTCTTCAAGAAGCCTCTCAAGAACAGTGTGAAGACGCCTTGCTCCAATGTTTTCAGCTTTTGAATTAGCCTCTTCGGCTATTCTGGCTATCTCTTCAATACCGTCGGGAGTGAACTCTATCTCAACGCCTTCGGCAGCAAGAAGGGCTTTGTACTGTTTTGTAAGGGCGTTTTTTGGCTCTGTCAGAATTCTTACGAAGTCCTCTTTTGTAAGGGGCTTAAGCTCAACCCTTATGGGGAACCTTCCCTGGAGCTCCGGCAGTAAATCTGAAGGCTTTGCAATGTGGAAGGCTCCGGCAGCTATAAAGAGCATGTGGTCTGTTCTTACAAGGCCGTAGCGGGTAGAGACTTTGCACCCTTCAACTATCGGCAGAAGGTCTCTCTGAACACCCTCCCTTGAAACGTCGGGGCCTCTTGCTCCGCTCCTTGCTGCCACTTTGTCTATCTCATCTATGAAAATGATTCCCTGGTTCTCCGCCCTGTCTATCGCCTCCCTTATCACCTCGTCCATATCTATCAGCTTCTGGGCCTCCTCCTGAGTAAGGTAGCGGAGAGCCTCTTTAACCTTCATCTTCCTGAGTTTCTTAGGCTTTGGAAGAAGGGAGGAGAGCATATCCTGAATGTTCTGCATGTCTCCACCAAGGCCTATTACGTTGACCTTAGGCCCTTCAACCGTTACAGGTATTTCAACAATCTCATCGTCAAGCTTTCCCTCTTTTAAGAGTTTTTTTACCCTGTTCCTTTCGTCTTTAAGGCGGGAGCTCTCCCTCTCAACGTCTGTCTGGGGTTTCTGCGGAAGGAAAACGTCAAAGAGGCTCTGAACAGACTGAGTCTGCTGAGGTTCGGGAACCATTATCTCTGCAAGCCTATCGTAGGCAAGCTCCCGAGCCCTCTCTTCAACTTCAGCAATTTTTTCCTCTTTAACCATATTAACGGCAATTTCAACCAAATCCCTTATTATTGACTCAACATCCCTTCCAACGTATCCGACTTCTGTAAACTTCGTGGCTTCAACCTTTATAAAGGGAGCTCTCACAAGCTTTGCAAGCCTTCTTGCTATTTCAGTTTTTCCAACTCCGGTAGGGCCAATCATTATTATGTTCTTTGGAACAACTTCCTCCCTCATATCCTCAGGGAGCCTCTGGCGGCGCCACCTGTTCCTGAGGGCTATGGCAACAGCCTTCTTGGCCTCTTTCTGCCCAACAACGTATTTGTCAAGCTCCTCAACTATCTGCTTTGGCGTAAGGAAATCGTCGTTCCTGCCACTATCCCTTTTCCCGGTGTTTTCTGAATCGGAGCTCCCAAAGAGCTTTTTGAACATTCGGCCTCCTTAAGGCAGTTCTTCAACAACTATGTTCGTATTCGTATAGATACAGATGTTCCCTGCAATTTCCAGAGACTTGTAGGCAATATCTCTGGCTGAAAGGTCCGTATTCTGGTAGAGAGCAGTTGCCGCAGCCTGAGCGTAAGGACCTCCAGAACCTATAGCCATAACGGGAATGTCAGGCTCTATAACATCCCCATTCCCGGAAATAAGGAGAATTCTGGTTGTATCTGCAACTAAAAGCATCGCCTCAAGACGCCTTAAAACCCTGTCGGTTCTCCAGTCTTTTGCAAGTTCCACAGCAGACTTTAAAAGGTTTCCTCCGAAAGTCTGAAGTTTATCTTCAAACCGTTCTAAAAGGGCAAAGGCGTCTGCAACGGAACCGGCAAAACCGGTAAGAACCCTTCCGCCATAGATTTTCCTGACCTTCCTTGCACCGTTTTTAAACACTGTGTTACCAAGGGTTACCTGACCATCTCCGGCCATGGCAACTTTTCCATCTCTTAAAACGGCACAGATAGTTGTCCCTCTGAACTCCATCACTCCTCCAGGTTAAGAGAGGCAAACTGCCTTCTCCTTAAACGGGCTCCAACAAACTGTCCCAAAACGGCAACGGCTATAAGAAGGGGAGCAAACTTCCAGGGAACTCCAAGGCCGATCCTCAGGGCAATTATGAACGGTATCGGCAGGTGAACGTAGAGGAACCATAGAGGTGAAAACTTCCTCACGCCTTCCCTGAGCCAGCCAAAAGGCAGGTTTAAGAAAAAAGTGATAAGAACAACAAACATAAGTGTTTCCAAGGCTCTAACCTCCACGAGGTTTTAACGGTTAACAAATTTAGTGTTTCTCTCTTAAAGTGGCAAAACTACGGTATCACCCCTTGACACCCTGACGCTTACTTCCTATATTACTCGTCAGCAAAGCTCCCCGGTAGCTCAGCTGGTAGAGCGGGTGGCTGTTAACCACCAGGTCGCTGGTTCGAGCCCGGCCCGGGGAGCCATTTTTATTTTCAAGCCAAATTGGAAAAAGAAAAAATAAAGAAATACTCGAGGTTATGGAAACCAAAACTGGAAAAATTTGAGAACTACTTCACCGCAACTTTACTGTAAATGAACCTTCCGCAGTAGGGACATTTGGTTTTCCCGGGCTCAAGGTTTTTGAGGAGCTCCTTAAATTCAGCCGGCGAGAATGTGAGTCCACAACCCTCGCAGGCTCCCGATGAGATATCTGAAAAGACGAGGCCGTTAAACTTCTCTTTAAGCTCCTCAAATCGGCGGAGCTCCTCCTCAGGTATCTCCTCCTTCAGCGTTTCAATCTCCTTATTTATCTTTTCCATTTTCCTCTTCAACTTATCTATCTCAAGGCTTATATCGTCTATATCCCTTTTCACAGACTCAATTTGAGGCGTCAGCTCCTCCTTTAACTTCTCGTAAGCGTCTGCAAGGGTCTCTATCTCCGCCTCAACTTTTGTTATCTCCTGTTTTGTTTTTATTATGTCATCCTCGTTCTTGGCAATCTGCCTCAATATCTGTTTAAACTCGCTTCTACTCTTTGCCTTTTCCCTCTGAACCTTAAGTTCCTCAACTCGCTCCTGTTTGTAGGAGATAAAGTCTTTTAGGTCTTTAAGCTCTCTCTTTTTCTCCTCAAGCTTGCCTGCAGCAGACTCTAACCTGGCCTTAAGTCTATCAAGTAACCTCTCCTTTTCTTCTCTCTCCTTGATAAGTTCTTTTAACTTCGTAGCAAGCCTTAAGAGTTCAATTTCTCTATTTTGAACTTTAAGTAATTTCTCGTTTAACATATTACACCACCTCAAAGGGGGATTTTTCAGGCAGGAGTATAAAATCTACCTGTGGGAATGCACTTTCAAGTAAACCTTTCAACTTTCTGTAAAAGAGCCTCTCTGTTCCAAAATGCCCCATATCAAAAACCGTTAGTCCCAGATCTCTGGCTTTCATCGCATCGTGGTATTTAACATCTCCGGTAATGTAAACATCCACCTTACCAGCGATCAGGTCTATAAACGAAGCTCCACTGCCGGAACATACTGCCACAGTTTTAACTGAAGATGCGGGAGAGTAGTTAACAGCTCTAAAGAGATCCTGAGGGAGGAAAGATTTAAGCTTTGAGAGGAGCTCCTCCTGCAAACACTCCTCCGGCAGAACTCCTAAAGCTCCGTAAGAAGGTTTCACCACAATGGGTTTAACGTTTTGAAGGTTTAAAAACTCACTGATAATAGCGGTAGGGCCTAAAGGCGAAATGTCAAGGTTCGTATGAAGGGCAAAAAGAGAGATGGAGTTCTTCACCAGCTCAAGAAGAAGGTTTTGAGGGTAACGTTCTGGAGTAAAGACTTTTAAACCGGAAATTGTTAGTGGATGGTGGGTTATTATCAGGTCAACTCCCTCTTTCTTAGCCTCTACTATAACATCCCGGGAAACTGATAGGGCGAAACCGACTTTACCAACCTCCTGCTCTCTCTGACCTACCTGAAGACCTGAATTATCCCAGCTGTCCTGCTGCTCAGGTGGAACTAAAGAGTTCAGAAAATCCGTTATTTCACTTAGCTTAACCATATTTACTCTCCTTGAGGTGGTAGAATTCTACAAAATTGAAGGGAGAAGTAAACGATGGCCTATAAAGATTTAAGGGATTTCATTAAAAAACTGAAGGAAAAAGGAGAGCTGAAAGAGATTGACCACCCTGTAAGCTCCTACCTTGAAATTACGGAGATTGCAGACAGAACCGTTAAAGCCGGAGGACCGGCCCTTCTGTTTAAGAACGTTGACAGAGGAAAGATACCGGTTGCAATAAACCTGTTTGCCAGTTACAGAAGAATGGTTCTTGCCCTTGAGGACGACCCTGACTCAATAGGGAAAAGGGCAGCAAAGCTCTTAAAGCCTGAAAAACCATCGGGCTTTATTGATAAGTTGAAAAAGTTGGTGGAGCTGAAGAAGATTGCCGATATCTTCCCGAAAGAGGTAAAGAGGGAGGGAGCTCCCTGCAAAGAAGTAATAGTGAAAGATCCAGATCTTTCAAAGTTCCCAATACTCTTCTGCTGGCCTAAAGACGGCGGAAGGTTTATAACCCTACCGCTGGTTTTCACCAAAGACCCGGAAACTGGAGAGAGAAACTGCGGAATGTACAGGCTCCACGTCTACTCAAAGAACACAACCGGAATGCACTGGCACTGGCACAAAGTTGGAGCAAAACACTTCTGGAAAGCAAAGAGAATGGGAATAAAGAGGTTTCCCGTTGCCGTTGCCATAGGCTCAGACCCGGCAGTTATCTACTCGGCAACAGCTCCCCTTCCTGAAGATGTTGATGAGATGGTTTTTGCCGGGTTTATAAGAGGAAAGCCAGTTGAGATGGTTAAGTGCGAAACCGTTGACCTTGAGGTTCCTGCAAACGCAGAGATAGTTTTAGAAGGCTACGTTGATACAGAGGAGTTCCGTTTTGAAGGGCCCTTTGGAGACCACACAGGTTACTACTCACTGCCCGACTTCTACCCCGTTTTCCACATTACCTGCATAACTCACAGGAGAGACCCCATCTACCCGGCAACGATAGTCGGCAAACCGCCCATGGAGGACTGCTACATCGGGAAAGCGACAGAGAGAATATTCCTCTACCTCCTCAAAACTCAGCTTCCTGAAATTGTTGATATGTGTCTCCCCATTGAGGGAGTGTTCCACAACTTTGCCTTCATCTCCATAGATAAGCGCTACCCGGGACACGCGAAAAAGGTTATCTCTGCCCTCTGGGGAATGGGACAGATGAGCTTCACGAAGAACATAGTGATTTTTGACAAGGATACAAACGTTCACGATATAGGAGAAGTTCTGTGGAGGTGGGGGAACAACGTTGACCCAAAGAGGGATGTAATTTTCACAGAAGGCCCCGTTGATGCACTTGACCACACCTCACCTCTGCCTTTTTACGGAAGCAAAATGGGCATTGACGCGACTAAAAAGTGGAAAAGCGAAGGATTTACAAGAGACTGGCCACCAGATATTGAGATGGACCCGGAAGTTAAGAAAAAAGTTGATATGCTCTGGGATAAATTGGGACTGCCCTCTCCACCTGAAAAGAAAAACCCCTGGAGCTGGGGAATCTGAGGCACAAACATTGACAATTCTTATAAAGTTGCCATATAATAATTTGTGGTCAAAAATAAAGAACAAGCTCCGACTTAATTTAAAGGGGGCTTCTGCCCCCCTTTCTCACGAGAGCTCTGAAAGGTCAAGTTCCTCTTTTACAACACAGTACCTTTTCCCTCCAAGCCTTCCAACCACCCCCAACTGGGTCTGAAGGAGCTCCGGCCTATAGTGAACGGCAACAACCTCCCCTATAAAAACGTCCATAGGTGTTGAACCCAGCTGAAGGTGTTCCTTCAAAACACATTCAAGGGCAGCAGGAACACCTTTAACCCCTGGAGGCTTCACCAATTTTGAAGGTTCAAGCTCTATGCTTAACTCCTCTGCTTCACTAACACCAGGAGGAAAATCTTTACCGGAGAGGTGCATTTTCTCAAGAAATTCCTCTGAAACTACGTTAACAACAAACTCCCCTGTTTCCAGGATATTCCTGGCCGTATCCTTCAAGGTGCCGTCTTTTCTCTTTCCAACAGAAACGAATAGAAGAGGCGGCTTTGTTGTTATGGCATTAAAGAAGGAAAAGGGGGCAAGGTTAACCTTACCTTCCCTTGAAACTGTTGTTATCCAGGCTATAGGCCTTGGAACAACTGTGTTGAATATGAGCTTGCTGACAAGCTGCTGTGGAGATTCTGAAACGATAGCCGTCTCCACTAAGCAACCTCCTCCTTTTTCAGAACTTTAACTCTGAAGGTTAACGGAACCCCGGCAAGGGGGTGATTGTGGTCTATAGTTACGGTTTCGTCGTTAAAGTCCACAACCCTGACTAAAAAGGTCTGGCCGTCTGGTGTTGTTCCCTGAAGGGTTTGTCCTCTCTGGAGGTCTATTCCCTGAAACATCTGACGGGGAAGGGTTTCAATTAGATCTTCCCTCCTCTCTCCGTAAGCTTCAGAGGGCTGAAGTGTAAAGGTTTTCTCCTCTCCCTCTTCCAACTGAGACACTTCTCTTTCAAAGCCGGGGATAACCTCATTATGGCCTGTGGTGAATGAGAAAGGTTCTCTCCCTTCGGTAGAGTCAATTACCGTTCCATCGGGAGCGGTCAGCGTGTACTCAACGGTGTAGCGAAACTTTTTCATAATTTCTCCTTTTTTCAATTATTTAAGGTCCCACTATACTACAGATTTGCCGAGTAAAAAACCTCCATCGCTGCCCTTACAGAGTCTCCAAAGCTAAACCTGTCGTAACCAAGTTCTTTCAGAGCAAGCTCTACAACTTCAAGGCCGGTTAAAACGTCAAACTGGTCAACGTATCCCATGTGGGAAAGACGGAAAATTTTCCCCTTGAGGTGCTCCTGACCGCCGGCTATGGTTATTCCATACTTCTCTCTGGCCACTTTTACAACGTCCTGGCCGTTTATACCTTCAGGAGAAAGGACTGCAGTTACGCCGTTTGCCGGGCTGTTTGAAAGGAGCTCCAGCCCCATCGCTTTTACTCCAGCCCTTGTAGCCTCTGCAAGAAGGGCGTGGCGTTTTGCAACGTTCTCAATTCCCTCATCTAAAATCATTTTCAGCGCCTCGTTGAGGGCAACAACTAAGTTGGTGGCAGTTGTATAAGCGGTTTGCCCTTTCCCCTGCTGTTTCAGCTCTTTTTTCAGGTTGAAGTAGTAAGTTTTCGGACTTTCAACAAGCCTTTTTACAGCCCTCTCGCCGAGAGTTATGATAGCCAAACCGGGAGGGGTCATAAGGGCTTTCTGCGAACCTGTGATAGCAACGTCTATTCCCCACTCGTCTGTCGGTATGTTGTAAACGCCGTAGGCGGTTATTCCGTCGGCTATCAGCAGGGCTTCAGGGTAGTTCTTAAGGAGCTCCCCTATCCCCTTAACGTCGTGGACAGTTCCCGTTGAGGTTTCACATATCTGAACTAAAACTCCCTTAACGCCGGGATTTTCAGAGAGAGCTCTCTCCACATCTTCAAGGTTCACGGCCTTTCCCCACTCAACGTTTACAACTACCGGGTTTACGCCGTGTGTTCTGCAGAGCTCCTCCCACCTCTGACCGAACTTTCCGCCTACAACAACAACGGCGCTGTCTCCGGGGTTAAAGAGGTTGGCAACGGCAGCCTCCATCGCCCCCGTTCCAGAGGAAGTGAGTATCAGAACCTCTCCCTCTGTTCTCATCACTTTTTTAAGGAGCTCCCTCGTCTCAAGGAAAATCTCTTTGAACTCGGGAGACCTGTGGTAAAGAGTAGGACGGGAAAGGGCTTCAAGAACCCTCTCCGGAACCATTGTTGGACCGGGAGTAAGAAGTCTTTTCTTTATCGGATTCAAGGCGACCTCCTAAGCAAGAACTTTTAAGAATTTCATAATTATCGTCTTTTCACCGTAATTGGCAAAGAAAGCCGTAACTTTTGCGTTCTCTCCAGTTCCTTCAACCCTTTTAACAACTCCCTTTCCAAACTTACTGTGAAAAACGATTTTCGGTATCTTCTGTTTTACAGGCTGGGAAGGAACAGGCCTGCTAACCTG
The DNA here is from genome assembly GCA_027075275.1 of Desulfurobacteriaceae bacterium. Taxonomy (GTDB): domain Bacteria; phylum Aquificota; class Aquificia; order Desulfurobacteriales; family Desulfurobacteriaceae; genus Balnearium. The sequence continues at coordinate 23,394 of JALTBO010000019.1, forward strand.
CTGCTGAACCCTTTCAGAACGCCTCTCAACTTCCCTGATTAAATGGGAAGGGATTTCAGATAAAAACCTTGAAGGCCTCATAATGCGATAGCTTCCAAAGAGACGGCGCTTTTTTGAATAAGAGAGGAACAGCTGTCTCTGTGCCCTCGTTATCGCAACGTAGAAAAGCCGTCTTTCTTCCTCAATTTCACTGCTGGTCTCTGAAGATTTCACGTGGGGGAAAGTTCCCTCCTCAAGTCCGGTTATAAAAACAACGGGAAACTCCAGACCTTTTGAAGCGTGAACAGTCATAAGAGTTACCCTGTCTTCCCCTTCAATCTCGTCCTGGTCGGAAGAAAGAGTTAGAGATGAGATAAACTCTAAGTAGAGCTCTCCCCCTTTAAGCCCGCTTCTCTCTGCAAACTCCTGAAGGGTATTACCAAGTTCCTCTACGTTCTCAAGCCTCTGCTCGTAATCGTCTGGAAATTCCTTTTTAATAAACTCCTTGTAGCCAGTTGAAACGGTTATGAACTTTATAAAGTCGTAAGGGGGGAGCTCCTCCATTTTCTCCCTGAGGGTTAAAAGGGTGCTGTGGAGCTCCTCAACGGCCCTCTTCTGCTTCTCAAGTCTCAGCTGTTCTTTCAGATCTGAAAGTGCCCTATCCCAGGACTTCTCCTTTTCTACAATCCTCCTCAGCCTCTCCTCTACAGCGCTGCCCAGCCCCCTTTTTGGCGTATTTAAAATCCTGAAAAGGGAAATAACATCTAAATCTGAAACAGCAAGCCTCAGGTAGGCCAGTATGTCCTTTACCTCTTTCCTCTCGTAAAACTTCACTCCACCAACTATCTGGTAGGGTATGCCTTCCCTCCTGAGGGCATCTTCAAAAACCCTTGAGAGAGCGTTGGTTCTGTAGAAAACGGCAATGTCGGAGGGTTTTAAACCTCTGTTTAACAGTTTCTTTACCGTTCTTGAAACAAACAGAGCTTCCTCAAGGTCTGTCTCTGCTCTGAACAGTCCTATAGGGTGACCTTCAGGGTTATCTGTGTAAAGGCGTTTTCCCTTCCTGAGCCTGTTGTTCTCAATTACGGCGTTGGCCGCCTCAAGAATGGTTTTTGAACACCTGTAGTTCTTCTCAAGCTTTATAACTCTTGCATTTTTAAAGTCCCTTTCAAAGGAAAGAATGTTATCTATATTCGCCCCCCTCCAGGTGTAGATGCACTGGTCTTCATCTCCAACAACACAGATATCTCCCCTCTCCTCAGTCAGAGCTTTTGCAATTTCGTACTGAATCCTGTTGGTATCTTGGTATTCGTCTATCAGAACGTAACGGAAAAAACGGGAGTAGTAGTCTTTAAGATCTCTTTCAAGGAGGAGCTCCCTCCCGTACACCAGAAGATCATCAAAGTCAAAGGCGTTTAACTCCTTCAGTTTCCTGTTGTAAAGGTCATAAATCGGTTTAAGCTTCTCGTAGTAGACTTCTGCAGACTCTAAAGAGAACATCCCGTTTTTCACGTTGCTTATAACCGATGAAATTGCTGAAGGAGTATACTGCTCAGCGTCAAGGTTGAGGTCTTTTAAAACTTCCTTTATAAGTCGTTTTTTATCGTCTGTATCAAGAATTACAAAATTGGGTCTGTAACCAACCCTTTCTGCGTGGGCCCTCAGAAGTCTAACACAGAAAGAGTGGAAGGTTGATACAGAAACCGGAGCCTCACTGCCTAAAAGGGCTTCTACCCTTTCCTTCATCTCGCGGGCTGCCTTGTTTGTAAAAGTAATTGCTAAAATTCTCTCCGGGGGGAAAGAGAGCTCCTTCACCATGTAAGCTATTTTGAAGGTTATAACGCGGGTTTTTCCGGAACCTGCACCGGCAAGGATTAGAAGGGGGGAATCAAAGTAGAGAACAGCTTCTCTCTGTTTTTCGTTGAGCTTTGAAAGGAGCTCCGTCACAACATCTCCCTGAAGCAGAAATTTCAGCAAATTATACAGACAGGCTGGAATGTAAAACAGCAGAACATCTGAAATAAGGTAAAAAAAATTAATCCATTAGAATAGAAGCTTTGTTAGAATAGTCACCAAATCAAATAAGCTCACTACAAAAAACTATGAGGGGGCTTAAAATGGAAAAAGTGATAACAATTAGTATTTGTCAACAGGACAATTCTCTCAAAAGTGTTATATCACAGATAACCAGAATAGAAGACTACAGGATACAGCTCAGGTACTTCCACCTGAGTAGCAGGTTAAGTGAAGACCCCATAACCGACATCTATGCTGTAAGTAACCCTCTCTTTCACTCCATAATTATGGATGAGATTAAAGAAAAGCCTATACTAATTGTGGAAGATGGAGAAAACAGCTTCCAGACTGGAAGCGAAAACATTTTTACAATCTGTAAAAATCAGAAATCTATTGAATCTTTCCTGAAGGCACTGGTCAGAAGTTTTAAAAGTATTAAACTCCTGCTTTCAGACGACAGAACAGTCAAGCTCACCTTTACGCTACCTGAATCCAAGCTGGAAATTATTCAGGGAAATAGAGTAAAGGGAAGGGAGTATCTCTCTTACAGGGGGGCTCTGGTATTGAAGGAACTTTTCAGTAAACCGGAAAGAGTAGTTGAGTTTAAAGAGTTTATTAACTTAGGAATAAAAGAAGAAAGCCTGCCGGTTTATATTTCAACCCTTAGAAAGACGTTAAAGAAAATTGCTCCTGAGCTTGAGATTAAAAGTCACAGGTCAAAAGGATACTCATTAAGGTTTATAAACAATGGTTGATATGGCATGCTTGTAGGCCAGTATGTTTCCCCTGTAGTTTTTTAACTTCAGACAGAAACGGTCAAACCCTTTTAGTTTTCCCTCTACTTTGCTTCCGTTTCTGAAGTAGACCGTTACCCTTTTTCCCAGGGCGGAACGGAGCTCCCTGCTCTGAACTCCTCCCATAGTTGAACAGGCGATCACTTTGTATCCCTGTTTAACCTTTTCTTCAACCTCCCTCTGCTGCTCCTCTGTAAGAACAGGTGGAGGTAGAGAAACCATCATACTGGCAGGCCGAACGATAATTTCATCTCCAACTTCTTCGTAAACAACGTCTCCTGAAGACTTCAGGAGTTGAAGAAGCGGTTTAATCTGTTCCGATTTAACAGAGAGCTCCTCGGCAAGCTCATCAACGCTTCCCCTGAACTCTCCCTGCTCCTCAAGGAGCTCAATTAACGCCATCTGGGCTTCTTCTAAAGTCCTGTACCTTTTCATTTCTGTTCCACATCAAAGAGAATTGTGGCAACGGCGTGCTTGTAAACCAGAGACTTCCCCTTAGGAGCTGTCATGGCAAGGGTAAAGTTATCAAAGTCTAAAAGTTTACCCTCAAGCCTGGTTCCGCTAATAAGGAAAACTGTAACATCCTTTCCCAGAAGGGAGGTTAAAACTGTATCCTGCAGAGACTTCTTTTTCTCCTTTTTCTCTCTTTTCTCCTCGCTTTTTTGGGTCTCTTTCTCCTCCCCCATTTTTACCTCCTCAGCAGAAGCCTCCTCTTTTCTCGGCTTATTCTCTAAAAGCTTTATAAGGAGGCCTTTTCCCCTCTTTGTTTCAGATTTCAGGAAACCTTCTTCTTCAAGCTCCTTAAGAACCTTCTTTATAAGATAAGGTGAAGCTCCGGTTAAACCGGAGAGTTCTTCCAACGTTCCGTTATACTCTCCAAATTCAGAAAGGTATTCCTTTAACCAGATTTTAACTTTTTCAGACTTTGATTGAGAAGACATATTTCCTCCGGAATCTGTTTTAAAAAAGATTCACTGTTCCAAACCGGGTAGTATCTCCTCCTCAAGGGTTCTGGTATTAAACCTCCCTTTCCTAAACTGCTCAGTTTCCAAAAGCTTAAGGTGGAAAGGAATAGTTGTCTTCAGAGCTCCGTTAATTACAAACTCTGAGAGAGCTCTCTTTCCTCTCTCTATAGCCTCCTCCCTCGTCTCTCCCCAGACAATAAGTTTGCCAAGGAGAGAGTCGTAGTAAACAGGAACTGAGTAACCCTCATAAATGTAGGTATCTACTCTTACTCCAAAACCGCCTGGCAGAAGGAGTTTCTCTATCTTCCCTGGAACAGGTCTAAAGTTCTCTGTGTAGTCTTCACAAGTTATTCTAAATTCTATGGCGTGACCGTTCAGTTTTACTTGACCTAAGTCAAGTCTATCTCCAGCAGCAGACCTTAACTGGAGAGATATAAGGTCTTTTCCTGTAACCATTTCTGTAACCGGGTGCTCTACCTGAATACGGGTGTTCATTTCTATAAAGTAGAAATTCTTATCCTTGTCTACAAGGAACTCTACTGTTCCAGCACCTTCATAGTTTATATATTCGGCCAACTTTTTCGCAGCTTTAGAGAGCTCTCTTCTCAGTTTTTCGTCAACAAAAGGGGACGGAGCTTCTTCAACAACCTTCTGGTGTCTCCTCTGAAGGGAACACTCCCTTTCTCCAAAGGTGTAAACGTTGCCGTGGCCGTCGGCAATCACCTGTATCTCTATATGGCGGGGTTCCTCTATGAACTTCTCTACGTAAACCTCTCCGTTTCCGAAGGCCGCCTCAGCCTCAGCCATTGCGGTGGCTATGAGGGTTTCCGCATCCTCAATCGATGTAATAAGCCTCATACCCCTTCCGCCACCTCCGTGGGCAGCCTTCACAAGAACCGGAGGTCCTATCCTTTCAACTTCTTTCAGCGCCTCCTGGACGCTACGGCAGACTCCGCTTCCCGGAACAACAGGAACACCGGCTTCCTGAGCCACTTTCCTCGCTTTTGCCTTGTCTCCCATTAAGATCATCGTTTCAGGAGAAGGGCCTATGAACTTGATTCCGCAGGCGTTACATATCTCTGCAAATCCCGGGTTTTCTGAGAGGAAACCGTAACCGGGGTGAATGGCATCGGCGCCGGAGAGCTCAGCAGCTGCAATTATTGCCGGTATGTTCAGGTAGCTTTGTTGCGGCTGAGGCCCACCTATACAGACAGACTCGTCTGCAAGGTAGACGTGGAGAGATTCCCTGTCTGCCGTTGAGTAAACGGCAACTGTCTTAATACCTAATTCCCTGCAGCTCCTTATTATCCTTACTGCTATTTCACCTCTGTTGGCAATAAGAACTTTCCTGAACATCCACAATCCTATTTAGGTTCTATGTAGAAGAGCGGCTGGCCAAATTCAACCGGCTGGCCGTTTTCAACCAGAATTTTCCTGACAATTCCAGATACTTCCGACTCTATCTCATTCATCACTTTGAGGGCCTCAATTATACACAGGGTTTGCCCTTTTTCAACGTAGTCTCCCTCTTTTACAAAAGGCTCCGCACCGGGAGCTGGAGCCCTGTAGAAAGTTCCAACCATGGGAGACTCTACAACGTAGTAGTTCTCCTCAGGCTGAACCTCTCTCTCAGCAGGGGAGGGTTCTTGGGTTAAAGGGAGTTCTGAAGGGGCCGTAACTGCCCCTCCTTCTCGCTTGAACTTCACTTTTATTTTGAGCCCCTCAGCTTCTACTTCAAGCTCCTCTACAGAGGAGTTTTCAAGGCTTTTAAGGAGCTCCCTCACCTTTTCAATATCGGCCAACGGTTCCTCCTACTTAACGTTTACCCTTTCTATGTACTCTCCAGTTTCAGGGTTAACCCTTACCATATCTCCAACGTTAATAAACATGGGGACCTGAACAACTGCTCCGGTTTCAAGTGTTGCAGGCTTGGTAACGTTGGAAACTGTATCCCCCTTAAAGCCAGGCTCTGTATCTACAACCTGAAGAACTATGCTCTTTGGAAGTTTAACTGAGATTGCTTCACCTTTGTAGAACTGAACCATTACAGATGTGTTCTCTTTTAAAAACTTTGCCCTTTCACCAAGGGCTGCAGCAGGAATTCCTACCTGTTCGTAAGTTCTTGAGTCCATGAAATAGTAGTAGTCTCCGTCGTTGTAGATGTATTCCATCTCCCTCTCTTCAAAATCGGCAAGCTCTAACTTCTCACCAACTTTGTAGGTTTTCTCAACAACGTTTCCGGTTTTCAGGTTTTTCAGCTTTATCCTTGCAAAGGCCTGTCCCTTTCCCGGTTTAACGTGCTGGTAGTCTATGATTTCGTAGGGAGTTCCGTCTATCTCCAGCTTCATTCCTTTTGCGATTTGGTTTACATCAATAGAAGCCACCTTTAGACCTCCTGAACGGGTTTTGGGAAAATTATAGCAGTAGAATTAAATTTTAATGGAGGTATTTTGAAAAGATTTCTTCTTCTCGCTCTCCCGCTTCTTTTCTCATTTTCTACCTGCGGACATAGGGGAGCTCCCCTACCTCCCCTTCCAAAAGAGCCATCGGTTCCTAAAATAGAGTATCTGTTCCAGGATTTCAACAGACCACTTCTCTACTGGGAACCTGTTAAAACCTACAGGGATGGAAGAAAGCTGGCCAATCCGAAAAGGGTAATATACGTAGTAAGCGTTAACTTCGGGAAGAAAAAAGTTGAAACAGGGAAAAACTTCTTTATTGACCGACCGGTGAAAGTAGGTGAGAAAAGGTGCTACTCGGTTCTGGCCGTTTACAGAGGAAGGTGGAGCTCCCCCTCTGAACCGGTCTGTATAGTAGGGAAGGAACCGATAAACCAGATACCCGAAACAGAGCTTTCAGGAGAGGACAGCAAAGTTATAGTTGAAATTAAAAACCCGAAACCGGAATTCACAGTTGAAGTGTTCAGAAACCAGAAACCACCACTTGTAAAACCCTACGCCGTATTTAGGGGAAGGAAATTTGTTGACCGAAAAGTGGAAAATGGAAAAGCCTACACTTACACGTTCCGCTTCTCTGACGGCAACCTGAAAGGACGGTTGACAGAACCCATAACCGTTACTCCACAGGACAGAACTCCCCCCCTTCCCCCTCCCCGCGCCTACCTGATAGAGGGAAATCCCTGCACGGTAGTCTGGGACCCCTCTCCCTCTAAAGACGTTGTTTACTACACTGTGAAAGCAGGAAACAGGAGTTTCACAACTTCTGGAATATACTTAACCTTGCCAGAATGCCAGAAAAGTGTAGAAATAACGGCTGTTGACAAAGCAGGGAACAGATCAAAACCTGTAGAAGCGGAGGTGGTGAGGTGAAAAAAGTTGCCGTTGTTATGGGAAGCAGATCAGACATGCCGGTTATGGAAAGCTGCATGAAAACTTTAGAGGAGTTTGGCATTCCCTACGACGTTAAAGTTCTCTCTGCCCACAGAACAATTGATGAAGTTATCGCTTTCTGCGAAAGGGCAGAGGAGGAGTACGACGTAATCATCGCCGCAGCCGGGTACGCCGCCCACTTAGGTGGAGTTATAGCCGCCAAAACTACCCTTCCCGTAATAGGCGTTCCCCTTGACGCATCTCCCCTGAAAGGTATTGACTCACTGCTCTCAATCGTTCAGATGCCCGGAGGAATTCCCGTTGCAACGGTAACCATAGGAAAGGCCGGTGCTAAGAACGCAGCCGTTCTGGCAGCGGAGATAATGGCAATTAAGTACACAGAGCTCCGCCAGAAACTTAAAGAGTACAGAGAAAAGATGAAGAAAAAAGTATTAGAGGGTTAAGCTATGAAAGTTTATCCACTCTGCCTTCCCTGTTTCCTCAACCAGATAAGAAAGGCAGCAGAAGTTGCAGGTCTCAGCAGGGAAAAGACCATAGAGATTGAGAGAGAAGCCGCAAAGTTCTTATACAAAGACCTTCAACCTGAAAAATCCCCCGGCCACAACGCAACCTTTATCCACAGGATATTTAAAAAGATGTCGGGAATTGATGACCCCTACAAAGTTTTAAAGGACAAGTACAACTCCATAGCCCTTAAGCTTGAACCCCATCTGAGGGACGAGATTTACGAGAAGTCAGAAGACCGGCTTGCCGCAGCGATAAAGTTAGCCGCTCTGGGAAACGTTATTGACTTTGGAGTACCGAGGGCTTTTGACCTTGAGGAGGAAATAAGGAACTTCTTCAAAACTCCCTTTGCATACTTTGACGAAGCGATCCTTGAGAGGTTTTTAGTTCCCGGAAAAACTGTTCTCTACGTTGCAGATAACGCAGGAGAGATAGTATTTGACAAATTCCTGATGAAAGAACTAAAAGAAAGAGGAATGAAAGTTATTCTGGCCGTTAGAGGAGGTCCCATTCTCAACGATGCCACAGTTGAAGACGCAGTAAAAACCGGGGCAAACGAGATAGCAGACGAACTGATAACAACAGGAAAGGACTACATAGGCGTTGATTTTGAATTTGCGTCTGAGGAGTTCAAGAAAGCGTGGGATAAGGCGTTTTTCGTTATCTCAAAAGGACAGGCAAACTTTGAGACTTTAGATGGAATAGAGGATAAGGACATCTTCTTCATACTGAAAGCAAAGTGTGAGCCTGTTGCAAAAGAGCTCTGTTGCAACATTGGAGATCTCGTTTTCCTCTACAATAAACACCTTCTTGAGATTAAAGAGGAAAATGGAGAGAATTAAGAAGGAGTTATCTGCAGCTCCGATAGTTGCGGAGTTTATAAAGAGGAAAGAGATTGTCTGCTCCCCCACAGATACGCTTTACGGTGTGCTGGGGAGCTCCCTCTCCAAAACCGTCTTTGACAGGCTCTACAAACTGAAGAAGAGAAGTAGGGAAAAACCTCTAATAGTCCTGTTTAACTCTCTTGAAAGAGCAGAGGAAATGGGAGTAATCTTTCCGGGAGAGACGAAAGAAAAACTAAAGAGAATTTTCCCGGAAAGGCTAACCGTTGTCCTCCCGTTGAAGGAGAGTTCCCCCATAAAGGAAATAACAGGAAGGAAAGATGTTGCAATAAGAATTCCAAAAGATGGGTTTCTAATAAAGGTTATGGAGCTCTCCCATCCCCTCTTTGCCCCCAGCGCAAACACAGAAGGGGAAAAACCGGCAGAAAACTGCTCCGAATGTTACAGATACTTCAAAGATGAAATATCCCTCTGTGTAGAGGGAGAAACCTACGGAAAGCCCTCTACCCTTGTCTCTCTACTAAACGGAAAACCGAAACTCTTAAGAGAGGGAGCTTTCCCTTTTGAAAAACTTCTGGAGGTATTCGGTGAAAAAACTTAAACTGGTCTTTATGGGAACTCCTGACTTTGCAGTTCCTTCACTGAAAAAGCTGATTGATGAAGGTTATGACGTTAAACTGGTTGTCACACAGCCCGACAGACCTGCCGGAAGGGGGAAGAAACTGACCTCCCCTCCTGTAAAAGTAGTTGCAGAAAAATCGGGAATTCCCGTTTACCAGCCGGAGAGGATTAAGGAAAACAAAGAGCTGAAAAGGGAGCTCCTAAATATAGAGCCAGATTTAATAGTTGTTGCCGCCTACGGAAAGATACTGCCCGAGTGGCTGTTAAATCTTCCAAAGTACGGAACTATAAACGTTCACGCTTCACTCCTTCCAAAGTACAGGGGTGCTTCTCCTATTCAGTGGGCACTTTTGAACGGAGAGGAGGAAACCGGAGTAACAATAATGAAGGTCATCCCGAAACTTGATGCCGGCGACATAATAAGCCAGAGGAGAGTAAAGATAGAAAAAGAGGACAATGCTCAAACCCTCCACGACAAATTGGCAAAGGCTGGAGCAGAGCTCATAGTAGAAACCATTCCCCGTTACATCTCAGGAGAGATAAAACCCGTTCCCCAGAATGAGGAAGAAGCAACCTACTGCCCTCAGATAAAGAAAGAGATGGGGAAAATTGACTGGAGTAGAAGCTCAGAGGAGATCTTCAACCAGGTAAGGGCATTTACACCGTGGCCCTCTGCATTCACAAAATTTAGAGGAAAACTGGTAAAAATAACCAAAGCCCAACCAGTTGAAGGAACGGGAAAGCCGGGAGAGGTGATAAGGGCAGATAGAGAACTAATAGTTGCAACGGGAAGCGGAGCTCTGAAAATTGAAAGGCTCAAACCTGAAGGGAGAAAGGAGATATCGGGAGAAGAGTTCATAAGAGGTTACAGAGTAAAAGTAGGAGACTTTTTCGGATTTAAGGAATAAATTAAGCATATACAAATAGTTTGCTCTTAAAACATTTATGCAGAGGTTAAAAATGGACCTTGAAAGGAAGGTTGAGGAATTTAAGAGAAAGGCAAGAACTCTCGGACTTAAGGTAACCCCTCAGAGGCTTGCCGTTTATAAGGCCATTGCCCAAAGGCACGATCACCCTTCAGCGGAAGAACTTTTTGAAGAGCTGAAGGACAAAATTGAGGGAATCTCCCTTACTACCGTTTACAGAACGTTATCAAGTCTTGAATCTGTAGGGCTTGTCCAGAGGGTTCCAACGCTTAAAGACAAAGTAAGGTACGACGCAAGAGTTGAACCCCACAGCCACTTTATCTGTTTAAAGTGCGGAAGGATATACGACATTGACGTTGTTCCAGAGGTGAACAGAAAAGAGGTAGAATCTGTAGGAGAACCTTTAAGCTGTACGGCTATCTGCTACGGAATCTGTAAAGAGTGTAAGGGTGAAGAAGTATAAGCTGTTGATGGATCCAGTTTACGAGGAGTTCATACTGATAGAAAGGGGGAGCTCCACTGACAGGGTTTTGAGGAGCTCCCCCCTCCAGCGCCTCAGGTATATCCGCCAGTTAGGTCCCTGTTATCTGGTCTATCCGGGAGCCGAACATACCCGTTTTCAGCACTCATTAGGTGTTTACTGGTTGGTTGAAAAAGCGTTTAACTACCTGAAATTAAACGGTTACCGATTTTCAGACAGCGAAACTTTACCTGTAAAGCTTGCAGCCCTGACTCACGACTTAGGCCACTCTCCCTTCTCCCACGCACTTGAAGGTTACATACTTCCCTTTAACCACGAGGAGCTTACACAGAAAGCTCTTGATATAGTAGAAGCAGAAACGGGAATTGACGGAAAACTGATTTCAGAGACAAAAAAAATCCTGAGGAAAGAAGCTGAACAGCCATTTAAATACCAGCTGGTATCAAGCCAGTTAGACTGCGACAGGTTAGACTACCTGAAAAGAGACGCCTTCTACACGGGAGTCTCCTTTGGAAGGATAGATACGAATCGGATACTCATATCTGCTCAGGTTGAAGGTGGAGAGCTGGTATGGAGCTCCAAAGGATTCAACGCCCTTGAATCCTATGTAATGTCAAGGTATCAGATGTACTGGACAGTCTACTTCCACAAAGTAAACCTGTCTGCCCAGGTTCTCCTTCAGAAGATAGTAAAAAGGATGAGGGAGCTCATTTTAAACGGAGAGGAACTGCCGATAGACCCGAGCCTGAAAAACTGCCTGAAGAACAACAGCATAGAGGAATTTTTCAGACTTACAGACGGCCACATAATCTGTTCCATATACAACCTTCAGGAATTTAAAGACAGAGTAATTTCCGACCTCTCAAAACGGTTCGTCAGAAGGGAGCTGTTCAGAACGGTTGAAGTTAAACCTTCTGATCTCTTAGAGCTTAAAGAAAGAGTAGAAAAGGCCGGATTCCCCACAGAATTTTACTTTGAGGTAGTAGAACCCTCAAAGGTTGCCTACTCCTACTACTCTCCACAGGGAAATGAAGTGATAAAAGTGAAAGTTGGAGAAAAAATAGAGGAGCTCTCCAACGTAGCTCCAACAGATGCTATAAAGGCTCTATCAAGGGAAGTTTCAAAAACTTACGCAGTTATTCCCCCTGAAGTTTTACAGTAAAAATTTCAGGATCAAGAAGTTCCTCAAGGATTAGGATATTTTAAGGTAACCTTGCCTACATTTCCCTGCAGTTGGATAACTTTAGATTCTTTTTTTTGTGAAGATTTAGCTGACTGACGAAAGGAAATCAGGAAAAATGCAGATAATATGGAATTAAGGTGTGCAAGAAAGGCCCAAACATATTCTTCTTTAAGTTCCTCTAAGCTCCTTCTATACTCCTGCCAGTAAAAATACGGTGTTAAAAGTTCTTTAAATTCTTCCTTTACTCCCTGCGGCGGTTCTATGCTTTTTAAAGCTCTATCAATTTCGTCAAGTTTTATATGCTTAAGCGTATCTATGACTGCTTTAAAGTATTCAGGGCGGGGCATTTCATTAAATAACTCAAAACCAGCATTTTTAACAGCTATGGAAAGGATGAACATCCCCACAAGTTTCCCCTCAGGAGCCTGATTTTCCTTTATTAGCCTGTATCCCAAAACGTTATAGTTGTTCACATGACACTCTACTATTCTTGAAAATCTGTACGGGTCTGTATGCATAAGACAAAAAAGCCCCTTTCCAAATTCAGGGTCTTTGTAATCTTCATCTTCAATAAGTAAAGCATCTGGGAAAAATACAGCTATCTGTTTTAAATCCGGTTCAATATTGCTCAGCTTTACCATTTCAACAAAGGCTTTAGTATCCTCAAAAGGATCTATCTTATCCATAACTCAGCCACTCCGTTAAGCCCTAAAAACATCACGTCGTTCATTCCCGAACGTGCAAGTATCTGGTCAATCTCTTTCCGTAATCCCTGTAAACCTCTACAGGGTCGTCCCAGTTCATTCGTCTGACTATAAGAATGTCCCTGCTCCTTTCTCCGTCCCAGCTGTATTTGAGCTCTTTCTCCAGAATGCTCTGCTTTTCCACTTTTCCCTCTGTCTGAGGTTCTCCGATTTTAAATATATACACGCACGCAGATACACACTGAACACGTTGGAAACATGTTTAATAACAGAGATAGAAAAAAGTCCTTTAATTGCCGTACAGGAAAAACCAGATAGATTTTGAGAGGGGAAATTTTTCAGGAGTGTAGAATGGACAGAAAAATGCACTACATTACAGGCCTTGAGGCTCTCAACTATCACGGAGCTGACTGGCACTCTTTTGCGTTTGACTTTAATAGGGAATATCCGCCTCTTATTCGGGATTGGTGCGGAGATTACGGGATAAAAAAAGAAAAGGATGAGGAAGTTGCCAATCCCGTAAGGGCTTTTCTTGACTACCTGCTCTATGAAATCAAGTTTGAAAAGAGAGTTCCCATCAAAAGAGTAAGTGATTTAGCCTTTTCAGACGAAGAAGAAAGAGAAATTTTGGAACAGGTTGAGAAAAAACTTAAAAACTTCCTAAAAGGAAAAGATAGGGAAATTCTTGAGAAGTGGATTAGATACAACAGCGGAGGAGATTATGAATTTACAAATATCAGACTCCTTAAAAGAAAAGCTTGGAGAAAGAGAAGAAAGAAAACTAAATTTAATCTTAAAGATTTTAGAGAAAATGTCCGAAAAACCTTTGATCTTTAAAGGCGGAACGGCTTTAATATTGTTCTACGGCCTTGACAGAATATCTGAGGATTTGGATTTTGACTGCACGTATCCAATTAATATCAAGGGAATTGTAAAAAGCCTTGAATGTCTTGGAAGCGTTTTTGTTAAAAAGGACACTAATACTGTTAAAAGAATTGTTCTTACCGATAAATCTGGTGAAAACAAAGTTAAAATAGAAATTTCTCTAAGAAACAACTATGCGCCCAAATATCCCTTAGAGAAAGTTCAGGGTAATTTAAAGATATACAACATAAACGATTTGTTTTTACAAAAGCTTAAGGCTTTTACGGAAAGAACAACGGCAAGGGATTTATACGATATTGCTTTCATATCAAGTACTTATTATTCGCAACTGGATTATAAACTAAAACTCAAGTTATTTGAACTGCTTGAGTCAGAAGATAGAATTTATGACCTTATTCCCGAATACGAAGAAGTGTTTAAATCAAGCTCAATTTTTGATGAAGTAAGTTTGCTTACATCTGTTACAAGACTAATGGAGTTCTTTAAGAAAGTTAAAAGGGACTTTAAAGAATAATCAAGAGAGAAGTCACAGAAAGCAGAATTAAAATATTCTACTCCACTTTAAAGGAAATTATTTTTCATCACGAGTTCCATCCTCTTTTATAAGAATCTACAAGCTTTTTCACACATTCTACTTCTCTTGAGGAAATTTCTTTTAGTGAAAGTATAGAACTTAGAAAACACACTTCAAAAGCAGAGGGTTCTCCAATATGAGCAAGAACAAAAAGCCTCTTTTTATAGAAATTTATAAAAGTTTCAAGATGATTCTTCATCTTAATCCAAAACACAAGATTTGTATTTTTAACTAGTTCCTCAATAGAAATATCTCTTAAATATGAAATAGCCTTTAGAAACAGAATAGGTGCTACCTCTTTCTTATACCAGTTAATATTTGTAAAGAACAGTAATGCAAGTTTCTGTTTGTTGGAAAGTTTGAGTTTCTCTAACGTAAAAAGCGTTGCCACGGGAGAAATTTCAAAGTTAACTCCCGCATCTCTCATAAGATCAAGAAACAGTTTGGAAAGAATATATTTATTATAAGATATAATCCTATTGTATAGTTCTTCAATCTCCCTTAAGTGGTTGTATGGCTCTCTGAAAATTTTTAAAAAAACTTTTCTCTCCTTTTCAGAAAGAATGAAATCATCGTTCTCAAGTTTTTCAATTACTTTATCAAATAAATCTGAAACTTCTCTTTTATCTAAAGCTTCAATTTCAGTTACCAGTCGGAGAGGTTGGATTATTCTTTTAGGTATTAATGCCTTCCACCTGTCAGTTACTGCTGTTCTAATATCCTTAATTCCAAGTATAGTCTCATCTTTAAAAAAAACAATGCCTGCACGCACACTGGCTAATAAAACACAATCTTGCAAATGATCTAATTCATCTTCCCTGGATTTATTTCCCTCATATACCATAATATCTGTTCTAAAAGGACAGTTTTCCAATACAATCTGCAGCGGACTTAAAGCAACCATAACTTTTTCCTCAATTAGTTTATATTATAAATCTCCTCTTCATCTTCCTACATTCAAATGAATAAAGAGGAATAGCTATCTTTATTTTTTCACTTAAGATTACAGGTATCTTCATAATTTTCCTTTTCCCTTGAAGAAACTCTACAACCATTAAGTTTCCAACTTTGAAATCCTCATAATTTGACGAAAAAAGAACGAGTTGTTTAGCTAATTTTTCTTTATCGGGGGGGAGCTCCTCCCCCCTCCTGAACGCTTCTACTAACTGTTTCATCTCTTCCGGATCAAGATCGTCAAGATCTATATCAAAGTTTTCTTCCAACAATTCGTAGCGCTTATCCATTAATACCTCCCCTAAATCCTAAGATTTAAATTTCAAAAAGCATATCTTCAGGAAACTCATCTTCAACTATATTAACCCTCTTCAAAATCCGTTTAAGAGTCTTTTTTTCAAAATTTCTCTTTAACCATCTGCTCGTGGTTTTATCTATCGCTTTTATAACTCCCTTTTCTATTAAATACTCTAAAACTGTTTTCCCTTTTGAATCTCTCTTTCTCAGATGCGTTCCAATAACAGAATTTAAGATGCGCCCTAGTTCTAATTTACCCTCTCGTTCCCTCAACATTTCCTCATAATAAGAAACAAGTTCTTTAACCAAACTATCGTTTATATGTTCTTTTACTTTTAACTCGGATATTTTCTTAGAATCAGAGGATGAAATAGCTTCACAATTCATATTAGACCTTGTGAAGAAAATTTCTTCACAAGGCGGTTCAAAGGAAACAGCCCACCTGACAAAATTTCCATCCACAACTATAGGAAAAGAGCTGCCGCTTCTCAATTCTCTATTAATCGCTCTATTCACCTTAGAAACTATCTCTTTTAACCTCCGAGCTCCGAGATATTCCATTCCATTTAACTCTTCACAAATTCTGGCAATCTCTATGGTAGCGGTCGGTTCAACAACTACCAGCTTATCCTTTACCACCTCCGGAATATCAAACTTCTGAAGATTGGCAATCTTAAGATAATCTTCAAACTCAAGTTCTTTAATTCTTACTTTAACATTAAGCCTACCTTTAAGCTCAGGGATAAACTCATCGGGAGAATGTTCAGAGAAAGCCCCTGCAAGAATGAAAGTAATGTGTGAAGTATCAATTTGAGCTCTACCAAAATCACCATTTTCCGACGTCACAACAGCACCTTCAATCATAGTAAGCATAAAATTTTGAAGCGGACGGTAAAAAGAAGCTCCATCATTTCTTTCTTTAATCAGTATTTTATCAATCTCATCAACAAATATTATACCAAACGGCTTTTCCCTAAAATATTTGAAATCAATACTATCTGGTTTTAATGTTTTAAAACTTTTCTTTATCTCATTCAAAACATAAATGGTATCTTTTATTGCATTTTTAATCTCTGCTCTCGTGCCGTATTTTGAGAATATTTCCTCTATAACTTCTTCTTGTTCAAGAAAAACTGTAGCTGATAAAAACTCCAGTGCTATTTTATATCTCAAAGGTGGAATATCTAAGGATTTTAAAACTTCAACAGTTTTTTTATGGAAAAAGAACCTGTTTCTGTATTCATTTATCCTTTTACAGTGCTCTTCTGTTAAAACCTCTTTAAAATCAACAGCTGCAATTTCTTGAGGGTCTCTTCCATGATAACCCGTCAGAGTATAATCGGCTATTGTAACTTTAACAAAAGGAACTTTTAAAACTATGCTTAATTTTCTTGACATTTCTGTTTTACCACTTCCCGTTGGCCCCATCAACAATATGTTATTAATCTTCTCCGACCTTCCAGAAGCATATGCTTCAAAGTTTTCACATACAGCCAAAATTACAGACTCAATAGCTGACTCCTGACCTATAATTAATCTGCTCAACTTTTTGGTTAAAATTTCACTCGCAAAAGCAAGCATAACCACCTCCTACTCTTAGAATTAAGCCCTTAAAGGAGAAGCATTTAAATATTTCAAAAGTTTTCCTTTAAGGATTTTTCTTCCATCTACCATTAGTTTTTCTAAGTTTTCCTCTCTAAGAAACTTCCTAAATAACCCATCAACAACAAGCTCCCCCACAACATTCCTCAAAATATTTATGTTTAAAGTCTTCTTAGCAGGATTGTTATCTGATGGGAAAGTTTTAAACTCCGCCATCAGTAGCTTAAAGAAGTTTTCTATCTCCTTAGCTGAAAATTCTTCTGGATTGAGACGAATTATTGCCATATCCGGCTTTGCAATGTAGATTTCCCGGTCTGTTTCAGGAGTCTCTTCACATATGAAAGCAACATTGAAGTTGGTTTTCCGTTTTATAGTAATGAGAATGTCATTTCTCCGAATGGCTGGAGAATCTAAGAGCTGTTTCTTACTTACTCCATTCCATATCAACTTCTTTTCATCTTCATCAGTTACTTCATCTCCTTTTCTAAGGTCTGCTAAGGTAACATAGGAAGCTTTAAGCTGGTTCATTCCAACTTTTCTCATTGGTATATCAGGAGGAAAAACAGTTTTTGGAGGAACTTTTCTTGAAAGCGGTGAGTCTATGATCCGAAAAAGCTTTAGAGTCTCACCGGGAAATGGAAAAGTTTTAGTAAAGGTCAGCAAACCCCGATATAAATCACTTCCCCTTAAATGAAAGGATTTTAAATTTCCTACATCAGGGTTTTTTAACAGCTTCCTAAAAGTTTCTCCACTTACTAAAAGCAGATTTATTCCATTATCTAAGTAGAAAACTGTTGACGCCGCTTCTATTAATTTCAATTCTTCTATTTCAGGTGTGCATTCAGGAGATATAACCAGAATTCCAAATTGAATTTTTGTTTCCTTTAATAGAAGGATAAAGGTTTTTAAGGAAAGCAGATCTATCTTCTGCAAATCCTTTAAAAGAGACTCAGACGGATAGTTATTACCTTCTGAAAATTGGGTTAAAACTTTGCAGATAATTCCTGATGCAGCTAACGGAACAAATAGTATTTCATTTGGTTTAAATTCCAGCGATATATATTTAGACCAAAGAAGCTCTAATGCCTCCTCTATTTTAATTGCATAAATTCTTTTGCCATCTGAATAAAGTTCAGGGAAAATTATTATCGGATAATTATCCGACTGCCAAACAATTTTTGATAAACTTTTCACTACCGACAAAGATATTTCTTCTTGTTCTGCCGATTCTAAACAACTTTCCAAAATTTCCTTAATTTCTTTTACTGAGGTATTACCAGAAATGCTTTTTAGCTTTGCTGATAAACATCCTTCTAAAACAGCTCTAACCCTTCCTTTTAAACAAATATATTCAGCTTTTTCTAATGAACATTTTTCTAAAATCTTTTTAACATCTTCCACCGAGCAGTTTTTAGAAACATCCTCAACTATTAGTGATAAGCATTCTTCAAAAATATTCTTCACTTCTTCTAATGAGCATGTCTCCAAGGCACATTTAACTTCTTCCACTGTTCGCTTATAGTTTGAAATCAGATCCTTTTTCATTTCTCCTCCTGTATTAACTTCTAACCTCATAATACACCGGATACTTTTTAAACAAAACCGTTGAAAACTCAACAGTTAACTGCTGAAAATTTAAGAACCCCCAAAGTTGTTAATTTACTTAGGACTTATAAAAACCATAAGAAAAACAACCGTTGAATTTTTAACGGTAGTTTCAGCTTAGAACTTTGATTTATTCTTCCGATACCCATCGTGCCCTCAACACTTTGCACCTTCCCCGTTCCCAGCCTTAGGGCTGGGAAACCTTTATCAAGTTAAGACTCCCTCTTAGTCTATAATTCCTTTTCAGTAAAATCGTAAACTAAACAGCAATTTCTGGAGGTTTAGAAGTGTCAAAGTTTAAGGTTTTGATAACAGAGCACATAGCAGATGCCGGGATAGAGCTCCTCAGGAAGCAACCTGATGTTGAGCTAACTTACGATCCGGAGCTCTTCAGGAACTTTGAAAAGATTTTAGAAATTATCCCTGAGTATGACGCCCTTATTACAAGGAGCGGGACACCGGTTACGGAGGAGCTCCTTGAGAGGGGAAAGAAGCTGAAGGTTGTTGGAAGGGCAGGCGTTGGCGTTGACAACATAGACCTTGAAGCAGCCTCCAGAAGGGGAATTTTGGTTGTCAACGCACCTACGGGAAACACCTTAGCTGCAACTGAACACACAATGGGAATGATGATAGCTGCCGCAAGGCTCATCCCCTACGCCCACAAGTCCTTAAAGGAAGAGAGGAAGTGGGAAAGGAAAAAGTTTATGGGGGTTGAGCTTGCGGGGAAAACTCTCGGAATTATTGGCTTTGGCCGTATCGGTTCAAGGGTTGGAATAAGGGCTAAAGCCTTTGATATGAAAGTTATCG
>JALTBO010000020.1 GCA_027075275.1 Desulfurobacteriaceae bacterium
TTGAAAGATTATAGAAAAGAACTTCTCCTGAGGGAAAGGTAAAGAGGATTGACGGGTGGAGCTCCCCCTTTTCGCCAATGAGAGCTCCATAAGTAAGTTTCTTCAGATCAAAACAGAACTTATTAGTAAGTTCCGACGAGATGATTTTCCCGGGAAGTACAAGAACGTCCAACTTATAAGGAACTTTGACTGCTTCACTTCCCACGGTTAAGGAATTCCCTTTAAAGTCTACACAGACCTCTACACTCCTTCCCGGAACAAAAGAGGAGGAAAAGAGGGTTGAAATCTTTGTCTTAAAACTCTCGTCTGAACTTAAGCCGTTCTTAACAATAACAGGGAAGAAAAGCGTTAACAGGAGGGAAAGGATTACAAGAACTATAAGAAGCTCTAAAAGGGTAAACCCTCTTCTCACGTATCTATCTCCACTTTTTTGGAAGTAACAACCACTTTCCCGTCAACACAGAAAGAGGAGACAGGACACTGCTCCAGTTTAGGCCTCTCTCCGTCCTTCCTGTAGTGGCAGCCGTGTTTTGAGAGAAGCCACAGAGGTCTGAACATCTCTATAGGAGCTATTTCCGTTCCCTTTAAACCTTCCCGCCACACCTCAATCACCTTCTTCTTCACGGTTTCAGTAATTCCTCTGGCAGAGTATTTCCCGGTTATACAGCCGGTTGTAAAAGTCGCCCTTGCAACGTGAACATCTACGGGAATGGGGAGCTCCTCAACTCTCTTAACAGGAATCGGCACCTTCTCTTTAAGGCTTCTTATCCAGTGCGGAAATATCTTCATACCCGAAAGGGAAGGAAACTCCTCCTTTCTATTCTTAAGGAAATCTTCAAACATAGAGACAACGTCGTAGCTGTATTCCTCAAACAGGGCTGTTAACTTGCCACCGTACTTCCGGGAAAGGGTTTGAGACAGCGTATACCATATCTCTGTATCCCTGTGTTTCTTTTTTGCAAGGCCGTGTTTCTCCAGAGCTTTAAGGAGCTCCTCTTTTCCCCTTTTCACGACAGAATCGGGATTAAAGACCCAGTTTACCTCCTCATCTTTAAGGGTGTTGAGGGAGCTCCTCCAGAGCTCATCTGCGTTTCTCATGTAGTCAAGGGCTGTTGTATAGGTGACAACCAACAAAAGCGATTCTCTGTCAAGCTCTTCCGCAACCTCTTTCACGGCATCATCAGGGAGCTCCCTGTGACCAAAAATCCCCTCTGTTTCAAGAGTTCTTACAAGTATAAGCCCCACCTCCCTTGCCCTTTCCGGATTCACCTGCAGGTTTACCTTCATTTTCTTAAACTCCCATAGAATTCACTGTAATATAATACACTGACACCCAAACTTTCGGGGGGAACGTTGGGCCTATTTGACTTTTTCAGGAAAAAAGGTGATGAAGAACTCTTTTCAGAAGCTGTCAAAAGTCAAGACTACATGACAGTAGTAAAATTAGGAAAAGCGCTCCTTGAGAAGAAGCCGGACCAGATATCCATTCTGAATCCCTACGTTGATGCCCTCGTTAAGTTAGGAAGAAAAGATGAGGCTGTATCAACCCTTATCTCCTTTGCAGAGAGAAAACTGGAAGAAGAATACTACGACGTTGCAATACCTGTCCTTAAGAAGGCCCTCCGGATAGACCCCCTGAACCTGAAAGCGATAAAACTGCTAGCAAACGCTTTCAAGAGGAAAGAACTATACTACGATGCCTTCAACGTGCTGTTAGATGCCTTCCAGAAGATGGAGGAGACCGGGGCTAATACGTCAACCCTCAGGGAAATGATTGAGAACTTCCTTAAAGACACCTTCCACCCGGTCTTCTACGAAAGATACGGAGATGTTCTCTTTGAAAGGGGAGATACGGAAAACGCACTGGTCAACTTCATACTTGCGGGAAATATGTACATAAACCTGAAAAATTTCCCGGCGGCCCTCAGGTCTTTCCTGAAGGCAAGAAGAATTAAATCAACAGAAGCTCTTGATAAACACCTGATAGAGACGATCTCCTACATGGACGACCCGAAAGTCCAGTCAATTCTACTTACGCTTCTTCAGGAACACAAAGATGACTTTAACTTCATAACGTTTGTCGTCTCTCAGTTCAAAGAGGTAGGAAGGTTAGACTACCTGAAGACGGTAGCCTCCAACATTCCAATACCGAAACTTAAGTACACACTCCTTGCCCTTATTAATTATGAGTTAGGAGAGGTAGAAGAAGGACAGGAGTTTCTGAACAAGATACAGCTGATAGACAGAAACCTCTACGAAAAGGTTGTTGCCTACCTGAAAGCCGTTAAACCTGAAGAAGCGTTCTCCCTGTCTGTTGAAGCCTCTAAAGAGGAGGAGCTCCCCGAACCGGAGCAGATACTTGAAGTCCTTGACCAGGTACTTGACATAAACGAGCTTGTAAACGATTACTTAACGAGTAAGGAGGAAGAACCTCCGAAGAAAATTAAAGAGGAGGTTCTCACCCTTAAGACACAGAAAGATGGGAAAAGGCTCATCTCTGCAGCCGAAGCTCTTATGGGAATAGGTAACCTTGAGAAAGCCGAGGAGGAGGCGAGAGAAGCCCTCAATACAGAGTGCAGACCGAAGGCCGCCGTTCTCCTCGCAGAGATAATGAAACAGCAGAACAGGGAAAAAGAGGCCATTGCTTTTCTGTTTGACGAGCTAAAGAGAGACGACTACACCGAAGAAGATAAAGCAAAGCTGAAGGTTAAGTTAGGAGAGATTTACCAATCTATGGGAGATAAAGAGAAGGCCCTCTCGTGGTTCAGAGAAGCTCAGAAAGTTCTAAAAGATGAAGCTTTACAGGAAAAAATAGAGGAACTTGAGAGAGAAGCAGTTTAACTCCCTTTATATTCACGTCCCTTTCTGCAGGAAGAAGTGTAAGTACTGCGATTTTTTCTCAGAGAACTTCCTGCACCTTATTCCAGCCTACAGGAAAGCTCTCCTTAAAGAGTTTTCTCTCTACCGACCGGAGCTCTCCCAGTTCCCAACAGTCTACTTCGGCGGCGGAACCCCATCACTGATGGAGCCGGCCTTTTTTGAGTCAATCCTCTCAAAAGTGGGGCAGTTCTCAGAGGTAACCGTTGAGTTCAACCCTGAAGATGCTGAAAAAGAGAAATTGAGGGAGCTCTCACTGATAGGTGTTAACAGAATAAGCCTCGGAATTCAAAGCTTCTCAGAAAGAACCCTTAAAACCCTTGGAAGAAGACAAACTCTAAAAGACAACCTTAAAGCCATTGAAACCGTCTGTTCAGTCTTCTCAAACGTTTCCGCTGACTTTATTTACGGAGTTCCCGGCCAAACCGTTGAGAGCTTCCTGAAAGACCTTGAAACCGCCCTCTCATTCCCGATAAAGCA
>JALTBO010000021.1 GCA_027075275.1 Desulfurobacteriaceae bacterium
CCGTGAGAATGGTTTATCAGGTAGCCAGGGCAGTTTCTATTCCCGTAATCGGAATTGGGGGAATCTCAACCTGGGAAGACGCCGTTGAGTTTTTCCTTGCAGGTGCTTCAGCCGTTCAGGTTGGAACTGCAAACTTTTTCAACCCAAAGGCCGTTGAGGAGATAGTAGAAGGCCTTGAGAAATACCTGAAGGAGATGGGATACTCCAACATCTCTGAGCTCGTTGGAGACCTGAGGGAGTAATCACTTTAGTTTGTAGTGAATGGTCAACTCCGTTTCAAACTTTCCGCCTGGCGGTGGAGGGAAGTGGCACTTTTTAAGGGTTTTAACCGCCGCTCTTTTAAGGATTTCAGAATCTGATGAGAGAACAGAAACGGAGAGGAGCTCTCCTCCCTTACCTATAACAATTTTCAGCTTAACTTTACCCTCAATTCCCATCCTCCGGGCTATTAGCGGGTAGAACTTGTTTTTCTCAACTTCCCGAATAATCAGTTTCAGATAGTCTTCACTCTCCTTTTTACCTGCCCTGTTATTTCCGTTTTCTCTCGCTTCTTGCGAAGCTCCCGCCATACCACCGGAATTTGAATTTTCTGTTTTCTCTCCCGCTGTTTCCTCTTTGTGAAGGGGAGGGGAGCTCCCTTTCTCTTTATTTCCACTTTCACTTTCTAATTCGCTGGCCTTCTTGGCATCTCCTTTTTCTTCTTTTACCGGCCTGCTGTTTCTCCCAACTCCCGAAAGGACTTTCTGAAAGTTTTCTCTTTGATTAACTCTATTCTCAGACTTAATGGGATTTTCAAAAGTATTCTCTCTTTTAACCCTTGATTTCCTCAATTCTCTCCTGTGAATCTTAAATTTCTTTTTACTTTCAGGTTCCCTTTCTATTTTTTTTGGAAAACTATGCCGGTTTTTATGAGAAGAATCTGTTTTCTCGCTTTTCTTTCTTAAAAGTTTCTCTTTTCCCCTCTCAGGGCTGAGAGTAGGTTTTAAATCTTCCTCTAAAGAGATATTAACAGATATCGTTTTGACAGTTTCGGGAGGCTTAAACCTAAAAAGAAACCCAAAGAGAGCTGTATTAATAAGGAGGGAAGCTAAAAATGAGACCAGGAAAACTCTATCTATCCTCATAACAAAGGCCGGAGCTTAAAGCTCCGGCACTGTATTAAGTTTCAGCTCTTTTTCAACAAAGTCCGCAACTTTAAGGATTGTCTCCTCGTCAAAAGCCTTTCCTATAAGCTGAACGCCAATTGGAAGACCTTTGCTGTCAAAACCGCAAGGAACGGAGATTCCGGGAAGACCTGCAAGGTTAACGGCAATGGTGAAGATGTCTGAAAGGTACATCTTTATCGGGTCGTCTGTCTTCTCTCCAATCTTAAAGGCCGTTTCAGGTGTAACGGGAGTGATGAGGAAATCAACTTTCTCAAAGGCGTTCTGGAATCCTTGATAGATAAGAGTCCTGACTTTCTGGGCTTTCAAGTAGTAAGCGTCGTAGTACCCGGCGCTTAGCGTGTAGGTTCCAATCATGATACGCCTCTTAACCTCATCTCCAAACCCTTCAGCCCTGGTTTTACAGTACATATCTATCAGGTCTTTGTAATCTTTAGCTCTATAGGTGTAGCGGACTCCGTCGTAACGGCCAAGGTTTGATGAGGCTTCAGCTGGAGCTATGATGTAGTAAGTCTCAACAGCGTATTTTGTGTTTGGAAGTGAAACCTCCTCAACAGAGACGCCGTTTTTCTCAAGGAGCTCCGCAACCTTTAAGACGTTTTCCTTTACTTCAGGGTCAACTCCCTCAACGAAGTACTCCTTTGGAAGGCCTGCCTTTAATCCCTTAACCTCTCCGTTTAGGGCTTCTAAGAAGTCTGGAACAGGGATTTTTGCGCTTGTTGCGTCTTTTGAGTCCTGACCTGAGATGATATTCAGCAGGTATGCTGCGTCTTCAACAGTTTTTGTTATGGGACCAATCTGGTCTAATGAGGAGGCAAAGGCCGTTAAGCCGTACCTTGAGACCCTGCCGTATGTAGGTTTAAGCCCAACAACACCGCAGAAGGCCGCAGGCTGGCGGATTGAACCTCCGGTATCTGAGCCCAAGGAGGCGAGGGCTGAGCGGGCAGAAACTGCTGCTGCCGAACCTCCGGAGGAACCTCCTGGAACCCTCTCTAAGTCCCACGGGTTCTTGGTTGGCCCGAAGTAGGAAGTTTCCGTTGATGAGCCCATTGCGAACTCGTCTAAGTTGTTCTTCCCGACAAATATGGCTCCCTTTTCTCTGAGCCTCTTTATAACCGTTGCATCGTAGGGAGAGACAAAGTTCTCAAGGATTTTAGACGCACAGGTCATCCTCACGTTCTCAACGTTTATGTTGTCCTTAATTGAGAGGGGGATTCCAAAGAGCTCGGGAATTTCATCTTCGGAGAGTTTTGCAAGCTCTTCGTCTGCAATCTTTGCCTTTTTTCTGGCTTTTTCGTCTGTAACTGTTATGTAGGCGTTGAGCTTGCTTTCTGTCTCCTCTATCCTCTTTAAAACGGCCTCTACAAGCTCAGAAGGTTTCAGCTCTTTTCTCTTTATGAGGGTGTGGAGCTCCCTCAAGCTCTTATTAAGCAGTTCCATCTCCTCCTCCTACTTCTTAACCACTTTTGGAACAATGAAGAACTCTCCGTCTGTTTCTGGAGCGTTCATAAAGGTCTTTTCCCTGGGAAGGCTGAGCCCGGGGATGTCTTCCCTTAAAACGTTTTCAGGGGGAACAACGGAGAACTTGGGATCAATTCCCTCAGTATCAAGTTCGTTGAGCTTCTCAACGAAGTTCAGAATCTCTGAAAGCTGCTCTCTGAACTTCTCAATCTCCTCTTCACGGAGTTCTATCCTCGCAAGCTTTGCAATGTGGAGAACTTCCTCTCTGCTGAGCTTCATCTCTTACTCCTCAAATAGGCTTTTATTCCTCTTCCAATTTCTTCAATGAGCCGTTTCATGTAGGGGTCTGACGAGTGGGAAACTATTTTAACATCAGGGTTGAGCTCTACCTCTCCTGTGAAAACGGCCTCCTCTAACCACTTTATAAAATCAATCCCGTTCCCGCCAAAGGGGACAAACTCCTCCATGTAGTTGTCAAGATCTAAAACCTCTATTTCTCTTCCGCGCTTTCTCACAAGCTCTTTTAGGTCGTTAACGGTTCTTACAACGATATAATCTTCAGACGGCGGATCTCTCCAGTCATCAAGGTAGACTTTCAAAACGGCCTCCGGAGGAAACTTTGGGGAAAATTGTAGTCCTTATTGACGGGAAGGAAAGGGAAGTTGAGTTTAAAGGAAAGAAAATTAGAGTAGATAAGCTCTTGGAGTCT
>JALTBO010000022.1 GCA_027075275.1 Desulfurobacteriaceae bacterium
GCTATTGCCATTAATGTTCCCGTTGCAGACCAGCCGTAGAAGTGTCCTGCCCTTGCAAGCCTTACAAATGGAACAGTACTATCTGTATCTTTCATCGGGTTGTAGGAATAGTTGTTCTGAGGAGACGCCGCTCTTACGAAGAAACCAGCTCCAACGTAGGGCTGACCCTCTGTTGTTGACTCGTAGAAGGCGTTTCTCAGGTAATCTCTGGCAGAGAAGTTGGGAGCTCCGATGTCTAAGTAGAACTGACCGAAGAACCCGGAAAGCCTGTTGCTAAAGTCAGAATCGTTGTAGGTAAAGTCTTTAAGGTCAACGCCTATCTTCTGACTCAGCTGTGAGTAGGGAATTGTGAATCCAGTTGTCATTCCGTGCTTCAGGTAGCCTGTAATAACGCCGATTGTGAAGCTCTGGATTGCCATCATCTGCTGCTGGTTAAGCGTGCTGGGGTCAACGCCGGAGTTCTGGAGCTCCGCTCCAATAACCTTCTGAATAACATCTCCGTAGTAAACAGCAACCAGCCTCTCAAGTGGATCTGAGTAGAACGCTGCAGAGTCTATTGTGTAGCCCTTCTGGGCCTCATCCTGAGTTAGCTGGGGCGGGAATCCCATTGAGACTTCAACAACCTCTCCGCTTGGGTCTTTCTTAACAAATACGAAAACCCTTGGGTTTGCTGGAGTTGGGTTGGCAGCACTCCAGCCGTTTGCAGTTTTTACTACAAGTTTTTCCTGTTCCGCCAGAGTTCTATCAGAGTGGCAGAGGAGACAGTCTGTATCAAGAACACCGGACTTCTTCCAGTTAAACTTGTGGGGCATTCCTATGTAACCGCGGGACTCTTCATCTGGAGTGTAGGAGAAGAGGTCACCGTCAACTTCACTGTCTGTATATGAAGCCTTAGAGTAAAAACCTGTTCCGTCTTTTGTATCGTCCCAGCTTTCAATCTCGTCGTGTCTTTTACCTGTATCCCTGTCAAAAGTCATAATTCCACCGGAGTGGCAGGAGGCACAGGTAAAGATCTTATCGGGGGTTCCCATGTCCATGTCGTAGGCCACTTTACCCCTGTAGTCAATGCCGTTGTTAATGTCAGGGGCAAGGCCTGGGTCGTCTGCAGGGTGTTTAGCCGCCAACTGGCGGTATGAAGGTGGTCACCAGGCACCGTCGTCACCTAAAGACCTGAGGAACTTCCTCCAGTCAATTCCTTTCCTTACTCTGTCGGCACCGAAAGAGTCTGACATCTCCTCCCAGCCTCTGCCTATGTGATAGGCTGCATGTATGGGACCGGGAGAGTGGAGGCCTGTGCTTACATCTCCTGTAATCTCCTTGTGGCAGGCACCACAGGTAACTTCCCAGCTTACGGGGTTTCCTGCAACATAGGTTTTCCCGCCGATGGTAATTTCGTTTGAGGAATCAAGGGTTTTGGAAATGGGGTTACCATTTATATCTTTGAGGGGCACCAGCGGGTGGGAGAAACCCTGAGCCGACAACCCTAAAAGAAACAGGGTTCCGGCAGAAAGAGTAACTTTCCATCGCCTCCCTTTCATCTTTTCCTCCTAATAAGATTGGCTTTACGGAATCTATCTTATATTTTATTTTCTAAATATCAAGAAGGCTAATGATTACATAAGAACAACCTTATAAAAAAACTTATGACTATTTAACTTATTAAAGATAATTTATTAAACCCGACTACTGTCGGGCTTTCTGCTTGAGGTAGGCCTCTATAAACTGGTCTATCTCTCCGTCCATCACGGCGTTAACGTTTGAAGTCTCAACTCCGGTTCTGTGGTCTTTAACCATCTGGTAGGGCTGGAAAACGTACGAGCGTATCTGGTTCCCCCAGGCAATACTCTTGTGTTCCCCCTTTGCCTCGGCTATCTTCTCCTCCCTTTTCCTCATCTCAAGTTCGTAGAGCCTTGCCTTTAGAATTTTCATCGCCCTCTGGCGGTTCTGTATCTGAGATCTTTCGCTCTGGCAGGTTACAACAATTCCCGTTGGAATGTGCGTAATACGAACTGCTGAGTCTGTTTTGTTAACGTGCTGACCGCCTGCTCCAGAAGCCCTGTAAGTATCTACTCTTATATCCTCATCTCTAATTTCAATTTCTACCTCATCGTCTATTTCCGGAACAACAATTACCCCACTGAAAGAGGTGTGGCGGCGGGCGTTGGCGTCAAAGGGAGAGATTCTTACAAGCCTGTGGGTTCCGTGTTCAGACTTTAAAAGACCGTAAGCATAAGGGCCTTTTATCAGAAGTGTTGCACTCTTTATTCCGGCTTCCTCGTTCTCCTGAAGATCTAATATTTCAACCTCAAACCCTTTCCTTTCTGCCCACCTCAAGTACATTCTCATTAGCATCTCTGCCCAGTCGCAGGACTCCGTTCCGCCGGCCCCTGCGTGGATTGTTACTATTGCGTTGTTCCTGTCGTACTCTCCGGAGAGGACTTTCTTGACCTCAAGTTCGTTAAGCTCTTTTTCTACTTCTTTGAGGTTGTTTTCTGCCTCTTTGAGGAGCTCCTCGTCTCCTTCCTCCTCAGCTATCTCTATGAGAACTTCTGAATCCTCAATTTTCTGTTCAACAGAGGAGAATGCGTTTAACTGTGCCTCTATCCTGTTCCTCTCCTGTGAGAGCTTCTGGGCCCTCTGTGTGTCGTTCCAGAAGTCTGGAGAGGACATCTCCTTTTCAATCTCAGAGAGCTCCCTCCTCATCCCCTCTATGTCAAAAATACCCCCTTATCTCTTGATACCTTTCCTTCAGACGCTTTACTTCCTCAGAGAGTTCCTGAACTTTCTCAATCATTCTGCTACCTCCCGATAAGTTTCATCAGGAAATATAAGCTACTCTGTAGAGTCCAACAGTGATACCGCCGTTAGAGAAGTAGGTAAGGAACTCCGGGGTTTCTCCAACCCTTTCAGCAAGCCTTTTATTTGGAGAGAGGAAGTAGATTTCAACATCTTTGAAGTGGCGGGCTGCCCAATCTCCAAGCATAGAGTAGAGGGTTTCTACCTGCCTCTTTGGAAGCCTTACACCGTAGGGAGGATTTGTAACTATAACGGCCTTTTCGTAGTAGATTTCCGGAAAAGAGAGGTTTTTAAACTGAACAACTTCTGAAACTCCAGCCTTTTCTGAGTTCTTAACAGAACACTCAACGGCTTCAGGGTCTATGTCAAAACCTAAAATAGGAACGTTTACCCTTTTCCTCTTTTGGTCTGCCTCTTTAAGGAGCTCCCCCCACAGCTTTTCGTTAAAGATCTTCCACTCCATAAAGGCGAATCTCCTGTTCCTCCCCGGCGGAATGTTTAAAGCAATCAGAGAAGCCTCTATTGGAATTGTTCCGGAGCCGCAGAAAGGGTCAATTAATGGAACTTCGCCTTTCCAGCCGGAGAACAGAACAACTGCAGCAGCGAGGTTTTCCCTGAGAGGTGCCTCAACCTCACAGACCCTGTAGCCCCGTTTGTGGAGGGGAGCCCCCGAGGTGTTAACACTTATCGTGCAGACGTCGTTCTCAAACCTGACGATTACACTGGTTCCCTCGTCCTCATACTTTGCCCTCTTCGGTTCAAAACCCAACCTCTCCTTTATTGCCCTTAAAACCCTTTCCTCTATGGCCTTTGTGTGGTAAAGCTTTGAGCGTTTAGAGGTCGCCCGAACTTTAATGGGCAGGTCCTCTGTTATGTAGTCCTCCCAGCTGCACTTTGATGCTTTCCGAACGAGCTCTGCAAAGTGTTTTGCCTTAAACCGACAGAGCCTTAAAAGAACCCTGTTTGCGCTCCTCAGCCACAGGTTGGTTAAGTAGACCTCCCTTAAATCCCCCTCAAACTCAACGCCGCCGGGAATTACTTTCCCCTCTATCCCAAGCTCTTTTAACTCCTTAGCCGTTATCTCTTCCAATCCCGGCTGTGAAACTGCAAAGAGCTCCATCAAACCTCCTCCACTATCCTCTCAACAACCCGTTTTACGGCTCCTCCTTTCAGCTTTGACCTTACATCTGTTTGAAGGAGCTCCCTCATCGTTTCTCTGTTTTTAAGGACAACCTCATAGGTGTGCCACAGCTCCTCCCTGTTTACCCTGTTTTGAAGGAGCTCCGGAACAACCTCCTTTCCTGCAATCAGGTTTGGAAGTGAAACGTAAGGTAGTTTAACAACCCTCTTTGCAACGGCAAAAGTTAACGGGTTCAGCTTGTAGACAACAACGTGCGGAAGCCCCAGAAGAGCAGCCTCTAAAGAGGCAGTTCCGGAAGCTACAACTCCGGCTTCAGCGTAGGCCATCAAGCTGTAGCGCCTGTTTTCAGGAATCAGCTTTATGTTTTCCGATTTAAAACCTTTAAAGAGCTCCCTAACGCTCTCTGCAACAGGAATCAGCCACTTCCCTCCAAAACTCTCTGCAAAGTCCTTTAGAGGTTCCAAAAGGTATTTAACCTCTGTAGGCCTGCTCCCCGGAAGAAGTGCAAAGAAATCGCTGTTTAATCCGAACTCTTTTAAAAACTCCTCTTTACTTACTTCAGGCTTAACGATGTCAATAAGCGGGTTTCCAACAAACTCTGCGTTTATCCCTAAATTCCTGTAAAACTCCTCCTCAAACGGGAAAATGACAAAAACCTTATCTGTATACTCTTTCAGCTGTTTTGCCCTCCACTTCCCCCATGCCCAGAGTTTAGGCGGGATAAAGTAGAAAACCTTTATTCCCCTCTTTTTCGCCTCTTTTGCTATCTTCAGGTTGAAACCGGGAAAGTCTATGAGGAGAACAGCATCGGGCTTTTCCCTTTTAAGGAAATTGGTAATAACCCTCTTTCCCTTTAGTATTTTCGGAAGTTTCCCGAGAACCTCAAAGAGGCCGAAGGCAAGGAGCTCCTTGGAGTCGTAAATCCTCTCGGCTCCGGGAATCTCTTTCAGGAAAACGCCGTAGACTTTGAAGTCTGGCGGGAGCTCCCTCACAACCTCTTTAGCGTAGAGAAAGCCGGAGAGCTCCCCCGTTACTATCAGTATCTTCTTCATATCTGATTAAGGAAATTCTCAATTATCTTTATTCCATCTTCAGTAAGAATTGACTCCGGGTGGAACTGAACGCCGAAAACGGGAAGCTCTCTGTGCCTTATTCCCATTATTTCCTTATCATCTTCACTTTCCGCCGTTATCTCAAAAACTTCCGGCAGTGTTTCCCTGTCAATAACTAAAGAGTGATACCTTATTGCAGAAAACGGGTTCTTCATCCCTTCAAAGAGGAATTTTCCATCGTGGTGAATCAGAGAGGCCTTTCCGTGCATGAGCTTTTTAGCCCTTCTTATCCTTGCTCCAAAGGCAAAGCCTATAGACTGGTGGCCCAAACAGATGCCTAAAATAGGCAGTTTCCCTGCAAAGTGCCTTATAGCTTCAACAGAAACTCCGGCCTCTTTAGGAGTGCACGGCCCTGGAGAGATTACAAGGGCTTCAGGTTTCTTTTTTTCTATCTCGTCTATGGTTATCTTATCGTTCCTGTAGACCTCAATATCTGCACCTAACTTTCCAAAGTACTGAACAACGTTGTAGGTAAAAGAGTCGTAGTTGTCTATCATCAGGATCATCACTTACTCCTTCATGGCACTGCAGATTTTCTCTCCCCAGTTAGAGAGAGCTATAACGTAGTTATCTTCAGGCAAAGGGTTGAGGATAATTACCTTTCCTCCTATCTCTTTAGCAACCAGCTCTGGAATTTTCCTGTCTGAAAAAGTTTCACCTATAACCAGTTTTGCATTGGCCTTCTTCGCCTCCTCAATTACCTCTTTTATCCTCTCTGGAGTAACCTGCTCTTCGGGAGTTCTTGCAATTTCTATAACTTTAATTCCAAAGGTTTCAAGAAGAGGTTTCCAGACCGGATGATAGATAACCACAGCTTTTGTTTTCGCTCCCTTTAAACAGTTATCAATCCTACCTATCATCTGATCAATCATTGCGGCATAGTCTTCAGCCCTCTTCTTATAGTAGGTTTCCCTGTTCGGGTAAAAGTTGGTTAATCGCTCTGCAACTTCAAAGTAGACATCTTCCATAAGAACAGGGTTCATCCAGAGGTGGTATCCAGGCTGTTTCACTACAGGGTATTTCTTCGCAAAGAGCTCCCCTAAATTAAGAACCTTTTTCCTATCCACACCCTTTAGAGCCCAGTCATCAAGCCCTAATCCGTGAACGATAATCAAAGAAGCCTCTTTTTCCTTTTTTATGTCAGAAGGTTTGGGCTCGTAAGTGTGAGGAGACTCTCCACCTTTAAGAATTGAGTAATAACGGAAATCCCTTCCTCCGATGTATTCAGCAACGCTTTTCCAAACAGGTAAGGTTGTTACCACAAGCGGCTTTTTACCATTTTCAGACAGACAGCCGGCAACAAACAGCAGAGAAAGAAAGATGGCAATGAGCCTGAACATCTATACCTCCGCAGGTTTTCGTTAATATCGGTAGTATATAATAAGCGCTAACTTCAGAATTTAAAAGGTTTAGCCGGGGTTAAAGATGTTAAATCGGAAAAAGGCTATACTGGCCCTTGAAGATGGAACTTACTACGAAGGTTTCAGCTTCGGAGCTGAAGGGGAAACTGCAGGAGAAGTTGTTTTTACAACTTCTATGACGGGATACCAGGAGATAATAACCGACCCTTCTTTTAAAGGACAGATAGTTACAATGACCTGTCCGTTAATAGGAAACGTTGGGGCAAACAGGGAAGACGTTGAGTCTGACGGTCCTAAAGCCGAAGGGTTCATCGTTAAAGAAATATCTGAAATCTACTCAAACTGGAGAGCTGAAAAGTCTTTTGAAGACTACCTGAAAGAGTACGGCGTTGTAGGAATCTGCGAGGTAGATACCAGAGAGCTGACGAAGAAGTTGAGAAGCGCAGGAACGATGAGGGGTGTTATCTCAACTGTTGATTTAGACGTTGACAGCCTTATCTCAAAAGCCCGTTCTATTCCCCCAATGGAGGGTTTAAACCTTGTAGATGAGGTTACCTGTAAAGAACCCTACGAGTGGTCTCAGGGGACCTGGAGGCTTGGTGAAGGATACCCGGAAAGAAAGGACTTCAAATACTCTGTTGTTGTTCTGGACTTTGGAATCAGGTACAACATTCTGAGGAACTTAGTTGACGTTGGAATTAAACCGATAGTAGTTCCAGCCCACACACCTCCTGAAGATATTCTGAAAATGAATCCGGACGGAATATTCCTCTCCTGCGGTCCCGGTGACCCGGCAGCTGTAACTTACGCCATTGAAACCATTAAGTATCTGATTGCAACCTATAAAAAGCCCATTTTCGGTATATGTCTGGGGCATCAGCTTACAGCTTTAGCCCTTGGAGCCTCTACTTACAAGCTGAAGTTTGGCCACAGGGGAGCGAACCAGCCAGTTAAGAACAGGAAGACAGGCAGGGTTGAGATAACGGCCCAGAACCACGGCTTTGCCGTTGACGAATCTACAATTCCCGACGATTTAGAGGTTACCCACCACTCGCTTAACGACGGAACAGTTGAGGGCTTGAAGCACAAAACAAAACCTCTGTTTACGGTTCAGTACCACCCGGAGAGCTCCCCAGGCCCCCACGACTCACGTTACCTCTTTAAAGAGTTTGAGAAACTGATATCCGACTACAAAGGCCGTTAAACTAACTTAAAGCAAAAATAAGGACGGGGGGAAATGATTTACGACGTTGGAGTTGTAGGCCTGGGACCTGCCGGCGTTTCTGCGCTGAAAGTTTTTGAAGGCTCAGGTCTTAAAGTGCTCGCAGTGGAAACGGCACCTTCTTTTCCGAGGAAGAAACCCTGTGCAGGTGGACTTACTTCCAAAGCCTACACAATATTAAAAGAGTTCTTTCCAGAAGTTGACTCTGTTGTCAGAAAGAAAATTACCAGGTTTACACTCTATAACGGAAAGAACTCCACAGTTCTTACATCAGACACCGTTCTCACTTACATGACCCAGAGGGAGGAACTTGACGCTTTCCTCTTTAATTCACTGAACCACTCACAGTTTGACATACACCTTGGAGAAACGGCACTTACGGTAGATAAAGATATTGACGGAGTTATTCTCAACACGACAAAGGACAGTTACAGGGTTAAGGTTTTACTGGTTGCAAGCGGCGTTAACAGCAGGATAGCCCGGCAGTTGGGAATCAAAAGGGAGATAGGGTTTACCTACGAATCTTACGTTGAAAACTCTAAAGAGGAACTGATAATAGACTTTACAAGTTTTAAGTGGGGCTACTACTGGGCTTTTCCAAAGGGAGATGTTGTAACTACAGGGCTTGGAGAGTTTAAAAACAGAAAGCTGTCCGGCTCTTTCAGGGAAATTCTCTCCAGCTTTAACAAAAAGCACGGTTTAACCGGGAAAGAGACCTGGAGCTCCGGCTTCCCCATTCCAGCAGGAAAGAGCAAAAATGACGTCTACAGACCACACATCCTCTTTTTAGGAGACGCCGGAGGACTGGTAGACCCCCTAACCGGAGAGGGGATCTACTACGCAGTTAAGAGTGGAACTGTTGCAGCAGGTGTTGTAAAACAGTTTTTAATAACAGGGGACCCCCACCGTTTAAAGAGCTACGAAACGGCAATTAACTCCTTATTTGGAGAGGAGTTTAAATGGGCCCGCATAGTAGGGCATCTCTTTTTTAACCTTAAAGGATTAAATTTCTTTTTACTGAAACGTTCTCCGGAACTGGCACAGCTTGCTGCAGGTCTTCTTGCAGGTAGAATTTCTTACAGGGAAAGTTTTAAAAAGTATTTAAAGCTGGTGCCGGGAGCTCTCCTCGGGAGGTAACATGCTTCAGGTCTCAATTAAAAAAGGAAAAGAAAAGAGAATAAAAGGTTTTCACCCGTGGATCTACAAAAACGACATACTCTCTTACTCAAGAAGGCCCAGACCCGGGGAGCTCTGCATAGTTAGAGACTACAGAGGAGCCTTCTTAGCAAAAGGGTACATCAATCCAGACAGCTACATAGCAATAAGGCTCCTCACCTTCAGGAAAGAGGAAGAGATAGACTACAGTTTCTTTGTCAGGAGGATCTCAGAGGCCCTTGCCTACAGGAAAGAGATCGTTCCTGAAAACTGCACAGCATTCAGACTTATCCACTCAGAGGCCGACTACCTTCCCGGTCTCATAGTTGACTACTACGATGGCTATTTAGTTGTTCAGGTAACAACCCTTGGAATGGAGATACTCAAAGAAACAGTTGTTAGAGCTCTGGTTGAAGTTGTTAAACCGAAGGGAATCTATGAAAAATCAACAGTTCAGACCAGAGAGCTTGAAGGACTTCCCTTAGTTGAACAGCCCCTCTACGGTGACATTCCCGAAAAAGTGGTAATCCTTGAAAACGGTATAAAGTTCAACGTTCAGATAGTTGGAGGACAGAAGACAGGCTACTTCTTAGACCAGAGGGAGAACAAACTCCTCTTCGCAAAAGAGTTTGTTGACGAGGGAGATAGGGTCTTAGACGCCTTCTGCCACCTTGGGGGATTTGGAATTCATGCAGCTGTTATTGGAAAAGCCGGGGAAGTTGTTGCCCTTGATAGCTCTCAGCTGGCCCTGGACCTTGCAAGAGAAAACGCAGAGCTAAACGGCGTTGCCGACAGGTTCAAGTTCGTTAAGGGAGATGCCTTTAAGCTTTTAAAATCAATGGCTGAAAGAGGAGAGAAGTTTGACTCAATTGTCATAGATCCTCCTGCCTTTGCAAAGAGCAGGAAAGTTGTTGAGCAGGCAAAGAGAGGATACAAGGAGCTCTTCTTAAGGGGCTTAAAGATGCTGAAGCCCGGCGGGAAGATCGTTGTCTGCTCCTGCTCCCACCACATAACCCCGCCCATTTTAGAGGAAATACTGACCTCTGCAGCCTTTGATACGAGAACACCGTTAAAAGTTCTCTACACAACCTATCAGGCTAAAGACCACCCATTTGTCCTCCAGATCCCCGAATCAA
The DNA here is from genome assembly GCA_027075275.1 of Desulfurobacteriaceae bacterium. Taxonomy (GTDB): domain Bacteria; phylum Aquificota; class Aquificia; order Desulfurobacteriales; family Desulfurobacteriaceae; genus Balnearium. The sequence continues at coordinate 9,924 of JALTBO010000022.1, forward strand.
GATATTTGAAGTGTATCTTTGCCAGGAGGTTTCCCTGGGAAATAAAGTAATAAAAAGGGAGAGGGAATATGGTTGTTAGAAAAGCAGTTATTCCGGTAGCAGGTCTTGGAACGAGGTTTTTACCGGCAACAAAGGCTCAGCCTAAAGAGATGCTTCCACTGGTTGATAAACCGGTTATTCAGTACATAGTTGAGGAAGCCGTTGCAGCAGGGATAAAACAGATAATCTTCGTTACCGGAAGGCACAAAAGGGCCATAGAGGACCACTTTGATAGGAATTTGGAGCTTGAGAGGAACCTTGAGGAAAAGGGGAAAGAGGAGCTCCTCAAAATCGTCAGGGAAATCCCCGACATAGCTGACTTCATCTACATAAGGCAGAAAGAGCCTTTAGGACTTGGACATGCAATTCTTACAGCAGAACCGGCCGTTGGAAACGAGCCTTTTGCCGTCCTTCTTGGAGACGACGTTATGGTCTCTGAACCTCCGGCAGTAGGACAGCTCATAGAGGTTTTTGAGCGGTTCAGGTGTTCGGTTATCGGGCTTCAAGAGGTTCCGGAGAAAGACGTTGAAAAGTATGGAATTGTAGGCGGAAAAGAGGTAGATGAGGGAGTCTTTAAACTTGATGAGTTAGTTGAGAAACCTTCCAGAGAAGAAGCTCCGTCAAACCTTGCAATTGCGGGAAGGTACGTTCTGACCCCCGGTATCTTTGACGCTCTCAGGAAAACACCTCCGGGAAGAGGTGGAGAGATACAGCTTACAGACGCTCTCCAGCTCCTCAACAGGAGAGAGGCCATCTATGGTAGGATTTTAGAGGTTAAACGTTACGATACAGGAGATAAGTTAGGTTTCCTTCAGGCAACTGTTGACTTTGCCCTTATGAGAGAGGATTTGAGGGAACCGTTCCTCAAATTCTTAAAAGAAAGAGTAGAAAAGGAGATAAGAGATGGCGGAGATGGTTAACGAGCCGATAAATCAACCGCAGCTTCCAGAGGAGCTCCCCGTTCTACCACTGCGGGACGTTGTCGTCTTTCCAATGATGATAGCTCCCCTCTTTGTGGGAAGGCCGTTTTCTTTAAACGCCGTTGAGGAAGCCCTTAGGGAGCACAAGCTCATATTCCTGGCCACACAGAAGAACAAGGAGATAGAGGAACCTACAAGAGAAGACCTCTACGACTACGGAACCGTCGCCGTAATACTGAAGGCAATGAAAATGGGCGACGGCCGGGTAAAGATTCTGGTTCAGGGCCTCGGAAGGGCAAAGATTGAGGAGCTGAGGAAGGAAGACGGACTGTTCAGGGCAAAACTCCAGCACGTTCTTGAACCTGAGTACAGGCCCCAAAGCATTGAAGAGGAAGCTCTTGTAAAGCTCGTCAAAGACCAGCTTGAGAGGGTTGTTGCCCTTGGAAAGCAAATTCCCCCCGACATGGTTGC